>NZ_CP061298.1:1200000-1500000 GCF_018687595.1 Polynucleobacter paludilacus | reverse complement strand
GCGCCGCTTTAAGGTGGAGATTCAGCCCCAGTTAACGCTTTTACAAAAAACGTTATTAAACGTAGAAGGGCTAGCTCGCGAACTCGATCCTGATTTGGATTTGTGGAAAACAGCCAAGCCGATTTTAGAAAAGTGGGTTGATAAGCAGCTGGGATGGAGAGGCTTTATTGATGGCCTCAAGGCTGAGGCACCTGCCTGGGCAAAAATTCTGCCTACCCTTCCTAGATTGATTGCGGATAGCCTGGCCCAAAGTCAACATCAAGAGCAAAACGGGGAGTTGGAGGTTTTAAGGGCAGTGCTAATGGAAGAGCGCCGGACCCATCGTCTAATTGTGGGCTCCCTCCTCTTTGCGGGCGGCTTTTTAGCTGGGATCCTCTTAATTAGCCTCGGTATTTACTAGGCTCTCGCCTTAGGGCCCTCTAACCCGTTAAAATGCGTGGTTAGGCAAAAAACATGAAAAAATACTTTATCGCTGGAATTCTCGTTTGGGCTCCCATGGCTGTCACCATTTGGGTGATCACGTGGGGCTTAGGCTTACTTGACGGTGTTTTTGGTTCCGTCATGAGCGCCATTATTGCGGTTTTCCCAGAGCAATTTTCATCCGATTTACAGCATTTCCGTAACCTTCCGGGGGTCGGAATTCTGATCGTCATTCTGGTAGTCATCTTTACGGGTTTGTTGGCAATTCATTTTGCTGGACAGTGGTGGATGAGAATTTGGGATAAATTTGTTAATCGCATTCCAATCGTTCGCTCTATCTATTCAAGCGTTCAACAGGTTTCCACCACCTTATTGTCTGGTAATGGCAACGCCTTTAGTAAGGCTTTGCTGATTCGATATCCCCATGCTGATTCTTGGGCAATTGCGTTTCAAACTGGGTTGCCTGCGAAAGAAATTAGTACTAAGTTGGGTGCAGACTATGTGAATGTCTTTTTACCTACGACTCCCAATCCAACTTCAGGTTTCTTCATGATCGTGCCTCGTGAACAAACGATTGCACTAGATATGAGTGTTGAAGAAGCACTGAAACATATTGTTTCAATGGGATCTGTCCCGCCAAATAGTTCTATTGGTAAGACTGCATTAGAGTCACCAAAACCTCTTTGATTTATAGGAAATTGTTATGTCGATGCGAAGTCATACCTGTGGCCAGGTAAGCGATTCACTGATTGGTAAAGAAGTTACCCTTGCTGGTTGGGTTAACCGTCGTCGTGATCACGGCGGCGTGATTTTTATTGACTTGCGCGATCGCGAGGGTTTTGTCCAGATCGTTTGCGATCCTGATCGCCCCGAGATGTTTGGACTTGCCGAGCAAGTGCGTAACGAGTTTTGTATTCAGATTACGGGCCTAGTGCGGGCGCGTCCTGCTGGTACCGAGAATGCCGATTTGGTCAGCGGCAAGGTTGAAATTCTATGCCATAAGCTAGTCATTCTCAATGCATCTGTAACGCCACCATTCCAGATTGATGACGAAAATTTATCCGAGACAACCCGCTTGACCCATCGTGTTCTCGACTTGCGTCGTCCACAAATGCAAAAGAATCTGCGTTTGCGTTACAACGTTGCCATGGAGTGCCGCCGTTATTTAGATGCTGCAGGTTTTATTGATATCGAAACGCCGATGCTTACCAAGAGTACCCCTGAGGGTGCGCGCGATTATTTGGTTCCTTCCCGTGTGCATGATGGACAATTTTTTGCTTTGCCACAGTCCCCTCAATTGTTTAAGCAATTATTGATGGTGGCCGGTTTTGATCGTTACTACCAAATTACCAAGTGCTTCCGTGACGAAGACTTACGTGCCGATCGTCAGCCAGAATTTACTCAGATTGATTGCGAAACTGCATTCTTAGATGAGATCGAGATTCGGGATTTATTTGAAAATATGATTCGTCACATTTTCAAAACAACGATGAATGTTGAGTTGCCTAATCCTTTTCCAACTATGCCGTATTCAGAAGGTATGGCTCGCTATGGCTCAGATAAACCCGACTTACGGGTTGCAATGGAATTTACAGAGCTGACTGATCTGATGAAAGATGTCGATTTCAAGGTCTTCTCTGGAGCCGCCAATCAAGCAGGCGGTCGGGTAGTGGGATTATGTGTTCCTGGAGGCGCCGAGATCAGCCGTAGTGAAATCGATGATTACACGCAATTTGTATCGATATATGGTGCAAAAGGTTTGGCTTGGATTAAGGTCAATTCGGTTGCCGAAGGCCGCAATGGCTTGCAGTCTCCCATCGTTAAGAATCTCCACGATGCTGCAATCGAGGCCATCTTGAAGCGTACAGGTGCAAAAGATGGCGACATTATTTTCTTTGGAGCCGATAAAGAAAAAGTGGTTAATGACGCAATCGGCAATTTACGTTTACGGATTGGTCATTCTGCTTGGGGTAAAGAACATGGCTTATTCACTGAAGGCTGGAAGCCTTTGTGGGTAGTTGACTTCCCTATGTTTGATTACGATGACGCTGAAGCCCGTTGGGTTGCTTGTCATCACCCATTCACGAGCCCTAAAGATGAGCACTTGCAGCATCTCGAGACCGATCCAGGCAAGTGCTTGGCAAAGGCTTACGACATGGTCTTAAATGGTAGTGAGATTGGTGGCGGCTCTGTGCGTATTCACCAAGAGGCGGTTCAAAGCCAAGTATTCCGTGCTCTGAAGATCGGTCCAGAGGAAGCGCAAGCTAAATTTGGATTCTTGTTAGATGCTCTACAGTACGGCGCCCCTCCTCATGGTGGTATCGCTTTCGGCTTGGACCGTATTGTGACAATGATGACTGGCGCTGAGTCAATTCGTGATGTGATTGCCTTCCCTAAAACACAACGGGCACAATGTTTGTTGACCCAGGCACCTAGTCCGGTCGATGAGCGTCAGTTACGAGAATTACACATCCGCCTTCGCCAAGCGGCACCTACTGCATAAGCTAGTCTAATCTTGAAAATCCCCGTCTCGGTTTTAGTGGTCATCTATAAATCGAATGGGGAAGTTCTATTGATTGAGCGGGCAGATCGAGAAAACTTTTGGCAATCCGTAACAGGCAGCATTGATTTTGCTAGTGAAGATTTAAGGCAAGCTGCGATCAGGGAAGTGCAGGAAGAAACAGGTATCGATGTCCATAAGCTAAGTCCTGGCGCGTTGCAAGATATGCATCACCATATTGAATACGAAATCTATCCACAATGGCGCTTTAAGTACGAAGACGGCGTAATTAAAAATACCGAACACTGGTTCTCATTAAAGGTGCCTGATGACGTTGCGATTAGGCTTTCACCCCGAGAGCACATTGCTTACCAGTGGCTTCCATTTGCTACCGCTGCCGCTAAATGCTTTTCTCCTAGCAATGGCCAAGCTATTTTGCGTTTATTTTCTTCGAAAGCATCATGAGACATTTATCGGGTCCTAGACCCACAGAGCCTTCTCTGGCGGTCTCGCAACGCAGTGATTGGCGTGTCATTCGTGATCTGCTGCCTTACCTATTGGAGTACCGTTTAAGGGTATTTCTTGCCCTGATGTGCTTAGTTGCGGCGAAGGTGGCCAATCTAGGCATTCCAATTTTGATGAAGCGTTTGATCGATGCTTTGAATATCAAAGCTGATTCAGGCCAAGCCTTATTGGCTGTTCCAGTTGCTCTCATCATCGCTTATGGCTTGTTGAGAATCTCTGCCTCATTATTTAATGAATTGCGCGAAGCTCTGTTTGCCAAGGTCACGCAAAATGCAGTGCGTAAGGTGGCGCTACAGGTGTTTGAGCATTTACACGCACTTTCCTTGAGCTTTCATCTGGCACGTCAGACGGGGGGAGTGAGTAGAGATATTGAGCGTGGCACCAGAGGGATTCAGTCTCTGATTCAGTATTCGCTGTATAGCATTTTGCCAACGCTCATCGAATTTATTCTGGTTCTTGGTTATCTCGCCTACTCCTACGATATTTGGTTTGCGCTCATTACGCTGGTAGCACTAGTGCTATACATTACTTTCACGGTCGTTGTGACTGAATGGCGAACCCATTTCCGTCGCACCATGAATGAGATGGATTCCAAAGCCAATCAAAAAGCGATCGACTCCCTATTAAATTTTGAGACGGTAAAGTATTTTGGTAATGAGGCATTTGAAGCTCGACGCTATGATGAAAATCTAGCTCGATATCAAATAGCGGCAGTCAAGTCGCAAAAGTCCTTGGCCGTTCTGAACTTGGGTCAGCAAATCATCATCGCGGTAGGCTTGATTCTGATTTTATGGCGTGCCACCTCTGGTGTTATTAATGGCACGATGAGTCTGGGTGACCTAGTCCTAGTCAATACGCTAATGATTCAGCTTTACATCCCCCTAAATTTTTTAGGTGTGATTTATCGAGAGATCAAGCAGTCCCTGACGGATATGGATCGTATGTTTTCGCTACTCAATACCGATAAAGAAATTGCCGACTCTCCCAGCGCACAGCCTTTAGTTATTCAGAACTATGCGATTGGACCTGATGTCCACTTTGAGCATGTCTCTTTCCACTACGATGCAAAGCGCGAGATTCTGCGCGATGTGAGCTTTCATATTCCAGCGGGGACTATTACGGCTGTGGTTGGTCAGAGTGGCGCAGGTAAAAGCACCTTAGCCCGTTTGCTGTTTCGATTTTATGATGTGCAGTCAGGCAAGATTTTCATCGATGGCCAAAATATTCAAGATGTGCAGCAAACCAGTTTGCGTAAGGTGATTGGCATTGTTCCTCAGGACACCGTGCTATTTAACGATACGATTGGTTATAACATTGCGTACGGAAATCCAGGAGCCACTCCAGAGGCAGTTCAAGAGGCGGCGCGGGCAGCACAAATCGACGGTTTTATTGAGCGACTACCGGATCGCTATAACACCCAAGTTGGAGAGCGGGGTCTGAAGTTATCTGGAGGGGAAAAGCAAAGGGTAGCGATTGCTCGTACTTTGTTGAAGAAGCCAGCTATGCTGATCTTCGATGAAGCCACTTCAGCCCTAGATTCCAAGACAGAGCGGGCTTTTCAGGAAGAATTGCTCAGTTTAGCTAAAAATCGCACTACCCTCATCATTGCCCATCGTCTTTCAACGATCGTTCATGCAGACCAGATCTTGGTGATGGAGCATGGGCAGATTCTAGAGAGAGGCACCCATACTGAGTTGCTAGCGCTGCAAGGTCGCTACGCCGAGATGTGGCAAATGCAAGAGCGGGCTACGCTTGATTAGAATACTCTGATGAGTAATCAAAAAACCATTCTTCAAAATGCTTTTGCTGCTGCTTTAGCTGTCGCCGATCCTCAGCAAATCGTGCCCGAATACCTAGAAAAAATCTTTGCTGATGGCTCGCCACAAGGAAAGTGTTTGGTTGTTGGTGCAGGTAAGGCAAGCGCCTCAATGGCTAGCGCCTTAGAGCGCTTTGCCAAACAGTATTGGCCCAATACGGAGATTAATGGCGTAGTTCTGACCCGCTACGGGCATGGGTCGCCAACTGAGTATATTCAGATTATTGAGGCGAGCCATCCAGTCCCAGATCAAGCGGGCATGGATGGGGCAAAAGCAGTTTTCCAATTAGTAAACCAACTGAATGCGGATGACGTATTGATTGTGTTGGTATCTGGCGGGGGCTCAAGCTTGTTGACCTTACCTCAGCCTGGTATCAGCATGGAGGACATGCGTACAACAACTCAAGCATTGCTAAGATGCGGCGCCCCTATTGAGGAAATGAATATTGTTCGTAAGCACTTATCTGCAATCTTGGGCGGTAATTTAGCTAGAGCGGCAATGCAACGCGGTGCCCGAGTTGAAGCCTTATTGATTTCTGATGTCACGGGAGATCAGCCTGCGGATATTGGAAGCGGGCCTTGTGCTGCGGATTACTCATGCTATCGGGATGCTGTAGATATTTTGGTGAAGCATCAGTTAGATGAAAGTGCGATACCGGCATCAGTAATTGAGCATTTGCAAAAAGGCCTAGCAGGGCTGATACCCGAAACACTGAAAGAATCTGATTTACAAAATGGGCACGTCAGAAATCATGTCATTGCAACAGCTTATAAAAGTTTGGAGGCGGCTGCAGACTATGTTCGATCTGAAGGCTACGAGCCAATCATTCTGGGTGACACCATTACTGGTGAGGCTAAAGAGGTTGGCGTTGATCAGGCGAAACTTGCTAAGGAGCTGATTGAAAAAAATGGCGGGAGCAAGCCACTTGCGGTCATTTCTGGGGGTGAATGTACGGTAACCCTTCCTGCTGGCATCAAAGGTCGAGGCGGTCGCTGCAGCGAGTTTTTGCTCTCTTTATTTACAGAAACCGGACATATTTCTCAATTGGCGGCATTAGCTGCCGATACCGATGGAATTGACGGTAGTGAAAAGAACGCGGGTGCTTGGTTTACCCCAGAACTGCGTGAAGCCAGTAAAGCCAGGGGCCTTAAACCCAGTCAATTTCTGGAAGCGCATGATTGTTATGGATTCTTTGCAGAATTGAGCGCTTTGGTAGAAACTGGACCCACTCTGACCAATGTGAATGATTTCCGTATCATCTTGCTTAATTAATCTTAAAGTCATCACCATGTCGACCAACCCACAACAGATTCAGATTACTCAGCCGGATGATTGGCATTTGCATATTCGCGATGGTGAAGTTATGGGTAGCGTGTTGGTAGATACCGCAAGACAGTTTGCGCGTGCCATTATCATGCCGAACTTAAAGCCTCCGGTTACTACGGTTGAATTGGCTAAGGCCTATCGCTCCAGAATTGAAGCTAAGCTTGCATCTCTGCAGATCAAAAACTTTACGCCTCTAATGACCTTGTATTTGACAGATAACACTTCTGCTGAAGAGGTGCTCAAGGCAAAGGCGGATGGGATTGTGGGTTTTAAGTTGTATCCCGCTGGCGCCACTACGAATAGTGATGCCGGTGTGAGTGATCTGCGTCGTTGTTATGCTGCTCTTGAAGCGATGCAATCAGTGGGTATGCCACTGCTGGTTCACGGTGAAGTGACGAATTCTGAAATTGATATCTTTGATCGCGAAGCAGTGTTTATCGATCGTGTGCTCGAACCTTTGCGTAAAGACTTGCCAGAGCTCAAGATTATCTTTGAGCACATTACTACCTTACAAGCTGCTCACTATGTCCGCGATGCGGCTACGAATGAAAAACATTTGATTGGCGCAACGATTACTCCGCAGCATCTATTAATGAATCGTAATGCTATTTTTGCTGGTGGTATTCGTCCACACCACTATTGCTTGCCTGTATTGAAGCGTGAAGAGCACCGACTTGCTTTATTGGAAGTGGCTACCAGTGGTAATCCCCGTTTTTTCTTGGGTACTGATAGTGCGCCTCACTCCAAGGGTGCAAAAGAGAGTGCTTGCGGCTGTGCGGGTTGTTATAGCGCGTTCAATGCAATGGGACTGTATGCCGAAGCTTTTGATAGTGTTGGTAAGCTCGATCGCCTAGAGGGCTTTGCAAGTTTCTTTGGACCAGATTTTTATTCCTTGCCACGGAATACCCAAAAAATGACTTTAGCAAAACAGGCTCAGAGCATTCCGCAAGAGCTGCCATTTGGTGGTGAGACCATCATTCCGTTGCGAGCTGGCGAGAGCGTTGCTTGGTCTCTCATTTCAGCTTAATTCCAAACGTTTTTTCCTGACTGCGTTAGACTGCAGGCGCAGAGTCAATTAGGCAATCGCCGCCTCTTTATTGAGGGGGAGGAAAGTCCGGACTCCATAGGGAAGGGTGATGGCTAACGGCCATCCACGGCGACGTGCGGAATAGGGCCACAGAGACGAGCGTATTTAGTTACGGTGAAACGCGGTAACCTCCACCCGGAGCAATCCCAAGTAAGCAGGCGATGAGGCGTCCCGCTGAGTCTGCGGGTAGGGAGCTTGAGCCGTTAGGTAACTAACGGCCTAGAGGAATGATTGCCCCTAGACGCGAGTCTAGGCGACAGAATCCGGCTTATCGATTGGCTCTGCACTTATTCGGAACGGACTTCGATGCTGTAAGTCAGTTCAGCCGTTTTAGCGAGCATCGCTGTAGCAGAGCAATACTTATCGTGAGAGAGTTTGACTGCTCGCTCAACCTTGGTTTGGTCCAAGTCTTTCCCGGTAACGATGAAATGTAAATCAATCTTAGTAAAGACTTTAGGGTCTTCGTTAGCCCTCTCAGCCTTGAGCTTCACATCGCAGCCAGAAACAGCCTGACGGGCCTTTTGTAGGATTAAAACCACATCAAAGGCCGAGCATCCGCCCGCCCCCGCCAAGAGCAGCTCCATGGGCCTAGGAGCCAGATTTTTGCCGCCGGCCTCTGGGGCGCCATCCATATTGAGTAAATGGCCGCTGCCGGTTTCGGCTGAAAAAGCCATACCACCATTACCTAACCAAGAAACTGTGCAATCCATATTAGTGATCCCTAACTTCTAAATTAATCAATATTATCAATGATTTAGCCATTATAAGGGGATTACGCGTAGATATTCTATATGCCAAAAAATTGACTTAGATCAATTTTCTTGCATTGCACCATAAATTATGGTCAAATAACCATATTGGTGATCAGTCTTATACAAGAGATCGATTTACCTCCCAGTGTCTCCTCCACCCAAACATCGGTGGATTCCAACCCAGGACTCGTTCCTGGGTTTTTTTTGGGTTACAATTCAAGGCTTTACTGGATTACCGACTTGTCAGCGGTAATTGTTTTGCCGATTAAGTTGCTGAATCTGCGAGCCTGCAAACATAAGCAGGGCCAAAGTGGATGTAGTTTGATTGGAGTATTTTTTGACAATAACAATTTGAGAAATCATGAAAACTTTTTCCGCAAAATCCCATGAGGTAACGCGTGAATGGTTCGTGATTGACGCTACGGACAAAGTCCTCGGTCGTGTCGCCAGTGAAGTGGCACACCGTCTACGCGGCAAGCACAAGCCTGAATTCACACCCCACGTTGATACTGGCGACTTTATCGTCGTAATCAACTCATCCAAGCTTCGTGTTACTGGCACTAAAGGCTTGAATAAACTCTATCACCGTCACAGCGGATACCCAGGCGGTATCAGTACGACCAACTTCGACAAGATGCAAGATCGTTTTCCTGGTCGCGCCTTAGAGAAGGCTGTGAAAGGTATGTTGCCAAAAGGCCCACTCGGCTATGCCATGATCAAGAAATTAAAAGTCTATGGCGACGCTAATCATCCGCATACGGCTCAACAGCCTAAAGCGTTAGAGATTTAAGGAACCCAAATGGCTATTAATTACGGAAATTGGAATTACGGTACAGGTCGTCGCAAGAGCTCTGTAGCCCGTGTATTTATTAAATCAGGCAAAGGTGAGATTACTGTTAACGGTAAGCCTATCGATGCTTATTTCGCACGCGAGACATCCCGCATGATCGCTCGTCAACCTTTGGCTCTTACTGCCCATTTAACGACCTTTGATATCAAAGTGAACGTAACTGGTGGTGGTGAGACTGGCCAAGCTGGCGCGGTTCGCCACGGTGTTACTCGTGCTTTGATCGACTACGACAATGCTTTGAAGCCAACCCTGTCTAAAGCAGGTTTGGTAACACGCGATGCTCGTGAAGTTGAGCGTAAAAAGGTTGGTCTGCACGGCGCGCGTCGTCGCAAGCAGTTCAGTAAGCGCTAATTTCTTTCAGTCGCTATGTTTTGATGAAAGGGTCGCGCAAGCGGCCCTTTTTGTTTCTAAAATGAAAGTATTTGTCAGAATCAAGCAGTAAGCTATGGCTTATTGAAATTGGAGATCAGCATGATTAAGGTTGGCATCGTTGGTGGAACTGGATATACCGGAGTGGAGTTACTCCGTTTATTGACACAGCATCCTGAAGTCCAGATTCAGGCGATTACTTCGCGTACTGAAGCAGGTATGCCCGTAGCAGATATGTTTCCTTCCTTGCGTGGCCGAGTTGATCTCAAGTTCACTACGCCAGAGGATGCTAATCTAACTGAATGTGATGCCGTATTTTTTGCCACACCGCATGGTGTTGCTATGGCTCAGGCAAAAGCACTTTTGGCTGCAGGCGTTAAGGTATTGGATTTGGCTGCAGACTTTCGTTTGAAAGACGTTGCTGAGTTTCAAAAATGGTATGGCATGGAGCATAGTTGCCCTGATGTCTTGGCAGAGGCTGTCTATGGCCTGCCAGAAATTAACCGGGATGCCATTCAGAAAGCGCGGGTCGTTGGGCTTGCGGGTTGCTATCCAACTTCTGTGCAATTAGGTCTCGCGCCACTACTTTCTCCAAAATCCACTGGTGGTAAACAACTGATTGACGGCGAACATATTATTTCGGATTCGAAGTCCGGCACTTCAGGTGCAGGACGTAAAGCCGAGATCGGCACCTTGATGGCTGAGGCTAGTGATAACTTTAAGGCTTATGGCGTTAAAGGCCATCGTCACTTACCTGAGATTGTTCAAGGACTCAAAGCTATCGCTGGTCATGAACAGATTGGTTTGACATTTGTGCCCCATCTCACCCCAATGATTAGAGGTATTCATTCCACTTTGTATGTGCGTCTAACCGAGGTGGGCAAAGAGGTCGATTATCAAAAGCTGTATGAGAACTACTACAAGGATGAGCCCTTTGTGGATGTCATGCCAGCCGGAAGTCATCCAGAGACGCGTTCGGTAAGAGGGAGTAATGGCCTTCGAATTGCGATCCATCGGCCTGGCAATGGCGATACTTTGGTCATTTTGGTGGTTGAGGACAATCTGGTTAAAGGGGCTTCTGGTCAGGGTGTGCAGTGCCTAAACTTGATGTTTGGCTTGCCCGAGACTATGGGCTTAACCCAGATTGCCTTATTGCCCTAAAGACCTTTCCAGCAGACTGGGGATTTAAAGCCTAAAATGAACTATTGCCTTTCGAATTAGGAGTTCATCATGACTGAAGTTGCTACCCAAGTTGCGCAGGATCTTGCAGAGCCACCAACACCGTTGGTGTTTACGGATAGCGCTGCCGCAAAAGTGGCTGACCTGATTGCCGAAGAGGGCAATCCCAGCCTCAAATTAAGAGTATTCGTCCAAGGTGGCGGTTGCTCAGGATTCCAGTATGGATTTACTTTTGATGATGCTGTGAATGAAGATGACACTGAGTTTGAAAAAAATGGTGTGACACTTCTGGTCGACTCAATGAGCTTCCAATATTTAGTTGGTGCAGAGATTGATTACAAAGAAGATATTCATGGTTCACAGTTTGTGATTAAGAATCCGAATGCAACCACCACTTGCGGTTGCGGTTCTTCTTTCTCGGCTTAAGATCTTTAGAAACTAGGCTGGGTAACAAGCGCCTAAGATTCTGAGCCCTTTAGCCCCCGTTACGGCTGGCAGATTTGCCGGCCGTTTTTCTTTATGAGCCCAGGCGAGCCAAGCAAAGGCAAGGCCTTCCACGAGTTGAGGATCAATCCCAACAGCTTCACTACTCGCGATTTCTAAAGGCTGTTTAAACACATGTTGTGCTTTGACTTTGAGCAAATTCATGAGGGCTTTATTCTTTGCGCCACCCCCGCAGACAATCAACTTCTGGGTTTGCGGGGCATGATGTAGCAAAGCCTCTAAAGCAGAGTGTGCTGTTAAGTGCAGAAGTGTTGCTTGTACATCCTCGGTACGGTGATTTTCTTCGCCTAATTTTTCTTTTAACCATTCAAGATGAAAGTCATCTCGACCAGTGCTTTTTGGTGGTAACTTTTTAAAGAATGGATCAGCCAACATTTTTCTTAGTAAATCTTCATTTACTTTGCCTTGGGATGCCCATGCGCCATTTTCATCAAAAGAATTGCCTTGGTGTTCATAAATCCAGGCATCCATCAACATATTTCCAGGACCACAATCAAAGCCAGTAACTGCACCATTTTTTGGAAGCAGTGTGAAATTAGCGATACCGCCAATATTGAGAATGGCGAGATTTTCAGTTGATGTAAATTGCTGCGCATGAAAAGCGGGAACTAAAGGTGCGCCGTGTCCACCAGCAGCGAGATCACGACTTCTAAAGTCAGCAATGACATCGATCCCGGTTTTCTCGGCCAAAAGGGCGGCATTCAATGTTTGGTGGGTGTATCCCAATTCCCCAAGCTGCGGTTGGTGGCGAATGGTTTGTCCATGGGCGCCAATCGCAGCAATATCAGATGGCTGTAAATGAGCTTTGTTGAGAAGTTGGCTTACTGCCTCTGCATAGGCCAAAGCCAATGCATTGCCGGCTTGCTTCTCCCGGTGGAGTTCATTGTCCCCAGGGCTTTGAAGTTCAAACAGGGTCTTACGAAGCTCAGGATCAAAGGGGGTGCTAAAGGCTGCTTGGGCGCTCGTTTCTCCATTGGGTCCGATCTTGGCTAGAACGGCGTCGATCCCATCTAGGCTAGTGCCAGACATGAGGCCAATGTAGAGAGAGTGCGGTTTGTTCATCGAGTTCTCAGGAATGCGACAATTATGCTTAACATTTGAAATACTAAATAACTGTATCAGCATCCGAATCAGTATGATGGCAAAACCAGAACAAAAATATCCTTTGACCCCCGAAGTCTTCGCGGCACTTGAAGTGACTAAACGTGGCTGTGATGAGCTATTGGTTGAGTCCGATTGGGTCCAAAAGTTAGCCCGTAGCCAAGTGACCAAGACTCCGCTCAGGATTAAATTAGGTTTAGATCCTACGGCGCCTGATATTCATTTGGGGCATACGGTAGTTCTGAATAAATTACGACAATTGCAAGACTTAGGGCATACGGTCATCTTCTTGATCGGCGACTTTACTAGCATGATCGGTGATCCATCGGGTCGCAATGCCACTCGCCCACCATTGACTGCAGAGGAGATCGCTGTCAATGCTGAGACTTACTATCGTCAAGCAAGTATGGTGCTCGATCCTACCAAAACTGAAGTGCGCTATAACAGTGAGTGGTGTGATCCACTGGGTGCGCGCGGCATGATTCAGTTAGCAGCAAAACATACCGTTGCTCGCATGTTGGAGCGCGATGATTTTACTAAGCGCTATCGCAACGGCGTGCCTATTTCTATTCATGAATTTTTATATCCACTCATGCAAGGTTATGACTCTGTTGCCCTCAAGAGTGATTTAGAGCTCGGTGGTACAGATCAGAAATTTAATCTTCTTGTTGGTCGTGAGCTCCAGCGTGAGTATGGCCAAGAGCCTCAGTGTATATTGACTATGCCACTCTTGGTGGGTCTAGATGGCGTTGAGAAAATGAGTAAGTCCAAAGGTAATTACATTGGCATCAGTGAAGCGCCTGGCGAGATGTTTGGCAAGCTCTTGAGTATCTCGGATGATTTGATGTGGGATTACTTCACCTTATTGTCATTCCGCCCAATGGCTGAAATCGATCTCATGAAGCAGGAAGTTGCTGCTGGCAGAAATCCAAAAGATTGCAAAGTGTTACTTGCCCAAGAAATCGTGGCGCGCTTTCATTCACAAGCGGCTGCTGAAAAAGCACTAGAAGACTTTAATCACCGCGCCAAGGGCGGTGTACCCGATGAGATTCCTGAAGTCACTTTTAATGGTGCCCCCATGGGGATCGCCAACCTCCTCAAGGCTGCTGGATTGGCGCCGTCTACATCTGAAGCGATGCGCAATATTGAACAAAACGGTGTGAAGATTGACGGCGTAACGATTGCTGATAAGCAATTAAAGATTGAGGCCGGAACGTATATTGTGCAGGTTGGGAAGCGTAAGTTTGCAAAAGTGACGCTGAGCTGATTAGAGCTATAGGTCTAAGCTGGTATTGCCACTAGGTGGCGTTAAACCAAAATGCTCATAAGCCTGACGGGTTGCCACTCTTCCTCTAGAAGTTCTCTGTAGATATCCTTGTTGAATCAGGTAGGGCTCTAGAACATCCTCGATGGTGTCACGCTCCTCACCAATTGCTGCAGCCAAATTATCAATCCCAACTGGACCACCATCGAATTTATGCATGATGGCTTCTAAGAGTTTTCTATCCATCACATCAAAGCCGCTTGGGTCTACATCTAGCATTTTCAGTGCAGCATCAGCCATCGCTTTAGTAATGGTGCCTGTGCCTTTGACTTCAGCATAGTCTCGTACACGGCGCAATAACCGATTGGCGATTCGTGGCGTTCCACGGGCACGCTTAGCGATTTCTACTGAGCCTTCTGGATCGATATCTGCTTTGAGAAGGCTTGCTGAGCGATTAATAATCTTGGTCAGTTCTTCTGTAGTGTAGAACTCGAGTCTAGCCACAATACCAAAGCGATCCCGCAGGGGGTTGGTAAGCATCCCTGCACGAGTCGTCGCACCAATGAGGGTAAATGGCTTGAGATCAATTTTGACGCTCCGTGCTGCAGGGCCTTCACCAATCATGATATCTAGGCTGTAGTCCTCTAGTGCCGGGTACAGAATTTCTTCAACAACTGGGGACAGTCTATGAATCTCATCAATGAAGAGCACATCATTTGCTTCGAGATTAGTCAGTAACGCAGCAAGATCGCCAGGCCTATCAAGAACTGGGCCGCTAGTTTGCCGCAAATTGACACCCAGCTCTCTGGCGATGATGTGGGCAAGTGTGGTTTTACCAAGCCCTGGAGGCCCAAATAACAGAACGTGGTCAAGAGCCTCTTGACGCGCTCTCGTGGCGCTAATAAAGATTTCTAGTTGGGCGCGAGCCTTAGTTTGGCCAACATATTCATCAAGCTGTTTTGGGCGGAGTGCTTTTTCAAAAACCGCCTCGGCGTTACCTGCGGCACCACTGACGATGCGATCATTACCTTCCGGTAAATCTTCAGGAATAGAGTTGAGATCGTCAGTATGAATTGCCATGCTGCAAGTGTAGTGCTTTAAGCTTTAGATAGATACTTCAAGCCCATCCGAATACCGTCAGAAACTGTGCTGTCGGGTGGGATTTGTTTAAGTGCCAAGAGTGCCTCTTTTTCTGAGTAACCGAGAGCTAGAAGGGCCTGCAATATCTCGCTGCTTGCCTCAATCGCTTGCGGCTTACCATTAGCAATTCCTAAATCGGGCGCAAGCTTACCCTTTAGCTCTAAGCAAAGCCGCTCAGCAGTCTTCTTCCCGATGCCGGGAACCTGAGTCAGGCGATCGGCTTCTTGAAGTGCGATGGCCTGCGCTAACTCATTGACGCTCATCCCAGAGAGAATGGCTAAAGCAGTTCTAGAGCCAACACCGCTGATCTTAATGAGTTGTCGAAATGCCTCGCGCTCAGTTTCAGTCGCAAAGCCAAAGAGCTGTTGGGCATCCTCACGCACTTGAAAATGAGTGAGTAAAGTAATTTTTTGATTCACTTCGGGGAGCTGGTACAGGGTGCTCATCGGCACATCAATTTCATAACCAACACCTTGGCAATCTACCAGGAGGCGCGGTGGGTGAACTGTGACGAGGGTTCCTTGAATACGACCAATCATAGGGTGATCTTAACCTGTTTAGGCTTTTGGCTTCAGAGGCTTCTTGGACGCAAGTGCAGCCGTGATTACCTTCGGTATTTGTGCATGATGCGCGGCGCAAATAGCCACACCCAAGGCATCGGAGGCATCAGAGCCAGGGGCACGATTGAGTCGGAGTAAGCGTTTCACCATTTCTTGGACCTGGGGCTTGGCAGCACGGCCTGTTCCAACGATAGCTTGCTTCACTCTTAGGGCGCTGTACTCAGCTACAGGGAGTTTTTTAGAAACGAGAGCAGCGATGACTGCACCACGCGCCTGCCCCAACATTAAAGTAGAACGAGGATTCACATTCAGAAAGACCTCTTCAATTGCAGCTGACTCTGGACGATAGGTCTCCAATACTTCGATTAATCCAGCATAGAGAGCACCTAAGCGCTCAGGAAGACCTTTGGCAGGATCACCGCTTTCAATGGTGCCCGAGGCAACATAGATCAATTTTTGTCCATCAACATCAATGACACCAAAGCCCGTTGTCCGTAAACCAGGATCAATTCCTATCCAGCGCATTGAGTAATCTCGTGCTTAATGGCGGAAGTGACGCGTGCCAGTGAAGATCATGGCAATGCCATGTTCATTGGCTGCGGCGATGATTTCTTCATCACGCATGCTACCGCCTGGTTGAATGGCACAGCTGGCACCTGCGCTAACTACAACATCCAAACCATCGCGGAAGGGGAAGAAAGCATCACTCGCCACGGCTGATCCTTTGAGACTCAGTCCTGCATTTTCAGCTTTAATGCTTGCCATTCTTGCAGAGTCTACGCGACTCATCTGGCCAGCGCCAATACCCAGAGTCATCCCGTCTGCGCAATACACAATTGCATTCGATTTGACAAACTTCGCAACGCGCCAAGCAAACATCATGTCATTGAGCTCTTTCGGCGTAGGCTGTCTCTGACTAACCACTTTGATCTCATTTTGCAAAACATTTTTCGCATCAGGAGATTGCACTAATAAGCCACCCCCCACTCTTTTGAAATCAAAAGCATTAAAACCAGTGCCTAGTGGAATTTCTAATAGGCGAACATTTTGCTTTGCCGCAAAGATAGCTATAGCCTCTTTGCTAAAGCTGGGCGCAATCAGGACTTCCACAAATTGTTTTGAGATGGCTTCAGCCGCAGGACCATCACAGGGCACATTCAAGGCGATGATTCCACCAAATGCGGAGTTTGGATCCGTCTTAAAGGCTTTTTGATAGGCTTCCAGAGCCGAGCTGGCAACTGCAACACCGCAAGGATTGGCGTGTTTGATGATGACGCAGGCGGGAGTGTTATTACCATTGCTGGTAGAGAAACTCTTCACGCATTCCCAGGCAGCGTCTGCATCTGCAATGTTGTTATAGGAAAGCTCTTTACCTTGCAATTGGCGATAGTTTGCTAGAGCCCCATCTACTGTTTGGAGATCTTTGTAGAACGCAGCAGATTGATGAGGATTTTCACCATAGCGCATCTCTTGGACCTTCTCGAATGCCAGGTGCAGAGTCTCTGGGTATGAAGATCGTTGCTGATGAATTAGGTCATCGCCCAAAGAGGATAGGTAATTTGCAATAGCACCATCGTATTGAGCAGTATGCGCAAAGACTTTCTTGGCCAAGGCTAAATTAGTTTTATAAGAAACACGATTTTGATTCGACTTCATCTCAGCGAGAACTGCTATGTAGTCGTCCGGCGAGATCAATACCGTGACATCTTGATGATTCTTGGCGGCAGCTCGCAACATTGCTGGGCCGCCTATATCAATATTCTCAATCGCATCCTCAAAGGTGCAGTCTGTTTTTGCCACTGTTTGATTAAAGGGATAGAGGTTAATAACCAG
Source organism: Polynucleobacter paludilacus (assembly GCF_018687595.1). Taxonomy (NCBI): domain Bacteria; kingdom Pseudomonadati; phylum Pseudomonadota; class Betaproteobacteria; order Burkholderiales; family Burkholderiaceae; genus Polynucleobacter; species Polynucleobacter paludilacus. Next base: position 1,482,773 of record NZ_CP061298.1, on the reverse strand, counting down.
CATATCAATCGTGCCAATACCATGCTCTTTCAAGGCAGCCATATGCTCTTTTGAATCTCTGCGTGCCAAAAGACCGCCGTGCACCATCGGGTGAAGGGTCTTCACGCGACCATCGAGCATTTCTGGAAAGTGAGTTAATGCGGAGACCTCAATGACGGGTAAGTTATTTTCAGCAAGCAGCTTAGCTGTGCCCCCAGTGGAGATGAGCTGGATGCCGAGAGCATGCAGCTCTTTGGCAAAGTCGACGATGCCGTGTTTATCAGAAACAGAGAGGAGTGCAGTACGAATCATGGGATTTATTCAAAGAAAAGAGATTATTTAATGAGCTTGTGCTCGACTAACTTTTTATGCAAAGTATTGCGATTAATACCCAGATATTGAGCGGCTAGAGACTGATTATCTTTTGCGTGACGCATGACAATCTCTAGCATGGGTTTTTCTACTACCTCTAAGACCATTCGATAAACATCAGATGGCGCTGTGCCCTTAAGATCATCAAGGTAGTGCTGGAGGTGCGTTTGAACGCACTCAGTAATAGGGTGTTTATTAGTCATGAATCAATTGCGAATTTACGCGGCTTCTAAAAAGAGGAGACGATCAGAATGAGATTTCATTTCATCAAAAAAATCATTCACCATTTGCAGTTGGGTCTTGCAATCATCGGCGGTATTCATCTTCTGCCTAAAGTGATGAGAATTACGCAAACCCTTGCAATACCAGCCAATATGCTTTCGTGCAGTACGTAGACCAATGTATTCACCATAAAAAGCGTAATGATCGAGCAAGTGTTCGTTCATGATGTCTTGAATCTCAGCAATCTCGGGCGTCGGCAAGGTTTCACCAGTAGCAAGATAGTGCGCGATTTCTCGAAAGATCCAAGGGCGACCTTGCGCAGCACGACCAATCATGATGGCATCAGCACCAGTCAGTTTTAAAACTTGAGCTGCTTTTTCTGGAGTAGTGATATCACCATTCGCTACCACCGGAATTCGTGCACTATTTTTTACGGCTTGAATCGTTTCATATTCTGCTGCTCCGTGATACAAATCCGCGCGAGTACGTCCATGAATAGTCAACATAGAGATGCCAGATTGCTCTGCAAGTTTTGCTACAGCTAGTGCATTTTTATGCTCACGATCCCAGCCAGTCCGAATTTTCAGAGTAACTGGAACTGCATCAGGACCAACTCCAACAGCCTTGACTACCGCTTCAATGATTTGTTGCACCAATGGCTCATCCCGCAATAAGGCAGAGCCAGCGGCAACATTACAGACTTTTTTCGCTGGGCAACCCATATTAATGTCAATGATTTGAGCGCCATGATCTACGTTGAGTTTGGCAGCAGCAGCCATCATGGCTGGGTCAGCGCCAGCAATCTGCACCGCAATCGGCTTGAATTCGCCTTGGTGATTTGCGCGGCGCTGAGTCTTCTCACTATTCCACAAGAGCGCATTAGAGGCGATCATTTCGGATACCGCATAACCAGCGCCGAGTTTTTTACAGAGCTGACGAAAAGGTCGATCTGTCACTCCTGCCATCGGGGCAACGAAGAGCTGATTGGCGAGCTGATGAGGACCGATTTTCATGTATTTAGACGTGGCTAAAAAGGCAGTTTGAGCTGATGGGAAAGGGTGTAACTTTAGCACAGGCGTCCCTAGATTTGCCTAAATTTTAGGCAAATTAATGCTTGTATTTGAATGACCATAGAGCTGCTTTAAAGGCTGCTAGCGCCTTCCAAACATCATTTGACGGGCAAGTGCGGTCTTTACGGGTGGAAGCCATTGAAGAGCCGATAAAGCGAGGCCCCTGGCAAGTACGACGGGGATTAGGTTTGAAGTAAAGACTCTGGCCATCATATCCGTGAGACCAATCGTTGCTTTTCGATCTACTTGCCGGCTTTGGGCATATTCAGACAGTGCATGCTCGATTGCTTGCGCGCTTGCTCCTTGTGCAGATCTGGCAAATACGCCGCTGAGTTTTTCTGAGAGGAGATAGGCGTCTCGCAGACCCAAATTCAAACCCTGTCCTGCAACTGGGTGCAGGGTTTGAGCCGCATTGCCGATCCAAACGGTATTGCCTTGATGAATCTGTTTGCGGTAATTTAGACCTAAATCGTAAAAGCGACGATCTTGTATTTTAAGAAAGCGCCCAATCCGTGTGCCAAATTCACTCTCCAGGGCAGAGAGAAATTCTGCATCCTTTAAGGCAAGCCGTTTTTTGGTGGACTCAGGAGAGCCGCACCAGACAAGATTCAAAATATTGTTGCCATAGTGGCTGGGAAGAACTGCTAAGGGGCCCTCAGAAGTAAACCGCTCCCATGCCATATGCGGGGTTGCTGTTTCCACTTCAACTAGGCCAACTAATGCAGCTTGGCCGTAGTCGCGACCAGATTCAACCCAATCTTGGGTTTTAAATAATCCTCCTTCGGCATGAACAATGCATTTAGCTTCGATTGTTGGTAATACCTCAGCTGCATCAATATGTTGCCAAGAAAAATTTTGACTATTCTTTTGCAGAGTGCGCAGCGCATTGCGTAATGCCAGATGAATATCTCGGTAGCGAACAATATGACCAAGCGCATCTTGCTTGAGCTCTTCTCTCGTCATCAGAGCGCGACCAAAGCGGCCAGCTTGAGACACATGCACTTGATGAATGGGTGCGCTCTCGTTAGGCCAGGCACCAATCGTATCGAGTAAAAGCTTACTGCCGTGAGAGAGGGCGATACCTCTAGTATCGGCAGAACCTAGATCCTGATCGTTTCCTGGATTGCGATCGAGGAGAGTAAGTCGAGCTTCCGGATGCTTTTGCAGAGTCCATGCGGCACAAGCCAGACCAACGGGACCACCACCTAAAATCAGAATATCGCAAGCAAGGCTTTTCATCGGATCACGATTACTGGCGCATGAGGGATTCGATTTCTTCGGCCTTAACGGGCACTCCACGAGAAATCAATTCACAACCTGAAGCAGTGACAACGGCATCATCTTCAATCCGGATGCCAATGTTCCAAAAGGCTTCGGATATATCTTCTGCTGGCCTGATGTAGAGGCCGGGCTCAATAGTGAGAGTCATATTGGGCTGAAGAATGCGCCAAGGTTTATCGGTATGAGTGCTAGCCTCTCTGTAGGAGCCCACATCATGAACGTCCATTCCCAGCCAATGTGAAGTGCGGTGCATATAAAAGCGACGATAGGCACCGGTTTCGATGGCATTTTCTAGGGAGCCCAATTCAGCAAGCTTGAGAAGCTTTTCATCCAGCAGTCCTTGCGTTAATACTTTGATAGCAGCATCATGCGGCTGAATAAAAGTATTGCCGGGACGAGTTTCTGCAATGGCCGCTTCTTGAGCATGCAAAGTGATCTCATACAAAGCCCGCTGAGGACCGGTAAATTTTCCATTCACAGGAAAGGTGCGAGTAATGTCAGAGGCATAACTATCGAGTTCGCAGCCTGCATCAATCAGACATAAATCGCCGCTCTGCAATTGTGCATTGCCAGCTCGGTAATGGAGAATGCAAGCGTTCTCGCCAGTAGCCACGATGCTGTTATAGGCTACGCTTTGCGAGCCGTGAAAACGAAATTCGTGAAGGAGTTCAGCTTCGAGTTGGTATTCACGCATGCCGGGCTTACAGGCTTGCATCGCCCGAATGTGGGCGCGTGCCGAAATGGCTGCTGCCCGTCTCATGATGTCGATTTCATGAGCATCTTTGAATAAGCGCATTTCATGAATCAGCGCATCAACATCATGAAATTGCGTTGGTGGATTCAAGCCTGAGCGACTTTGTTTGCGTACTTGTTCCATCCAATGTCTTAGGCGACGATCTGATTCCGCATTCTCGGCCAAGCGAAAATAGATTGCTTCATGCCTGCTCAATAATTCACTGAGTTTGGTATCTAACTCTTGGTTGCTGTAGGCAAACTCCAGTCCCAGCGATTCAGGTGCGGCATCTGGTCCCAGTCGGATCCCATCCCAAATTTCTCTTTCAAGATCTTTTGGACGACAAAATAGGTGTGACTCAACTGACTTATCCTGCACGATGATTACTAGGGTTGCTCCTGGCTCATCAAAGCCAGTGAGATAAAAGAAATCACTGTCATGGCGATAAGGAAATTCACTATCCCGACTACGAGCCACTTCTGGTGCAGTTGAGATGATTGCGATACCGCTACCCGTTTTAGACCGGATCTGCTCTGAGAGTTTTAATCTGCGAGATTGGTAAATTTCAGCTTGATGCATATGCCGCATTGAGTTCTTGTAAACGTTGAGGTGTACCGACATCGTGCCACGGACCGAGATATTTTTCACCGAGAATCTGATTTCTACCCATGGCCTCCCTCAAAAGAGGGGCTAATTTAGCCGATGCCCCACTTTGGATATGAGTGAATAGACTGTAGTGATAGATCCCGATGCCTGAGAAGGTGAGTTTTTCTGCATTAGGTGAGGGGTTATCTTGAATGACCCCATCTCGTAGATAAAAGTCACCATTGGGATGCTGAATCGGATTGGGCACCATCACTAGGTAGGCCAAAGGTTTTGCAGGATTGACTCTTAAAGTAGACATTTGTTCTAAAAGAGCCTCAATGGGAAAGTCGGGACAGAAAACATCTCCATTAATGACTAGTAAATAATCCTTTGGTTTCAGCAGTTCCAAGGCTTTATGAATGCCACCCGCGGTTTCCAGTGCGGTACCTTCTCGAGAATATTCAATATGTAAGCCAAATTGAGCCCCGTCACCCAGCGCATCTTCAATTTTTTCTCCAAGCCAAGCGTGATTAATCACCACTTCCTTGATTCCTGCTTTGCTGAGTAAGTTAAGGTGTCTTTCTAATAAAGATTGATTACCAATCTTCAGTAATGGCTTAGGTAATTCATCTGTAAGAGGGCGCATACGTTCACCTCTACCCGCAGCAAGCAAAAGACACGGAAGTGCAGAAAATTGACTCATCTACGAGTAGATTCCAAAAGACGAGCAAGTGGTCTTAACTCGATATAGCGATTGGCTGTTGCAATCGCGTATTCCAAGACGAGGGGAATATCTTTTAGATAAGCATCTTTGCCATCGCGATGAAATAGCCTTGCAAAGATACCTAAGATTTTGAGATGACGTTGCAGTCCCATCCATTCGAAATCGCGATAAAACTCACCAAAATCTTCTGGCATTGCAAGGCCAGCTTTTCTTCCAGCTTCCCAAAAGTGAATCACCCAGTCTAAAACCTTCTCTTCAGGCCATGCAATATAGGCATCACGCCAAAGCGATGCAGCATCGTAAGTAATTGGGCCATACACTGCATCTTGAAAGTCAATCACGCCCGGATTGTTCTGTTCTGTAACCATCAAATTACGTGAATGGTAGTCGCGATGAACATAGACTTTGGCTTGTGCTAGATTATTTTGAATGATGTGATCAAAAGCCTCTTGGATGAGCTGTTCTTGTTTTAAATCCAATTGAATACCAAGATGCTTATTTAAATACCACTCTGGAAAGAGTTGGAGCTCGCGCAGTAAAAGAGCGGCATCATAGTTTGGAAGTACATCTGGTTTGCTGGCTAATTGCATTTTGATCAATGCCTGAGTTGCATCTTCATAAAGCCAGTTTGCTGAGTCAGGATTGAGCTCTGCAAGATAGGTTTTTCTACCCAAATCATTGAGCAAAAGAAAGCCCTCAGCGATATTTTTTTCCAGGATTTTGGGAACATTAAGACCCGCATTTTCAAGTAATAGGTCAACCTGAATAAACTCGTCTAAGGGCTCATGTTCAGGCGGGGCATCCATGACGATCAAAGTCTCAAAATGAGGGGTTTTGGACGCAATTCGGAAATACCTCCGAAAACTAGCATCAGCAGAAGCCGGTGCCAAACTGGCAAGGCCTAATTGCCAGCTAGGCTCTAGGCCTTTTAGCCATTTGCGCAGGGTGTCTAAGCGTATGTCGGTCATGTCGATTCGTATAATAAGGCGGGTCAAGATCCATGAGTCATTATCGCCGTCGCGCCGGCCTTTGCGCCCCTCTTTCTAGTAAGCTAATCCTGCGCGTTTTGATGGGGTTAGGTTTGCTTGGGCTGGCTACTCATTCGATTGCCCAGGCCCCCGCTCCATTACCCCTCAATTCTCAATCATCCGTAGGCTCTATTTTAATTCCTGATCGAGGCGATGTAACGGTTTTGAAATTGGATGATCAATTGCGTGTAGGCAAGCCTATTCCAGATGGCAAGGCTTTAACTTTTACATCAAGCGATGCGATTGATGGGTTGGTTGATCGAGATATGCATTTGATTGGTCGCGCACAAATCCGTCGTAATGGCGCCGTCATGAAAGCCGATGAAATTTCTTACGACCCGGATAGTGATGTGGCGACATTAATTGGCAATGCCGAATTAATTAAAGGAAACACTGCCTTTAAGGGACCTACTGCACGCTTTAATGTCGATGCCCGTGAGGGTGAGATGGAAACGCCGAATTATGAGTTGCGTGATTCCCATGCAAATGGAAATGCAAAAAAACTAACAATCCAAAGTGCCGATGTATTTGTGTTTGATAACGCAACCTATACAACCTGTAATCCAGAAAATCTCGATTGGTATTTCACGGCCAGCAAAATTGAAATCGATAACGAGCAAAAAGAAATGACTGGTACTAACGGGGTGATGCGATTCTTTGATGTACCAATTGCCTATGTGCCGTATTTCTCTGTTCCCACTTCTGGCCAGCGGCGTTCTGGTTTATTGGCTCCAGTCGCTGGGTATAACTCTAATAATGGTATTGATGTCACACAGCCGTATTACGTCAATATTGCACCTAATCGAGATCTTCTATTGCTGCCAAGGGTAATGGGGCAGCGCGGAACCCAATTAGGTGCTCAATATCGTTTTTTGGATACAAGTGAAGCTGGCGCATTAGGGGGCGACTATTTACCTTACGATCGAAAAACAGGGACTAACCGTTGGCGCTATGACTGGCAACAAAGAGAAAACTTCAATGGCGCTCTGAGTCAAAACGGCATCCCCATTCCAGGGGCTTGGACTGGTTATGCCAATATCGCCCGGGTTTCAGACAATTTATATCCAACTGACTTCTCGCAAAGTATTGCTGGTGCAGTGACTAGCCAGTTTCGTCAAGAAGTTGGTACGAATAAACAGCTCACTGATAGCTTGAGTAATTGGAATGTCTCTGCCCGCGCTTTAACTTTCCAGACGCTCCAACCAGACCCGACGAATATTGTTCAGTCACCCTACAACATCATGCCGAATGTCACTGCTACCTATAACAATCGGCTTACACCAACAGCTGCCGATGTGAGTGGTAAGTATGTAACTTTACCTAGCGGCCCTGCTACAACCTTCTCTACCGATTACACACGCTTTGCATACAACATCGGCGGAAATTTAGCTGCTACCGCTCCTGGTGTTTATAGCCAAGCTGATCGAACAGTTATCAAAGGTGCAATGGCGTTACCCCAGGTTACTCCTGGTTACTACATCACACCGAAAGTCAGCTTTCAGTCTAATACCTATAACGCGACTGCTTTTAATAACAGTACTGTAGCGCCCGCTCAAGGCTTTGTATTACCTACTTTTAGTTTGGACTCGGGTGTGGCTTATGAACGCGATGCGGCAGAGCTGAAAAGTTTTTTTGGCAGAGATATGCTCCTCACTATGGAGCCTCGCGCATTCTACGTATACACACCATATCAGGATCAAACTAATACACCGCTATTCGATACTGCAGATGGTGGCTTCGGCCTCATTCAGGTTTTTAGTGAAAATAATTTTATTGGTAACGACCGTATTGCTGACAATAATAAATTGACTGGGGGCGTTACGAGCCGCATGATTGAAGCAAATACAGGCGCCGAAAGAGCCTCGGTAACGCTCGCCCAACGTCAGCAATTTACGGCACAACGGGTAGGCTTGAATGGCACGATTGCTAATCCTTCAACATACCAAGATACCTTGGGCTCTGCATCTGTCCGATTGCTGGGTAACTTGAGTGTTGATGCATTTGGAGACTATAACGCCCAGCTCAATCAGTTTGTTCAAACTACTGCGGGGACTAGTTGGCGACCCACGCCAGGCAGAAGCTTAAATATCGGCTATCGTAATGTGTATACCCCGCCTGTTCAGGCTTCTGCGCAAAATAATCAAGCATACACACCCGGCGCGACCACCACTAATCAATACAATATCTCTGGACAATGGCCGCTCACGCGCGAGTTATCAGTTTTAGGGCGCTGGGGTTACGATGCTTTAGCAGGTAAAACCTTGAATTCCTTAGCAGCACTAGAGTGGACCCGAGATTGCTGGACCTTTAGAGGCGCGTATTCTCAGGTAGTGAATACTTCGCAACTCATGACTACCCAGGTGCTCTTCCAGGTTGAATTTAGGGGTTTTGCTAGCGCTGGCAGTAATCCAGTTGATATCATGAAGCTTAATGTACCTGGATATATGCCAACTTCGAAGCCCATACCCCCTTCAATTTATGAGAATTATCAATGATGCATTCCAGAATTCGTTTTAGACAGACTCTTTTTGCTACGATATTTTTGGGGCTTGCTTGCTTGTCGACTTTTTCATTTGCTCAAACAGCAGCGGTGCCAAAAAAGGCTGGTGCAAATAGCGAGAGTACTAGTGCTAACGCTAGCTCTGAAAGCAAGGTTCGAGATATTGACGGTGTTGCAGCAGTAGTTAATACTGGGTTTATTACCCGTAAGGAAATAGACGATCGTATTGCTAGCTTACAAAAGCAAGGCGCAAAACTTCCCTCGGATACTGCTACTTTGCGTAAGGCCATCCTAGACCGTCTCATTATTGAAAAAGTTCAACTTCAAGAAGCTGAGCAAGATGGCGTGACCGTTAGTCAAAAAGAGCTTAACAAAATTATAGATGACATCATTGCTAGAAATAAAACTACTTTTGCAGACTTTAAGGCTAAGGTAGTTGCATCAGGCATGAGCTTTGATCGATATAAAGAGATGCTTCGAAATGATATTGTGATGAGCCGGTATCGTGAGCGTGAAGTTGAATCTAAGATCAAGATATCAGATGCTGAGATCGATAATTTCATCGCTGAGCAATCAATGGGAAAAGGCGCTGCAGCTAGACCAGTATCAAGTTCTCCAGTCGCCGCTAATGGCGTTGATGAAATTGATATCGCACAAATTTTTGTTCCCATAGACCCCAATGCAGGAGCTGGCACTCAGGCGGAGGCGAAGAAAAAAGCAGAAACTCTCTTACGAGATGCTCGTGGTGATGTCGATTTTCTTAAACTAGGTGAAATGGCCTCTAAAGAAAATCCGAAGATTAAATTTCAAGAGCTCGGCTATCGGACTCCAGATCGCTTACCTCAATTATTTTATGAGGCAGTCAGAAATATTGGTGGAGGCCAACTTGCGAATAATGTAGTCAAGAGCCCCGCAGGCTACCATGTTTTAAAAGTGCTTGATCGTCGATCTGCATCAGCCCCACAATCACAACAAGCGCCTCCTCAGCAGCCGGATCAAGAGCCAGCAACTTCTGGTGCGCCACAAAATATTATGATTACCCAAACCTTATCTCGCCACATTTTGCTCAAGAATCGAGCTGGATTAAGTGACCAAGATGCTGAAAGACGTTTGGCTGGCTATCGAGCGCAGGTGGTTGCTAAAACAGCCGACTTTGGCGATCTTGCTAAGAAGTATTCGGAGGACGGATCTGCCGCTAATGGCGGTAATTTAGGATGGATGGGCCCTGGTGAATTAGTTCCAGAGTTCGAACAAGCAATGAATCGCTTGCAGATTGGTGAAGTTAGCCCACCAGTTAAAACTGAGTTTGGCTGGCATTTGATTCAAGTTTTAGAGCGCCGCCAGGCTGAGCTAACCACTGAGAAACAGCGTGAGTTTGCAAAAGCCGCAATCCGCCAAAGAAAGTTCGAGCAGGCTTATCAAGATTGGCTCCGTCAGCTACGCGATTCTGCAACGGTGAAAATTTTGAACGTTGAAGATGCAGCCACCGGTAATCGTTAAATTAGCTGTTACCACAGGTGAGCCCTCAGGCATCGGCCCCGAGGTTTCCTTGGCTGCGGCAGTCCAATTTTTAAAAGAGCAAACTGATCTTGAAATTACCCTAGTGGGTTGCAGCGATCTTTTGTCAGCTTCAAATTCGGTGGATCCAAAAATACGAGAGCGTTTGCATATTCATCATGTACCGTTGATTGAGCCGGTTAAATTTGGTGAGTTAAATCCTGTAAATGCTCCTTATGTCTTAAGCACCCTAGATTTCGCAATCGATCGTTGTTTGCAGGGTCAGTTTGATGCGATGGTAACTGCGCCTCTTCAAAAGAGTGTCATCAATCTCGCGGGAACCCCCTTTACAGGCCACACTGAGTATCTGGCAGAGCGTTGCGGTGTAAAGCATGTCGTGATGATGCTCTGTGCTGAACTTCAGGCAGGTGTTTTAGGTTTGCAAACTGCTCAGCAGTTAAGAGTTGCTCTGGCAACAACCCACTTACCATTAAAAGAAGTTTCAGCTGCTTTGAGCTGTAATTTTCTTTTTGAAACGATTCAAATTATTGAGCATGATTTACGTTCTAAATTTGGTATTGCAAATCCTCGAATACGGGTTGCTGGATTGAATCCCCATGCTGGAGAATCTGGCTATCTTGGTCGGGAAGAGGTTGATCAGATTATTCCTGCAATTCATTTAGCGCGTGATGCAGGAATCGCGGTATCAGGTCCTTATCCGGGCGACACGATGTTTGATGTTCAATCCCTGAATAAAACAGATGCCTTCTTGGCTATGTATCACGATCAAGGTTTGGCACCATTTAAATTTGTTAGTTTCGGCAGCGGTGTTAACGTTACATTGGGTTTGCCAATGATTCGTACTTCAGTAGATCATGGTACGGCTCTTGATATTGCTGGAAAAGGCCTAGCCGATCATCGCAGCATGTTAGAGGCACTCCGGTTGGCCTACTCACTAGCACTGCATCACAATAGCTTGTTATAGATGCATCGCGCCCGAAAACGATTTGGCCAAAATTTCTTGCAGGATAACGGCATTATTCATGCCATCGTCGCTCTGATTCATCCTGCTGCAGATTCGCACATCATTGAAATCGGACCAGGCTTAGGTGCGTTAACTCGCCCCTTATTAGCCAATCTAGATCATCTAGATCTTCTAGAGATCGATCGAGACCTCGTTGCGTACTGGAGACAAGAAAATTTACCAGGGCTCAATGTCATAGAGGGCGATGCACTTCAGTTTAATTTTTCTGAATGGGCAAAACAGCGAGGCACCCATCAGGGTCAATGTAAGGTCGTAGGCAATCTACCTTACAACATCTCTTCACCACTCCTATTTCATTTGGTATCGGCAGCCAGCCAGATTGATGAGCAAGTATTTATGTTGCAAGCAGAGGTGGTGGAAAGAATGGTTGCACCAGCCGGCAGCTCTGACTTTAGTCGGCTCTCTGTCATGCTGCAGGCTCGTTATCATATGGAGCAGGTATTAGAGGTTCCACCTGAAGCTTTTGATCCTCAGCCTAAGGTGAATTCTGCAGTAGTCAGAATGATTCCCCGTACAGATTTTGACTTAAGTTCTCAGGAGTGGAGCGCCCTTGAAAAAGTGGTAGCAGCAGCCTTTGCTCAGAGACGTAAAATGTTGCGGACTAATTTACAGGCCTATGCCGATCGTTTAAGTCTGGGTGAGCATGAGCTCAAAGCTAGAGCGCAGGATATTTCGGTAGATCGTTATATTGCGTGGGCTAAATTATTAGCCAATAGAATCTCAGCTTAGTAAGCGCTCGGATCTATTTTTCTCATCTCTGCTTCAATCCAGCCTTCAACTTCTTGATGGAGTTGGTCACCAGATTTTCCTGCAGAAGCAAGCGCGGGGCCAATTGAGAAGATGACGGTGCCAGGGTATTTCATGAAGCTATTGCGTGGCCAGAAGTGCCCAGCATTATGGGCAATCGGAATCACGATAGCACCAGTGGCACTAGCAAGACGAGCTCCGCCTTTGCGATAGGGCTTATGAGAGCCGACGGGGGTTCTAGTACCCTCAGGGAACATCAATATCCATTTGCCTTCACTTAGGCGTTTGCGACCTTGGCTTGCAACAGAAAGTGCTGCCGTTTCTTTGCTAGCTCGATTAATGTGGATCATTTTGAGTAGAGCCAAGGCCCAGCCAAAAAATGGAATCCACAAGAGCTCACGCTTAAATACAAAACACAGTTGTTTAGGAAGCAAGGCAATGTAAGCGATCGTCTCATAAGCAGATTGGTGTTTGCTGAGAACGACGACCGGTTGATCTAGTGCAGCCAGCATATTCTCCATGCCCCGAATCTCAAAACGAATGCCACAGAGATGCTTCAGAACGTATATGACCACCTTATTCCATAGCCCAATAAAGCGATAGCGATTCTCTGGGTTGAGAAAAGGAAAAGCCAGCATACACAGCACGGACCAAATCGGCGTAAAGACCAGCAAGAAGAGAGTGAAAAGAGTTGAGCGTATGAAAGTCATCATCTTTATGCTACGCCCTTGAGAAAGCTATTGGCAAAAGCCAGAAGGTCTTGGTGGATTTCGGTTCCTTCAGGCAGGTTTCCCCCCGCTAGAGTCTTTTGGCCCTTGCCAGTGAGAACAAGATGAGGTGAAGCGCCTAGGGCAACTCCGGCTTGAAGGTCTCGAAGGGAATCGCCAACCACAGGAATGCCTTCCAAGGGATGTTTGTGCTGATTTCTGTGGTATCGCAAAGCGATTTCTTTCATCATTCCTGGTGCAGGTTTACGACAGTCGCATGCATGTGCATCGATGTGTGGGCAAAAGAAGATGCTATCAATATGCCCTCCTAGGGGCTTGAGTAAATGAGCCATCTTGTTATGCATGGCATGTAAATCACTGATGCTAAAGAAACCGCGCGCTAAGCCAGACTGGTTGGTTGCAATTGCAATTTGGTAGCCAGCTTGATTGAGTAGGGCGATAGCCTCTAAGCTACCTGGTAGCGGAATCCATTCATCAACAGATTTGACGTAGTCATCTCGATCTTCGTTAATCACGCCATCGCGGTCGAGAATAATGAATTTAGAAGAGCTATTGCTCATGCTAATTTGCCGAGATCTGCGACTAAATTCATTTTTTGGTGTAGTTCTTGTAAAAGGGCTAGGCGGTTATCGCGTAATTTTGGATCAGGATCCATCACCATGACGTCCGCGAAGAACTGATCGATCGGGTCACTCAAAGCAACTAATGCTTTTAATAGCTCAACAAATTGATGTTTTGCATAAGCCAAATCAAGACTGGGTTTTAATGCCTCAAAAGCTTGATGCAATGCAATTTCTGCAGGAACCTGCAAAAGCTTTTCTGAACAAGTGTCGGGAATGGCAGTGGTGGTCTTTTTCAGAATATTGCTAATGCGCTTGTTAGCAGCCGCCAATTGGCCGGCTTGTGTGAGGGCATTGAATGCTCTTAAAGCGGACAGACGGGCGATGATGTCATTGATATGTTCTGGTGCTTGGCTCAAGACAGCTTCAATTTCAGGGTTGGTAAAGGGTTTGCCGCCAATTGCTTGATCGCGAAGATAAGCACGCAAGCGGTCCAGAATAAATTCATTGATTTCAGTAACTTGGGCTTTTTCCTGAACTTCCTTTTGCGCAAATTGTTGGCGCGCTAGTTCAATTAGGGTCGGCAGACTCAAAGACAGATTTTTTTCTAACAGCAAGCGACAGATACCCAGTGCATGACGTCGCAGTGCGTAAGGGTCTTTATCGCCTGTGGGGGCTAGCCCAACCCCCCAAATGCCGACTAAGGTTTCTAGTTTGTCAGCGATTGCCAGGATAGTTCCAGTTTGAGTGCTTGGCAAAGCATCACCAGCAAAGCGTGGCATATAGTGCTCACTGCAAGCTGCTGCTACCTCATCATTTTCTTTATCGAGAGTCGCATAGTAGCGACCCATGATTCCCTGAAGCTCTGGGAACTCACCCACCATATCAGTCAGCAAATCCGTTTTAGCAATCTCAGCTGCTCTAGTAGCAAGGGTTTCTTTCCATCCGAGTAATTTGGCGATACCAAGCGCAATCGCTTGAACCCGCTTGGTGCGATCGAGTTGATTACCCAATTGATTGTGATACACCACTCTTGCGAGATCATTTACTCGAGAGGCTAAGGAACGCTTTTGATCTTGATGGAAAAAGAAGCGTGCGTCAGATAAACGGGGGCGCACCACACGTTCATTCCCTGAAATGATTGCTGCAGGCTGATCAGTTTGAATATTGGAGACAATTAAGAAGCGGTTTCTGAGCTTGCCTTGTTTATCCGTTAATGCAAAATATTTCTGATTGGTTTGCATCGTCAGAATTAAACATTCTTGTGGAACGTCTAAAAACTCAGCATCAAAATGACACTCATAAATTGCTGGCCACTCAACTAGGGCTGTCACTTCATCAAGCAGGCCGTCTGGCATCAGCACCAGATCATCACCTGCAGTCTTGAGTAGTGCCGCCTCAATTTGTTGGCGACGTTTTGTAAAGCTGGGAACAATTTTTCCCTTGGTCTCGAGTGAGGTTTCGTATTGATCGGCACTCTCAATGTTGATTGCCCCAGGAGATAAAAAGCGATGTCCATCGGTTTTATTTCCTGAATCAATTCCTAGGGCGCTGATCTGAAGCGGACTATTACCATGTAAAGCCACAATGCCATGCACTGGACGGGCAAATTGAACATCGACCAAGTCGCCATTGGCGCGTGTGACTTGATAATGCATCATCTTAGCGACCGGTAATTTACTCAGAGTTTGTTCGAGCGCTTGTTGTACCGTGGGCTCTAGAGCTGCACCTTTTGCAACTACATTTAAATAGAGTGCTTCATTCTTCCCTTCACCCGATTTCTCTAAGGTAGAAAGATCAATGTCAGCATAACCTAGGCTAGCCAGTTTCTTTAGTAATGGGGCGGTAGCTTGACCCTGCGCATCATAGGCAATAGAAATAGGAAGTAATTTTTCTCGGACTGGATAATCGGGAGCTTGATTAAGCACCTCTGTGATGTGGACTGCCAAGCGACGGGGGCTTGCAAACCCAGTGACGATAGATTGTTCGCTCAACAGGCCTGCTACTTTAAGGGAATCCGTAATCCCATCACTAAAAGCCTGACCTAAACGACGTAAGGATTTGGGAGGCAGCTCTTCTGTAAATACTTCAAGTAGAAGGCTGGCTGAAGTAGGGCCGGGATTCAATGTACTCATGATTTAGTGGAACTGCGTTGACACATCGGAAAGCCCAATTTCTCGCGAGACTCGAAGTAGGCTTGCGCCACTGCACGGGAAAGATTCCGAATTCGACCGATATAGGCAGCCCGCTCGGTAACCGAAATGGCTCCACGCGCATCCAGCAAATTAAAAGTGTGGGCGGCTTTGAGAACCATTTCATAAGCGGGTAAGGCTAGAGGTACTTCCATTAAGCGTTTTGCCTCACCCTCATAATTACTGAAGTTCGCAAAGAGTAAATCGGTATTGGAGTGTTCGAAGTTGTAAGAAGACTGCTCAACTTCGTTCTGGTGATACACGTCACCATAGGAGATGCCGTCTGCCCAAACAAGATCGAAAACATTCGAACAATTCTGGATATACATCGCCAGGCGCTCAATACCATAGGTTATTTCACCAAGTACGGGCCTACAGTCAATACCACCAACTTGTTGGAAGTAGGTAAATTGTGTGACTTCCATACCGTTGAGCCAAACTTCCCAACCTAAGCCCCAGGCACCGAGGGTAGGATTTTCCCAATCATCCTCGACGAAGCGAACATCATTTTCTTTAAGATCTAAACCGAGCGCTGCCAGTGATCCTAAATAGAGCTCTAGGATGTTTGCTGGAGCTGGCTTGAGCACCACTTGATATTGGTAGTAGTGTTGCAAGCGATTGGGGTTCTCGCCATAACGACCGTCTTTTGGGCGGCGGGATGGCTGAACATAAGCAGCCTTCCAGGGCTCAGGACCAATTGCCCTTAAAAAGGTGGCGGTATGCGATGTGCCTGCGCCAACCTCAAGGTCAATAGGCTGAAGTAGGGCGCAACCTTGTTGGTCCCAATACTCTTGAAGTTTAAGAATGATTTGCTGAAATGTAAGCATGTTTAACCTAGCTAAGCCATTGATTTTACATGGCGAAGCTGGGCGATTACTAAAACCGTCTTTGACGAATGATGCCAATCAAGAGAAGTAGGAAAGAGATGGTCAAAATTGGCGCATTACCCCAAATGACATAAGGTGTTCTGCCTGTGTAAGCCTGAACAGAGCCAACTAAAGAGGTTTGCGTAAATTTAGGCAATTGCTCAATCACTTTCCCATCTGGTCCTAGGACTGCAGTAATGCCAGTATTGGTCGCACGAAGGGCAGGCAGACCTGTTTCTAGAGATCGTAGTTGAGAAAGTCTGAGTTGTTGACCTGGGGCTTGAGAATCGCCAAACCAAGCAAGATTAGTGATGTTAATCAATAGATTGGTTGCTTCGGGGCTATGTCGAAGGCGGGTGGCAAGCTCACTACCGAAGACGTCTTCATAGCATATGGTGATCGCGGCAAAGAGTGGATCCTTGCCATCTCTCACAATCCTGAAAGGTGACTGACTCATCGAGCCACGTGAAAAGTCACTCAAAGGGACATTGAAGGCATTAACAAACCAATGAAATCCAGGGGGAATGAACTCTCCAAAAGGAACCAGGTGAGATTTATCGTACTCATATACTGCGGCATTTTGATTTAGTCCGAGCGCTCGATTTGAAAACTCCCTGCCATCGCTTGGATTGATACGTCGGCCGATGATCCCAAACAGTAATGTCTTGTGATGTTGATTGACGTTATCTTGCAAAGACTCCAGTGTGCCCTGGGGTAAATTGATATCAGGCCAAGAGAAGGCAGTTTCAGGTGCGACAATTAATTCAGCGGAAGAGCGCTTCATGACATTTGAGTAATAGTCAATTTGTTGCATTACGCCTTCGGGCCTAAAGATGAGACTCTGTGAAAAATTGCCTTGTACGAGCTCAATGCTTAAGGGTGAGCCGGTGGGCTTGGTAAAACTCCATAGCCCCCCGATCTGAACAAGAGTAACTATGAGTGCGACTGGAGCAATGCTGAGTACGGCATGTTTGCGAATATGCAAGAGTTGCCATGAACTCCACACTACTAGGAAGGTACAAGCTAAGCCACCGAGGTAAGGAGCTGCTAGCCCAAACGGACCATTCACTTGAGCTTCTGCTAAACCCAACCAAGGAAAGCCGGTGAGGAAAAACCCACGTAGGCATTCAATCAAGACCCAGCTGGCTGCAAGAAAGCATCCGGTGTAAAAAGAATCTTTCTTAAAGAAATAGAGTGGCAGACAGGCTAAAGAGAAAAATATTGCGGTATAGGTAGAAAGTAAAACGACCGCTGCACATGACAGAAGGAAGTTCATTTTTCCTACATCGTGCAAGCTGATGTAGATCCAGGATAGGCCCACTACAAAATAGCCCAAACCAAAAACCAAGCCTGCTAGCAAAAATTGCTTGAGCGATGCGTGTTTAAACTGAAGTAAACCCCACCAAACTAGGGTAAGAATCGGAATTTGAATCCACCCGCCATAAGGCAGTTCGGCCGAACAGGCAAGAACTGCGCCAAATAAGATGAGGGCGAGAAATCGGGTAGGATTTTTCAAAACAGCATGCAATCTCAATCAGATGTAGGTTTCTGATTGATTTTTCTTGCTAACAAAATATGAATCTGTCTAGGGTCGGCACGCTGAATCTCAAACTCGATATTCCCCAGTTTAATGAGCTCACCAATTTTAGGTACTCGACCCAGATGTTGAATAACAAGACCGGCAACGGTATCAATATCCTCTTCGGAAAAATCAGTCCCTACAACTTCATTAAATTGTTCGAGCTCAGTGATACCCTTGACCCGGATATCACCATTATCTAAGGCGATGATATTGTCAGCTTCTTCATCAACATCATGCTCATCTTCGATATCGCCCACAATTTGTTCAAGCACATCTTCAATGGTGATGATTCCAGCTACACCACTGTACTCGTCCACCACGATTGCTAAATGATTGCGGTTGTCTTTGAAATCCCTTAGTAACACGCTCAAACGTTTTGATTCCGGAATAAACACGGCAGGTCGTAACCAATCGCGCACCTGAAAATCTTTTTCACTGGCATTACGAAGAAGATCTTTAGCAAGCAGAGTGCCAATGATGTTATCTCGGCTACCTTCAAATACAGGAAAGCGGGAGTGAGCAGCAGTAATCACGTTTTGAATAATTTCTGCTAATGGTAGGTTGATATCAATCCAATCAATTTGGGCGCGAGGCACCAAAATATCGCGCGCACATAGCTGCCCCACTTGGAATACGCCTTCAATCATTGATAAGGCATCTGCATCGATCAGCCCCTCAGATTCGGCTTCTCGAAGTGTCAGGATTAATTCTTGACGACGTTCTGTGCTGCTAATGGGTACGGGGCTTAGAAAAGCGGTTAAGCGTTCAAGTAATGATTTATTGGGGTCGGGCATGGTGCAAGAATAGCGTAGATGGGGATGAAATTGGTTACAGTGGATTACTGAGGGGTATAGGGATTGGCAAAACCAAGCTCTTTGAGTAGCTTAATCTCAAGCGCTTCCATTTTTAGAGCTTGCTTGGAAATTTCATGATCATGGCCTTGGGCATGTAAGCAGCCGTGAATGATAAGGTGGGCTAGATGCGACTTCATGGTCTTATCTTGCTCTTTAGCTTCCTTTTGAATCACGGGAAGGCACAAGATGATGTCAGCATTGAGACTGGCTTTATCTAAAGCATAGGGAAAGGTCAGAACATTCGTTGCGTTGTTTTTCTTGCGGTAAGAGGCATTCATCTTCTTTGATTCAGCGGAATTCACAAAGCGAATGGTAATGAGACCTACTTTATTGGTAGCAGCTTTGATCCATTTTTTTAAAAGGGTATTAGATGCGACTTGATTGATGGCCGCTTCGATTGCTGGACTTGCGAATTGAATATCAATCTGAAGTTTAGATGACATGGGATTCAATCAATTCGCCGCGTAAGGTGTAATTCAATACCTCAGTAATTTTGACGTCCACCATTTTTCCGATCCAGCTATCTACATTGTGATCGGGTATTTCAATATGAATGATGCGATTATTTGCAGAACGTCCTTGAAGATTGATCCCGTCTTTTGCAAGACCCTCAACCAAAATGGTTTCGGTATTGCCAAGCATGCGTTGACTAATTTTTTCTCCCTGTGAGTCAATTAGTGCCAGCAGGGTTTGTAGGCGTTGGAGTTTGACCTCATAAGGCGTGTCATCAGTCAAATTGGCGGCAGGGGTTCCAGGCCGAGGGCTGAAAATAAAGCAAAAACTATTATCAAACTGAAGTTCTTCAACCATCTTGAGCAACTTATTAAAGTCCTCATCGGTTTCACCTGGAAACCCAACGATGAAGTCACTGGAGAGTGTGAGATCAGGCCGAACAGCGCGCATTTTACGAATGATGCTTTTATATTCCAGGGCGGTATAGCCGCGCTTCATGGCAGAGAGGACGGAATCGGAGGCGTGCTGAACAGGTAAATGTAAGTGGCTAACTAGCTTGGGTACTTTTGCATACACATCAATTAAGCGTTGCGTAAATTCTTTTGGATGACTGGTTGTAAAGCGAATCCGCTCAACCCCCGGAATTTCTGCAACATACTCAATTAGCAAAGCGAAGTCAGCAAGTTCACTGCTGTCACTCATCTTACCCAGATAAGCGTTTACATTTTGCCCCAGCAAAACAATTTCTTTAATGCCTTGTGCTGCCAAGCTTGCTACTTCGGTCAAAACATCATCAAGGGGGCGTGAGACTTCTTCGCCTCGGGTATAGGGCACTACGCAATAACTACAATACTTAGAGCAGCCCTCCATGATCGAGACGTATGCGGAGCCGCGGGTTTTACGTGAAGCTGGCAAGTGATCAAACTTTTCAATTTCTGGAAAAGAAATGTCTACTTGAGGCCTACCGGTTTGATGGCGCTGCGCAATCAGGTCAGGCAGGCGGTGGAGTGTTTGGGGGCCAAAGACCACGTCGACATATGGCGCTCGATTGATGATCTGCTGACCTTCTTGGCTCGCAACACAACCGCCAACCCCAATGAGTAAATTGGGTTTACGTTTTTTGAGCTCTCGTAATCGGCCGAGGTCAGAGAACACTTTGTCTTCTGCCTTTTCCCGAATCGAGCAGGTGTTCAAAAGTACAACATCAGCATCTTCTGGTGTGTCGGTGATGGTCATGCCCTCATCAGCATGGAGGATGTCAGCCATCTTGTCAGAATCGTACTCATTCATTTGACAGCCAAAGGTTTTGATATAGAGCTTCTTCATATGCCGTTCTCAGGTTTATAACTGGGGGCGAAGCGTTGATTTTACGGGATTGTACAGATCAGAGGAATCGATAGGCCAGGATCGTTACTAAAGTAGGCGGAATGGCTGCTAAGAGCAACATGCCAGCAGAAACAGCGGCATTCGGAAAATAAGGCCGCAGAATGGCCAATCCAGCAGGATTGGGGGCATTCGCGATGACTGTGAGGCCGCCTCCAGCAACAGCACCACCGACTAGGGCCAGTTTAAATTCCAGCGATGTACCCGTAACTAGAGAGCCTAAATACGTGAGCGCTGCATTGTCGGTTAGGGCGGTTAGACCAAGCGCACCATAAAAGACAGCAGTTGGACTCATGTTTTGCAAAATTGGTTGTAGCCACCATTCTTGTAGTCCACCTAGAACAATTAGGCCGGCCAAGAAGAAGCCTACCAATAAGGCCTCTCTCAGAATGAGGGGGCTTTGGTACTTGGGGTATGCGGTGGTGTAGCCAATGAAAAATAATAACAACCACATAAAGATCACTGGATCATGTGCAAAAACGACAACACCTACTAAAAATAAAAGATGAACCAAGGTCACTGTGAGTGGAGTTTTATCAGGACGTGTTTCTGATTGTGGCTCAACAAATTCTTTTCGTAACAAGACGGTGATGAGCAATGCGTTAATCAAAATTGCAATACAAGACTCAATACCAAAATGACTCATCATGAAGGCGCTATCCCAATTCCAAGCGGAAGCCACCATCAGAACGGGAGGCGCTGCAAAGTTTGTCAGAGTGCCGCCAATCGAGATGTTGACAAACAATACCCCTAGGGTGCCGAAGAGCATGAGCTTGGAACAAGAGTGGCGATACACCAGATCTCTCAATAAAAAAGCCGCCAAGGTCATTGCAGCAGCTTCTGTAATAAATGAACCGAGTACAGGCGTAATGCTCAGAGTTAAAAAATACAAAGTGGGCGTCGACTTAGTTCTCAAAACAGTTTGGAGAATTTTGCCAAGCGCGTGCAAGATGTGAGTCACAAAGTTGAGGATAGGCTTACTGCCGGCAACAACCATGATGGCAAAAACGAAGAGAGCTTCTGTGAAGTTTCTGGAGTTAGCGTAATGTCTGGCTATTTCTAGATTATCAACCAGGGCGAGAAAAACAATGAGGATGGCAGCCCAGAAACCAAAGACGATTTCAACTTCGCCTAGCAGGTGCCAAAGGCCTGCATGCCTTCGGTGACTCTTGGCTAAAGCCTCAAAATAAGTGGTGCTAAAAGTATGCAATACTGCAAGCGCAAAAATAGTACTAGCGCCGATTTCGGTGAGGGAGAAGTTCATACCGGCATAGTATCAGTAGATCTTTCGAGATAAATAACCTTCAGAATTAGTCGAAATTAAATAAAGAGAACGTCATGATCAGAAATGCACAATCCCAGTTCGGAGTAGGCTCATTCCAGCAAAAGCTTGCGATCGGAGATTTTCACTTATTGGCGGATGTCGAGGCTACTTCAGGTGGCGATAGTACTGGCCCTTCCCCACATGAGTACTTGGCTGCTGCTTTGGCATCTTGCACTAGCATGACCCTCAAAATGTATGCTGGTCGTAAAGCGATGAACTTAACTAATGCAATCGTCACAGTGCAGGTTGAGCGTGAGAATGATATTGAAAAATTTAACCGCGATATTCAATTATTTGGCGTGTTAAGTGAAGAGGAAAAACAACGCCTCTTAGAGATCGCTAATAAATGCCCAATTCATAAAGCACTCTCAGGCGAGATCCAAATAAAAACCCAGCTGGTGAATTAAACCAAGCTGGGTTTCAGGAAAACCGAATTTAGTTTGGGGTGGCAGGCGTTGAGCCGGTCTTGCCAGCCTTATAGCCAGCATTGTATTCAGAGGCTTGTTGTTTCTTGTAGGCGTCATACACATAGCCTGAAGCAGCGCCAACTGCTGCACCACCAACAGCTCCCCAAATCGGATTGCCATGAAGTACTGCCGTGCCAACAGCACCTGCCGCTGCTCCAATTCCTGCTCCAGATAAAGTGCGTTGTTCCGTATTACTCATATTCGAGCAGGCCGTGATGGCGAATGCAGTAATAAGGAGGGCGATCATTTTTTTCATATAACTACTCCTAAGATTGAACGGATTTATTGTTTAGCACAAGGAAAGCGCACTGCTAAAAAGCCTAGAAATGTTCCCGCGGCTGGTTTGTCTGCAGCTTGAGGATTAGTGCCAGTCCATTTGACAAAATCACCAATGACTTCATCGCGTTGTGGGGCAGGTTGTTTAACGCAAATAAAGGGCTTAGCCTTCTGCGGATGACGCGTAGCTAAATAAGTGTCATAAATTGCCGTTGTGTACCCAATGCAGAAACTCCGGGCCTCAGGACTGGCTGGCAATTTGCAGGAATTCACTAATTCTTGAGTACTTAAGACGGGAACTTTTTCATCCGCATAGACGTTGCCAACGCAGCTGGCGAAGATGCTCAGAGCTACTAGTATTTTTTTCATGTAATCCCCTTGAGTAAGTGATTTATAAACTTCAGTATATGATCGATTCAGTTAAACATGCGATCAATTAGGGTAATCCTATAATGTCTTATGGCTATATTTGAACTGGAAGGCATTGCTCCCGCATTAGCGAAGAGCGTATGGGTTGCCGAGAGCGCTGAAGTGATTGGTCGCGTAGCGCTTCATGAAAACGTGAGCATTTGGCCTCAGGTTGTCATTCGGGGTGATAACGATCTAATTCAAATTGGTGAAGGTAGTAACGTTCAGGATGCCTCGGTATTGCATACCGATCCTGGCTTTGAGCTCTTGATTGGTAAGCACGTCACAATAGGTCATAAAGTGATGTTGCATGGTTGCCAAATTGGTGATGGCAGTCTGATTGGTATTGGTGCCGTTATTTTGAATGGCGCCAAGATTGGTAAGCATTGCTTAGTTGGCGCAGGTGCGCTTGTAACTGAAGGGAAAGAGTTTCCAGATGGTTCGATGATTTTGGGTTCACCAGCCAAAGTCGTGAAGATGCTTGATGATGAGCAAATGAAAAAGATCGAAGACATTGCTGGACGTTATGTCAGCAACGCCCAGCGCTATCTGAAGACCCTCAAGCCTATTTCCTAATCTAGACTTGCCATGCAAGATATTCAATTTTGGATCAGCATTGTTGCCACCGTTGCTTTCGCAGTAACGGGAGTGTTGGCGATTGCGGACCGTGGCGTTGATCTTTTTGGAGTCCTAGTGCTGGGGGTGATTACCGCAATTGGTGGTGGAACGATTCGAGACATCATTTTGGGTGTCCCCAGTTTTTGGTCACAAGCGCCACTGTATGTATGGCTTGCTTTAGCCGCCAGTATGGCTACCTTTGTTGCTGAATCTTTTTTTACTCAACCCCAAATTTATCGATCCATGCTGTATTTGGATGGTTTGGGTGCAGCCTTATTTGGCATTCAAGGGGCGTTCAAAGCATGGCAGCTGGATTTTGGTTTACCAGTCGCCCCCGTGATTTTGGGAGTAGTCACCGCGATTGGCGGCGGCTTATTGCGAGATGTTTTGGCGGGTAGAAAAACTTTACTCATGTCGCATGAGTTGTATGCAATCCCAGTTACCTTGGGTTGCTGTCTTTATATTTTTGCGCTCAACTTTTTGCCGGAACACCGTTTTGAATCCGCAGTGCTCTGCATGTTCGCCATCTTTGGCTTGCGTGCAGCAGCGATTCATTGGAATTTGAGCGTGCCCAAAGCTTTCATCACTAAAACGCGCTAACTGCTCCATCGCTGCGGGGATCCCAGCCACCCCTTAAAGTGCCTGAAGGTTCGCGAATAATGCAGCCAGCATGTCCCACGGTTTCATCGAAGGCGTCGAGCATTTCAATTTCATGACCCAGTGCATGCAATTCTTTCGCAACCCAAGGGCTAAAGCGGGATTCGAGTTTGAGGCTGTCGCTTGTCTGACCCCAAGTACGCCCAAGTAACCAGCGTGGGCGACTGATGGCATCTTGTGGATCAAGGCCATACGTTGCCGTTCTGGTGAAGACTGCACATTGTGTTTGGGGTTGTCCATCGCCACCCATCGTTCCGTACACCATCGTCTTGCCATCTTTGAATAAAGCTAGTGCAGGATTGAGGGTGTGGAATGGTTTGCGATAAGGCTCAAGGTGATTGAGTGTTTTCGGATCTAGAGAAAAACTGCAGCCACGGTTTTGCCAATTGACGCCTGAACTTGGCAACACAATCCCGGCACCAAACTCGTGATAAATGCTTTGAATGAAAGAAACGCTATTGCCCTGTTTGTCAACTACACCCATCCAGATCGTATCCGCTGGACCTTTGCCCTGGCCCCAAGGTAATGCTTTTTCAGGATCAATATTTTTTGCTAGCTTCTTTAAAAAAGCAGGAGCTAAAAAAGATTGCGCTTGTTTTTTCATGTATGCAGGATCGGTAACGAATTGATCGCGTACTTTAAAGGCCTGCTTGGTTGCTTCAACACAGTGATGAACATATTCTGCGCTATCGACTTTGAAGCGCTTGAGATTGAGTTGATCCAGAATCCCCAGAATCATTAAGGACACAACACCTTGCGTTGGCGGGGTCATGTTGTAAACATTGCCCAAGCTATGTTTGAGCTCGAGAGGATCAATCAGCTTGGCATGATGGCGACGCAAATCACCAAGTCGTAGTGGGCTTCCTAGTTCAGCAAGCTCTTTGGCCAGCAACTCAGCAAGATCGCCGCGGTAGTAATCCTCGGTTCCTTTTCTGGCAATTTGTCGTAAGGTTTTTGCCAGACGCTCTTGTTTGAAAATACTGCCGACTGCTGGAGCACGTCCATTAACAAGAAAGGTTTCTGCAAAACCAGGAATGGGACTTAACTCTTCTCGTTTCTTAGCAGTCAAGCTAGATTGACTGAAAGTGACTGGCACACCAGCTTCTGCATAGTGAATTGCGTCTGCTAGTAATCGTGAGAGCGGGATCTTGCCTCTTAAGGCTTTCTGAGAAAGTGCTTGTGCAGCTCCCCAGCCTGAAATCGTTCCTGCAACGGTATTTGCAGCTACTGGACCCCTGAAAGGGATGGCTTTAGTAATGCCTTGATTCGCATACCATTGTTTAGTGGCTAGGCCTGCAGCAGCCCCACAGGCATCAATGCCGCCCATGGCTTTGCCGGGGGAGTGAATGACCCAAAAAGAATCTCCGCCAATCGAGTTCATGTGGGGATACACCACGGCAATGGTTGCAGCTGCCGCAATCATGGCCTCCAATGCGTTACCGCCCTCTCGCAGAACGGCTACTGCAGATTCTGATGCTAGGGAATGAGGTGCAACCGCCATTCCTTGAATACCCCATTTTTGTTGCATATATCGACTTAGCCTTATTGAATACTCGATTGTAGATCGCGGGAAAACCCCAATCTGTTTTGATGAGGAATTACCCTAAGTAATGGATTTATCTCGATTTTTTCACAGCATAATTGCTTCGTTGTTTAATTCCATAAAAATATTTAGGAGCTACTGATGTCAACATCAATCAAAGCAGCCCCAATGACTGCCGCAGAACGCAAAGTGATTTTTGCTTCTTCACTCGGAACAGTCTTTGAGTGGTACGACTTTTATCTATACGGTTCATTGGCTGCCATTATTGCCAAGCAATTCTTCTCAGGCTTAGATGCGGGCTCTGCTTTCATTTTCGCCTTATTGGCTTTCGCTGCCGGCTTTATCGTTCGCCCTTTTGGTGCATTGGTATTTGGTCGTCTAGGTGATTTGATTGGTCGTAAGTACACCTTCTTAGTGACTATCCTGATTATGGGTGGATCCACCTTTGTGGTTGGTATTTTGCCAAACTATGCAACGATTGGTGTGACTGCTCCAGTGTTGCTGATTGCCCTGCGTTTATTGCAAGGCTTAGCTTTAGGAGGCGAGTATGGTGGTGCGGCAACCTATGTTGCAGAGCACGCTCCTAATGGTAAGCGCGGTGCCTATACTGCTTGGATTCAGACCACAGCAACAATGGGCCTCTTCCTTTCCTTGTTAGTGATTTTGTTCACTCGTGAATTCACCGGGCCTGATTTTGAAGTTTGGGGCTGGCGTGTTCCTTTCATCGTCTCGATTGCACTCTTAGGTGTTTCAGTATGGATTCGCATGTCAATGAACGAATCACCAGCGTTTAAGAAGATGAAAGAAGAAGGCAAGTTGTCTAAGTCACCTCTGGGTGAGTCTTTCGGTCAATGGAAGAACTTGAAGATTGTGATTTTGGCGCTCTTTGGTTTAGTTGCTGGCCAAGCTGTAGTTTGGTACACAGGTCAGTTCTATGCTTTGTTCTACCTTACTCAAGTTCTGAAGGTAGACGCTAAAACAGCTAATCTATTGATTGCGGCTGCCTTGTTGGTTGCCACGCCATTCTTCGTCGTATTTGGTAGCTTGTCCGACAGAATTGGTCGTAAGGTGATCATCATGGGCGGTTTGTTGTTGGCGGTGATTACCTATATTCCAAATACTCCAGTCTCCGTATTTAATGGACTGACACACTTTGCGAATCCTGCATTGGAAAATGCAATGGCTACATCACCAGCGACAATTACTGCTGATTTGTCTGAATGTACTTTCCAGTTCAACCCAACCGGTACTGCGAAGTTCACCAGCTCTTGCGATATTGCAAAACAGGTGATGGCTTCCAACTCCGCTAGCTACACCACAGTTGCTGGACCAGCAGGCAGCGTGGCTAAGGTCAAGATTGGAGAAACTGAGATTGAAGGTTATTCATCAAAAGGTCTCGATCCAGCTGAAGCAAAAGCAAAAGATGCAGCATTTAAGAAAGCGATTCGTGATGACTTGACAGCTGCCGGCTATCCAGTCAAAGCAGATCCAGCTGCAATTAACTACTTTGCAACCTTCTTGCTCTTGGCTTTCTTGGTCTTGTTGGTAACGATGGTATACGGCCCAATCGCCGCAATGTTGGTAGAGATGTTCCCAACCCGTATTCGTTACACCTCAATGTCCTTGCCATACCATATTGGTAACGGTTGGTTCGGTGGCTTGCTGCCAACCATCTCCTTTGCCTTGGTAGCGCAGAACGGTAACATTTACTACGGTCTCTGGTACCCAATCATCATTGCTGCAATGACCTTGGTTATTGGTACCTTGTTCGTTCGTGAAACTAAAGATGTGGATATTTACGCACGTGACTAAGTAGTTGAATACAGTCTTACTGAGCTTTAATAAGAACCCGACCTCTTGGTCGGGTTTTTTATTCCCATAAATCTTGCTGTTTACTGCGATTGAGTAATGCCGTATTTTGATCGGCAATCGATGTTTGGCGGCTGCCAGGTATGAGTTCGATACCGGCACCAGCAGCGAGTGCGCCGACCCGATTGACCCTGAGATACCAGCCACTGAAACCCGATTGCAGCATGGCTTTAGCGGCACCTTTGTATCCCATCTTGGCATTGAACTTAAAGCAGGGCTCGCGCAGTTTGACTA
Source organism: Polynucleobacter paludilacus (assembly GCF_018687595.1). Lineage (NCBI taxonomy): Bacteria > Pseudomonadati > Pseudomonadota > Betaproteobacteria > Burkholderiales > Burkholderiaceae > Polynucleobacter > Polynucleobacter paludilacus. The sequence continues at coordinate 1,454,976 of NZ_CP061298.1, read as the reverse complement.
CGGTGAATTCAAGATCGCCGATGATGAGAATGTCACCAACGTATACATTGGTCTCGAGTAAGCCTTCGATAGTGAAGTTTTCCCCAAGCGATCCTGGCGTTAAATTGACAGGCCGTTTTGTTTCTCGCGTGAGGAGTTCGTTCCAAAAAGGGTAATGTTCGGATGGATATACATAAATGGCTTTTTCAATTCCGCCATGAACTGTGAGGTCGGCCTGCTCATCACCTTGCACACCCAGCTTGGTAATTTCTACTGAAATGGGATTATCGAGATTGCTAATCGATTGCTTATGAATAGCTGATACCACCCTAGAGGGTTCGGAACCGTTTTGAGCAAATAGTCCGCTTACTTTTCCAATGGAAATGGAGAGGAGCTTTCCAGAGTGAGCTTGAGTCATATTACGGTCACTTTCAGATGGGCTTTAAAATAGGGGTAATGACTTACTTTTATGAATACTTGCTGCCATTGCTTTACCGCGTCAGCATCTACCTTGCAAATTCATTTCTGGATGATCCAGCAATGCTGGCTTTTGCCTTTTGCTAAGAATGTAGCAAAGATAACCCAAATTGATGCCTTGCGCTAATGGCTTATCCCAATAGGGCTAGTCATAAAGAGTGGTTAGTATTGATTCATTAACTCATCCATCTATTCATTCGGTAAGGTTTTCATCATGATTAAGAAAATACTCACGATAGCGCTTGCAAGCACTTTTGCTTTGAGCCCGCTGACAGGTAATGCCTGCACTAGTTTTTTATTAAAAGGTAATGATGGTGGCTTTGTATATGGCCGTACGATGGAATTCGGTTTACCCCTCAGATCCCAGCTCACAGTCATTCCTCGCAATTATCAAGCGCAGGGTGTTGGCGTAGACAGCAAGCCTGGCTCTGGCTTGAATTGGACCACTAAATATGCCGCTGTCGGAATGAATGGCTTAGGCCTGCCAGTGCTAGTCGATGGTATGAATGAAAAAGGCTTGGTAGGGGGTTTGCTGAATGCACCCAATACTGCCGAGTATCAAAAAGTAAGCCCTGCTGATTCCGCTAATAGCATCGCTTCTGTGCAAATGCTGATGTATGCCTTAACGAATTTTGCGACTGTTGGTGAAGTAAAGGTCGGCTTTGAAAAGATCAAAGTGAACCGTTCAATTATTCCTGCATTCCATAATCAATCAGCGCCAGTTCGGATGACTTTGCATGATGCAACAGGTAAAAGTATTGTGATTGAGTACCTGAAGGGCGAGCTAGTAATTACAGATAATCCCGTCACTGTGATGACCAATGATCCTGCCTTTAGGGATCAGCTCAATAGTATTGGTAACTACGCAAACTTGACACCAGTTGAAAAAGATCCGATGGTCATTAATGGGGCTACTTACGTACCACCGAGCTCTGGCAGTGGCTTGCATGGTTTACCTGGCGACTATTTGAGTCCAAGCCGCTTTATTCGTGCACTCTTTCTATCAAAGTCTGCACCAACTAACGTGAGCACTGAGCAGCAAACCCATACTGCTTGGCATATCTTGGGTAGCTTTGATATTCCTCCTGGCGCGATTAGCTTGCCAGCCTCTAATGCTTACGGCGGTGGCGCCGGTGGAATTGAGATTACCGAGTGGACTGTTGTAGCCGATAACAAAAACATGATGTACTACGTCAAGATGTTTGAGACTACGAATGTGCAGTCATTTGATATGAAGAAAATCGATTTCAATGCTAAAGATGTTAAGTATTACGATCTGAATAAACCTCAGACCTATATTCCAATTAATTAAAACGTATGTCGCAGATGTATTCCTATGAACCCAAGAATGGACATGGCTTATCCCATGATCCATTTAATGCCATTGTTGGGCCCAGGCCGATTGGGTGGATCTCTTCGCAAAGCAAAGCGGGTGTAGCCAATCTTGCTCCTTATAGCTTCTTTAATGCCTTTAACTATATTCCACCCATCATCGGTTTTTCTAGCGTAGGCTACAAAGATACGGTCAGAAACATTGAAGAGACGGGTGAGTTTGTTTGGAACTTAGTTACCAAAGATTTGGCTGAAGTGATGAATCAATCTTCAGCCGCTTTTCCACCCGAAACCAGCGAGTTTGATGCCCTCAGCCTTGATAAGGCTGCATCCAAATTAGTGATTCCTCCAAGAGTAGCGAAGGCTAAAGTTGCATTTGAATGTAAGTGCACCGAGATCCTTCAACTCAAAGGGATTTCAGGGGAAAAAGTGGAGACTTGGTTGGTATTGGGGGAGGTGGTGAATATTCATATCGATCAATCTTTATTAAAAGACGGTATTTATGACACTGCTACTGCAGGTCATATCCTCAGGGCTGGCGGCCGAGGTGATTACTTCATAATTGGGCAAGATCAGCTCTTTGAGCTATTGAGACCTCGCTAAGAGTTCTTTTTCACCTTATAATCATGAGTTCGGCGAATTAGCTCAGCTGGTTAGAGCGACGGAATCATAATCCGCAGGTCCGGGGTTCAAATCCCTGATTCGCCACCAAATCCAAGGCCATTGCGTTTCGCAGTGGCCTTTTTCATATCTGGGGTTTAATGAATGATGGCTAAAGTTTGGAACTTTATTTTCTTTCAAGTAGGGTGGTTTGCTTGTGTTTTGGGTGCAGCCCATAACCAGGCATTCTGGGCGGTACTTGGAACCCTGCTCTATGTATTTTTTCATATATGGCAATCTGAGGATCGGAAGGCGGAGGGGGTTCTATTATGCAAAGCGTTTATATACGGAGTGAGTACTGACTCACTAATAATGAATTTAGGCTTTTTGGGCTTTAATGATCTTTGGCCCAGTCAATATTTATCCCCTGCTTGGATGTGGGCGCTATGGGTATTGGTCGCCAGCACGATCAATGGCTCTTTGATCTGGTTAAAAGGGAGGCCCATATTGGGGGCTGCACTGGGAGCAATTGCAGGACCCCTCTCATACGAGGCGGGAATGAAGTTGGGAGCGGGTAACTGGGGTATGGGTGATAAATTGCCTGGTATGGTCCTGATATCTTTAGTGTGGGCTGTCGCTATCCCCTTATTTTTCTATTGGAATAAAACAACAAGCGACAGGGTCTGAAAGAAAAATCTGTAAATTCCTTGGCATGAGGGCTTGCAAGAACTACTGTTTTTATATACAGTAACTGCTAAGTTGTTAAGCAGCCAGTAAATCTACGGGAAATAGCCCTAAACATAGCGAAAAAGGAATCAAAATGGCCTTGGATGATAAGAAAAAATCAGCCTCTTCAGAGTTTGAGGGGATGAGCGGAGACAAGCAAAAGGCGCTAACAGCAGCATTAGCGCAGATTGAAAAGCAGTTCGGCAAAGGCTCCATCATGCGATTGGGCGATGCTGAGATCAGCCAAGATATTCAGGTCGTATCCAGTGGCTCATTGGGTTTGGATATTGCACTTGGGGTTGGTGGTTTAGCACGTGGTCGCGTCATCGAAATCTACGGCCCAGAATCTTCCGGTAAAACAACCTTAACCTTGCATGCCATTGCAGAAATGCAAAAGTTAGGTGGAACCTGCGCATTTATCGACGCAGAGCATGCTCTGGATGTGCAGTACGCATCCCGCTTGGGTGTGGATGTCAATAATTTACTAATCTCTCAGCCAGACACTGGTGAGCAAGCATTGGAAATTACCGATGCATTAGTGCGCTCAGGCTCAATTGACTTAATCGTCATTGACTCCGTAGCAGCTTTAGTACCAAGAGCAGAGATTGAAGGCGATATGGGTGATTCATTGCCAGGCTTACAGGCGCGTTTAATGAGTCAAGCATTGCGTAAATTGACTGGCGCCATTAAGCGGACCAATACAACAGTCATTTTCATCAACCAAATTCGGATGAAGATTGGTGTGATGTTTGGTTCCCCAGAAACTACTACCGGCGGTAACGCTCTGAAGTTCTACGCATCGATGCGTTTGGATATTCGCCGGATTGGCAGCATCAAAAAGGGTGACGAAGTTGTTGGTAATGAAACCCGCGTCAAGGTCGTTAAGAATAAGGTTTCACCACCATTCCGCGAAGCTATTTTCGACATCATGTATGGCGCTGGTATCTCTAGAGAAGGCGAGATTATCGACATGGGTGTTGAGGCAGATTTAGTTGAAAAATCGGGCTCTTGGTATAGCTATAACGGCGATCGTATTGGTCAAGGCAAAGATAATGTCCGCGATTTCTTAAAAGAGAATCCAGAAATTGCTAAGGATATTGAGAGCAAAATACGTGAGAAGTTGGGTGTCAAAGCCGGTACAGCAGTAGTAGCAGATGTAATAGGCGAAGAAGAGGAAGTCGAATAATTCGATGTCTGAATTTAGCGGTAAAGCCAAACAAAGCCCGAGTTTAAAAGCTCGGGCTTTGCGCCTTTTATCTTCAAAAGAATATAGCCGTAAGGGTTTGGCTGCTAAGTTACAAGAGTCGATGGCGCGATCGATGAAAAAAGAGCTATCGGCTAGTGATGCTGAGCCCAAACTGGCTGCAGCTGATGTAACGAAACAGATAGAGGCAGTCCTCGATGATTTTGAGGCTTGCGGCTGGCTCTCGGATGAGCGCTTTGCTGAAGCCCTTGTGCGGCGTCGAAGTGAGCGCTATGGGGCACGCAAAATTCAGGATGAGCTCTTACAGGCTGGGGTTGATCCCACAAAGACCAGCACCTTAATGCAGGGATTAAGGGAAACCGAGCGAGAGCGGGCCCAAGAGCTTTGGGAACGAAAGTTTGGAGTTCTGGCTGAGGATCAGAAAGAACGAGCCAGGCAGTACCGTTTTCTGGCTTCAAAGGGCTTTAGTGCCGATGTGGTGATCAAGATTGTTGGCGGCCGTTCCCTAGACTAGGGGAATTACGGATAGATCAGGCCATCTTGCGGCGTTGCAGCATGCTAGACTTCAGAGGTCGATAAAGCCTGACAGATTTATTCAATTTGCTTGTCACAAGCATGGGTGAAAATCTCTGACTAGAGGGTGAAGTTGGCCTTACTAATCCACATCACTTCCATCAAAAGATACCGTTTCCGGAGTCATTATGAAAATTCACGAGTACCAAGGCAAAGAACTTTTGCGCCAATTTAATGTGCCAGTTCCTAATGGCATACCTGCATTTAGTGTTGATGAGGCTTTGGCTGTAGCTCAAAAACTGGGCGGACCTGTTTGGGTGGTGAAGGCGCAAATTCATGCGGGCGGCCGAGGTAAGGGCGGTGGCGTGAAGCTGGCTAAGAGCATGGATGAGGTAAAAAAATATGCTTCAGAGATTTTGGGTATGCAATTGAAGACACATCAAACCGGTCCAGATGGTCAGAAGGTTAACCGTTTGCTGATTGAAGATGGTGCAGATATTAAAAAAGAGTATTACTTCAGCATCGTGACTGACCGTGGCACACAAAAGAATGTGATCATGGCTTCTAGCGAAGGTGGTATGGATATTGAAGAAGTTGCTGCCACCCATCCTGAAAAAATTATTAAGGTGTTTGTTGATCCATTGATTGGTTTGACAGACGCGCAGTGCGATACGGTAGCTAAGGGTATTGGTATTCCGGATGCGTCGATACCGATGGCTCGCGATGTATTTAAAAACCTCTACAAGACTTATTGGGATACCGATGCATCCTTGGTCGAGATTAATCCATTGATTCTCGAAGGCAACGGCAAGATTAAGGCCTTAGATGCCAAATTTAACTTTGATCCAAACGCCCTGTATCGCCACCCAGAAATCGTTGCCTATCGCGATATCGACGAAGAAGATGCAGCCGAGATTGAGGCTTCTAAATTTGATCTTGCTTATATCTCCTTGGACGGCAACATTGGCTGCTTAGTGAACGGTGCCGGTCTAGCAATGGCAACGATGGATACGATTAAGTTATTCGGTGGCGAACCAGCCAACTTCTTGGATGTCGGCGGTGGTGCTACTGCTGAGAAGGTGACCGAAGCTTTTAAGATTATGCTGAAGAACAAACATGTTGAAGCAATTTTGGTCAATATTTTTGGTGGAATTATGCGTTGTGATGTGATTGCTGATGGTGTAGTAACTGCTTGTAAAGCAGTCAATCTGACTGTACCTTTAGTTGTGCGCATGAAGGGTACCAATGAAGAGTTAGGTAAAAAGATTCTGGCTGAATCTGGTTTGCCAATCATCAGCGCTGACTCCATGGCTGAAGCTGCAACCAAAGTTGTTGCCGCTGTTGCTAAAAACAAATAATCAGGGAACTCTGAAAATGTCTATATTGGTTAATAAAAATACTAAAGTGATTACGCAAGGAATTACCGGTAAGACCGGTCAGTTCCATACTGAAAAATGCCAGGAGTATGCCAACGGCAAGAATTGTTTTGTTGCTGGCGTAAATCCCAAAAAAGCAGGCGAGTCGATTTTCAATATTCCGATTTATGGAACTGTCAAAGAGGCTGCTCAGCAAACTGGTGCAACTACTTCAGTCATTTATGTACCGCCTCCAGGTGCCGCAGCGGCTATTTGGGAGGCAGTAGAAGCAGATCTTGATTTTGTGATCTGCATTACTGAAGGCATTCCCGTCAGAGATATGTTGGAAGTGCGCAATAAGATGAAGGCTAAGGAAGCGGCTGGCGGTAAAAAGACTTTATTGCTGGGGCCAAATTGCCCTGGAATCATCACGCCTGATGAAATCAAGATCGGCATCATGCCAGGACACATTCATAAAAAAGGTCGCATTGGGGTTGTTAGCCGCTCAGGAACTTTGACTTATGAGGCTGTGGGTCAGCTCACCGCAATCGGTTTAGGTCAATCCACTGCTGTTGGTATTGGTGGCGACCCTATCAATGGTCTAAAACATATCGACATCATGAAGATGTTTAATGAAGATCCCGATACTGATGCAGTGATCATGATTGGTGAGATTGGTGGGCCTGATGAGGCCGAAGCAGCACGTTGGTGTAAAGACAATATGAAAAAGCCCATCGTTGGTTTTATTGCGGGTGTCACTGCCCCTCCCGGCAAGCGCATGGGCCATGCCGGCGCATTGATTTCTGGTGGAGCCGATACTGCAGATGCCAAATTAGCCGTGATGGAGGAGTGTGGCTTTAAAGTGACTAAGAATCCATCTGAGATGGCAGCTTTATTGAAGGCAATGTTGTAAAAAGCTTGTTTTGACATAGGGCAGGCAAAAAAGTCTGCCCTATGATGTAGTTCATAAATAAAAATAATGTAGGAGACAACATGGACTTTTCAGTTTTATCAGAAGCGCCATTCTGGACAGCTTTACTATCCATCATCGTTGCAAATATTCTCCTGTCTGGCGATAACGCCGTGGTAATTGCGATGGCCTCCCGTAATCTTGCTAAAGATCAGCAAAAGCGGGCGATCTTTTGGGGAAGTGCGGCCGCTATTGTTTTGCGTGTGATATTGACTGTGACGGCAGTCCAGTTATTGGCACTTCCTTACTTAAAAATCATTGGCGCTATCTTATTGGTCTATATCGGAGTTCAACTCTTGGCTGATAGCGGTGAGGAAGACGAGCTTCATGGGCACTCTAATATTTGGGCTGCTATACGAACAATCTTAGTGGCTGATCTGGTCATGAGCCTTGATAATGTGATTGCAGTTGCTGCAGCCGCTCAAAAAGGCCCTGAGGAAACACGCCTTATTTTGTTAATAGTCGGTTTAGGGCTTTCTATTCCGCTGATCATTTTTGGTAGCTCTCTGTTGCTCAAGGTGATGGATCGCTTTCCAGTCATCATTACTGTTGGTGCGGGCCTTTTGGGTTTGCTGGCCGGTGGAATGTTGGTTGAGGATCCTGCAATTAAAGATTCAATGCAAGCGGCTATGGCTGATGCCCATATGATTTTTGAGGGGATTGGTGTTGTGATTGTGATCTTACTAGGAAGTTATTTAAAAAAGAAAGAAGCTAGCAAGACCCTAGGGTAGATCACTTTAAGAGTGCATCTTTTTCAGAAAAGCCAGTCTTCAATACTGGCTTTTCTGACTTTAGGAGGGGTAGAAATTTCTTGGTGCAAGGTTGAAGATCTTGCTTTTCACCTCAGGAGATTTTGATATGCAAAAAATAGTTCGATTGGATGATCAATTGCTTGATGAGCAAGAACGGGGATTTACCTTAATTGAGGTAATGGTGGTTGTGGCCATCATTGGAATATTAGTTGCAATAGCGGTACCGCAGTATCAAGACTATATCGCCCGTAGTCGCGTGGTTGAGGGTATGAATTTGGCTTCTAGTGCAAAACTTGCTGTAACGGAAGCTTTTGCCAGCCGTGGGACTGTCTCGATGGATGAGGCCACTCAAGGGTCCTTCTCATTTAACCCAACTAGAAGCGTTAAGGAAATTGAAATTACTCGATCGGGAGTAATTGCCGTTGATTACCAAGTGAGTGTTGCGCCTGAAGGAAAGAATACTTTGCATCTAGTTCCCACAAATGATCCTGATGCAAATATCCCCAGGCCAATTGATTTATCAAAACCTGAGGGTTCAACCTGGGCTGGCGGTTGGACTTGTAGGTCGGCAGAAACGAACCTATTGCCTCAGTTGCTGCCTTCAGAATGCAGGACTTCTAAATGAGTCTTGAGGTCGCTAGATGCGACCTCAATTTACTTATTGGATTTCCACTCTCCAGATTTACCACCACTCTTCTCAAGTAGTTTGACTTCACTTATTACCATGCCGCGGTCTACTGCTTTGCACATATCGTAGATGGTGAGGAGGGCAACTTGGACTGCGGTGAGCGCTTCCATTTCAACACCGGTAGGGCCGGTAGTTTCAGCTTGAACCGTGCAGTGGATAGAGTTCTCTTTTAGGTCTGACTCAAACTCTAAGCTGACGTGTGTCAGGGCGAGGGGATGACAAAGTGGAATCAGGTCAGATGTTTTCTTGGAGGCTTGAATCCCTGCGATTCTGGCGATGCCTAAAACATCACCCTTCTTATGGCTACCCGCTTCAATCATCTGAAGGGTTTCTGCCTGCATGAGGATGCGACCTGAGGCAACTGCAATCCGATGGGTATTGGGTTTATTTCCAACATTAACCATATGGGCTTGGCCACTGTCATCAAAATGGGTAAGTTTGTTCATGGATTAGTTTTACCATATAGGGATGGATGATATAAAAATATCGTATTTGACATCCCTTGCTCGGCGTTATCTGACCTATTTTCTGGTCATGATTCTGACGATGTCGAGTAATACGCAATTGGCATGGGGTGCCAATACGGCGTCTGCGGCCCCTTCAGGAGATGTTTCTGTCGAGGGAAATTCAGCTGCGATTCAGAATATTGGGCGAGCCATGCAATCCCCCGATGCCCGCTCTGCTAATTTACCCACACGCTCAGCGGCTCCAACCCAGCCAAATATTATTCTTCCAGACATGGGCGACCCGGGTGGAGATGCGTTAAGTCGGATTGATGAACGTAAGTATGGCGAAATGATCATGCGACAAATTCGGCCGGATCCGGACTACTCGAATGATTTACCCCTTTACGATTATTTGAATGAGATGGAAAGACGTCTGTTGCAATCAGCCAAACGCATGCAATTGGGCGGTGCCAATGAGCAAGGAAGTGGCTCTTATCAGTATGAAATCTTTGCTGTCAAAGATAGCTCGATTAACGCTTTTGCATTGCCTGGTGGATTTATCGGCTTTCATACGGGCTTAATTGTGAGCGCCGAAACAGATTCCGAAGTGGCTTCGGTGATGGGGCACGAAACTGGGCATGTTCTGCAGCGACACATGGCGCGTCAGCTGGATAAGCAATCGACCAATACGATGATCGCCTTGGCGGGTATGGTGTTGGGTGCTCTTGCAGCTTCGCGAAACCCTAGTGCTGCTGCTGGGCTGATGCAAGGCGGTCAAGCTATTGCCGTCAATAATCAGCTTTCATATTCTCGTGATGCAGAGCGAGAGGCAGATCGAGTGGGATTTCAGATTTTGAGTGGCAGCGGTTACGACATTCATGGAGCACCAGATTTCTTTCAACGCTTACAAAAAGCCACTGGCATTATGGATAGCGGTGTGCCTGCCTATGTTCGCACCCATCCCCTAACAACGGATCGCATCGCGGATATGCAAGATCGGGTTCGTTCCATGCCTAACCGCACCGTTCCAACTAATATTGAGTTTTACTTTATTAAAGCCCGCGCTCGACTGGAGCAGTCTGGAACAACTAGTGGACTTTATGATCTCAAGAATATTTTTGACAGCCTGAGTAAACAAGCGCAACCCGGAAAGCAAATGGAAGGTCTGTATGGCCTTGCTCTGATTGCACAACGCCAGGGAAAAATTGATCAGGCTGAAGCTTACCTTCAAGACGCTCGTAAAGTTGCCCATGCAGAAATTGCACCGAACTCTTCTGTGCAAAGACAGAGCCTATCCTTAGATATCACTGCTTCTGAGTTGGCGCTTGCCAAAGGAAAAAATGACGATGCTCTACAGATTGCGCAGGCTACCTTAAAGGCATACCCCCAATCTTATGCAGCAGGTGCCGCCCTCATCAATGCTGAGCTCAAAATGGGGCGAACCAATGAGGCAATTTCATGGCTGAAGGCGCACACTAAAGCTCAGCCAAATGAAATCCTTTGGTGGGGGCTCTTATCTCAAGCTTATGATCAGGCAAAAAATGATCCAATGCGCCATTACGCTTTAGGTGAGAAATATGCTTTGGAGGGGTCCTGGAATGCAGCAATTGAGCAGCTGAAAATTGCCAGATCAATAGGGGGATCTGATTTTTACCAAGCCTCTATGATCGATGCTCGCTTAAGAGATATGCAGAGACGTTTTCAGGAAGAGCAAAAAGATCTGGGTAAAACTAGTGGTTAGTATCGAATAGATTTAGTGTAGACCATGAAGAGTCGTAGGGGCATCAAAAGTATCTTCAGTAGAGTGGCTGGCATGTAAATGAGCGATCCGCCATCCTTGACTATCCTGCAGTAATACCAAAGTAATGTTCAGAAAGAAAGCCGCTTCAATTTGATCTGCTTTCAAATGGACGGCTTCAGTGGTGTCATAAATTGCTGCACCCAGAATTGTGTGACCAATGCAGGCAATTGGCTCCAGAAATAAGGGCTGTTTGGACAACAATCTCTCAAGGCCATCCCGAATTTCTGCATGACCCGTTAGGCGCTGACCTTCTGGTAAAACGCAAGTAATGGAATCATCATCAAGCCAAATATCGAGAGCAGTTTGTACATCCCGATTTCTGAGGGCCTCACGCCAAGCATCAACCACGTCATCTGCGTTATGAAAGAGTCTGGCAAGTTTTGACATGTTGGCTTTCTGAGTGAGTTCTTATTCTGCGGTAATGCTATTAAACACCCGTTCTGGGGAAATTTCCTTGAGACAGTTTAGATGCCCCAAAGGGCATTCTCTGCGATGACAAGGGCTACAGGGTAAGTTCAGCCAAATGATTTGTGCCTTATTGGATAGAGGCGGGGTATGTTTGGGGTCGCTAGATCCGAAGATGGCAATTTGTGACTTCTTCAGGGCTGCCGCAATATGCATTAACCCAGAGTCATTGCTAATCACAGTCTTACTAAGGCCAATGACTGCCATCGCTTCATCAAGCGAAGTCTGCCCGCACCAGTTATGAATTCTGCCCGGATCTTGCTGAGCAATTATTTGACCTGAGTGATGATCGCTCTGGCTGCCTAATAAAATAATTTGATTTTCGATGTTCTGACCCAAGATCTTTTTAGCGAGTTCTGCAAAGTACTCTGCTGGCCAGCGCTTAGTGACACCATATTCTGCACCGGGACAGAAGATATACAGTGCATGTGGTTTGATATTGGCACGCGCTAATTTATCTTGCGTGGTGTGAGTGATTTCAGCAGAGCTTTGTAAGCTGGGAACTGGCGATCCGATATTTTGGGCTTGCCCCTCGTTATTAAGAAGATGGGCTAGTGCTAAATAGCGCTCAACCATCGGAGGCCGCTCTGTTTTGCTTGGATTGTTCAGTGCAAAATTAATGAGACCAAAGCGCGCTTCACCACGATAACCAATACGAAATGGAATGTTTGCCAGCCATGGAATGAGTGCAGATTTAAAGCTATTAGGCAAGACATAGCAAGCCTGATAAGACTTTGCTTTCAAGCCCTGTGCTAATTGCTTGCGCAAGGCCCATTGCAATTTTTTATGCTCAAGGGGGGCTTCAATTACAGAATGAATTTCTGGACATGCTCGGTATATTGGGGCTACCCATGGAGTAGCCAAAACATCAATTTGTGCCTTGGGGTAATTGAGCTTAAGTGCCGCCAAAAAAGGCTGAGACATAACAGCGTCTCCAATCCAGTTAGGGGCAATGATCAGAATACGGTACATAAGAGGGTATCCCGATGACGCATCTCAATATTGGTGGAGATGCGAATGGATTTAGTGCCCGTGGGGCGCTGTTCCAGGAATGAGTTTGTATTCGGTGCCACAGTATGGGCACTTCGCTTCGCCGGTATCAGTGATATCCAAAAAGACTCGTGGATGAGAGTTCCAGCTCGGAGTTTTATTAGTTGGACAGTGCAAAGGCAGATCTTTGCCGTCCACCATCACAATATTTGCTTCACTCATATGAGTTCCCGATGATTGAAATGATTACTTTACGTAGGTTAGCCAAGATTGATAACGATCATTTTTCCCATAAACCGCGGAAAAGTAAGTGTCTTGAATTTTGGCAGTAATCGGACCTTTTTTGCCATCACCGATTGTGCGATCATCTAATTCACGAATCGGTGTTACTTCGGCAGCAGTACCAGTAAAGAAGGCTTCATCAGCAGAGTAGATTTCATCACGTGTGATGCGCTTCTCTTTTACCTCGTAGCCAAGGTCTTTGGCAATCTGCATCACGGATTCGCGAGTGATGCCCTCAAGGCAAGAGGCCAGGTCCGGGGTGTAAATCACTCCATTACGAACCATAAACAAGTTCTCTCCAGAGCCTTCCGAAACATAACCCTCAATGTCTAGTAGAAGGGCTTCATCGTAACCATTGGCGGTAACTTCTTGGTTAGCTAGGATAGAGTTAATGTAGTAGCCAGATGCTTTTGCTCTGACCAAGGAAGAATTGACATGGTGGCGGGTAAAAGACGAGGTTTTGACTCGGATACCCTTGTTGAGGCCATCCTCGCCTAGATATGCACCCCATTCCCAAGCTGCAATTGAGGTATGAATCGTATTGCCCTTGGGGGAGATCCCAAGCTTTTCGGAGCCAATGAAAACGATTGGGCGAATATAGCAAGACTCTAATTTATTGCTACTGACGACTTCTTGAATCCCTTGACCAATTTGCTCAGCACTAAAGGGCAGTTTCATCTGGAATATCTTGGTGCCATTGATCAAGCGCTTAACATGGTCTGAAAGGCGAAAAATAGCCGTTCCTTGAGGGGTTTTATAGGCTCTGATGCCTTCGAATACGCTCATGCCGTAATGCAGGCTATGAGTCAGGACATGAATATTGGCCTCGCGCCATGGGATTAGCTTCCCATCGGACCAAATAAAGCCATCGCGGTCAGACATCGACATGTTTTCTACCTTTTATTCCAGATCAGTCTAGGTTAAGTGGAAGGCGCGCTAAATGGGTTAATTCCCGGATTCGGAATGCCTTCGAAACCTTATTGTAGAGCAGGTAGGCTAAATCTCTAGGTGGGTAGGAACTTGGAGGATTTAGAATGGAGAACTACCTATAAACCTAACCAATACCGCCTTTATTTTCTATGTCAGACACCCTTTTTAAAGTGAAACGCTTAAGTGACTTGGCCGCAGCCGGTCTACTAAAGGGAAAACGGGTCCTGATTCGGTCTGACCTGAATGTTCCCCAGGATGAGGCAGGCAATATTACAGAGGACACTCGGATTCGGGCGTCGATGCCAGCGGTACAAATTTGTTTAGAAGCCGGGGCTGCAGTAATGGTGACTTCCCACCTTGGGCGACCAACTGAGGGCGAATTTAAACCTGAAGATAGCTTGGCTCCTGTGGCTCATCGAATTGCCGAGTTGCTCAATCGCAAAGTTCCTTTAATTAGTGATTGGGTTGATGGTGGTTTTGAGCTTGCGCCTGGTGATTTGGTATTGCTGGAAAACTGTCGTTTGAATGTGGGCGAAAAGAAAAATACGGATGAGCTATCTAAAAAGATTGCGGCATTGTGCGATGTCTATGTAAACGATGCCTTTGGAACTGCGCACCGAGCTGAAGCTACAACGTATGGTGTTGCTAAATTTGCACCCGTTGCGTGCGCAGGTCCGCTGATGGCAGCAGAGTTAGATGCACTAAGTCGGGCCTTGGCTGATCCAAAGCGCCCGCTAGTTGCGATTGTTGCTGGTTCAAAAGTCTCATCGAAGTTAACGATTCTTAAAGCCTTATCTGCAAAAGTGGATGAGCTAATTGTGGGTGGTGGAATTGCAAATACCTTTATGTTGGCTAAAGGGTTGCCAATTGGCAAATCACTAGCTGAGCCAGACTTGGTTAATGAAGCCAAAGAAATTATGGAGCTCATGGAAAAGCGCGGCGCGCATGTACCTATTCCTGAAGATGTCGTAGTGGCTAATGAGCTCTCTCCCTTAGCGCGTGCTAATCGTGTGCCCGCTGATCAAGTTGCGGAAGACGACATGATTTTGGATATTGGACCCAAGACCGCAGCAAGACTATCCATTATGTTGGCGCATGCAGGAACGATTGTTTGGAATGGCCCGCTTGGTGTGTTTGAGATTGATCAATTTGGCGGCGGCACAAAGATGCTAGCTGCGGCGATTGCCCACTCTCCAGCGTTTTCAATTGCTGGCGGCGGCGATACTCTGGCAGCAATTGCAAAGTACGGCATTGAGAATCAAGTTGACTATATTTCTACTGGGGGCGGGGCTTTCTTGGAGTTCCTCGAAGGTAAAACCTTGCCCGCCTTTGAGGTTCTGGCTGAAAGAGCGAAAGACTAAGCATGTTAAGAGCAACCAAGATCATTGCCACCTTAGGGCCAGCCTCTGAAAAGCCAGAAGTCTTAAGAGAGATGATTCTGGCTGGCGTAGATGTGGTGAGAATGAATTTCTCACATGGCACGATTGCTGACCACAAGGCGCGTCACGATTTAGTACGCAGTATTTCAGCTGAGCTTGGCAAAGAGGTCGGCATCATGGCAGACCTGCAGGGTCCCAAGATTCGGATTGGTAAGTTTGCAGAAAACAAAATTCAACTCAAAGAGGGCGCTGACTTTATCCTGGACGTCAATTGTCAGATGGGCAATCAAGATCGTGTCGGCCTCGATTACAAAGAATTACCTAGCGATGTCCAGCCCAATGATCGACTCTTATTAAATGATGGTTTAGTCGTATTGCGCGTGCAAAGCGTAAACGGCGGTGAAATTCTCACTCGCGTTGAGCAGGGTGGTCCTTTATCCAATAACAAAGGAATTAACCGCGCTGGTGGTGGCCTGACTGCTCCTGCATTAACTGAAAAAGATATTGTCGACTTGGATGCAGCTATTGCTATGGGCGTGGATTTTCTGGCGATTAGCTTTCCAAAAGATGGCGCCGATATGGCCTATGCCCGCAAGCTAGCGGATGCAGCGAGTACAAAGCATAAAGTCGGTAGAGTCAAAACGATTGCTAAGGTAGAGCGTGCTGAAGCGATTGAAACCGATGCATTACTCAGCATCATTCAGGAGAGTGATGGCATTATGGTTGCGCGCGGAGATTTAGCGATTGAGGTTGGTAATCCTGCGGTACCAGCATTACAAAAACGTATGATCACATTAGCGCGTGAGGCAGACAAGTTTACGATCACCGCAACCCAAATGATGGAGTCAATGATTAATGCCCCCGTTCCAACGCGTGCAGAGGTGAGCGATGTAGCTAATGCCGTCTTAGACGGAACTGACGCTGTCATGCTATCCGCAGAATCTGCAGCTGGAATGTACCCAGTGCAAACGATTAAAGCAATGGCAGAGATTTGTGTTGAAGCTGAGAAATCAGATAATGTGAAGTTGGATACAGACTTTTTAGACCAAACTTTCAGTCGCATCGATCAAACGATAGCTCTTGGAGCTTTATTCACGGCCCATCATCTCAATGCAAAAGCCATCGCAGCTTTAACTGACTCTGGTTCTACTCCAATTTGGATGAGTCGTCACAATATCCATGTACCGATCTATGCGCTCACCTCCAAGATTGCGACACAGCGCGCTCTGAGTACTTATCGCAATGTCATTCCTCTGAGCTTGAACTACAGCTCAGACCGTGAAACAGCTTTGAGTGAAGTTGAGTCATGTCTAAAAAATATCGGGGCTGTTCATGAGGGCGATACCGTAGTTTTAACCTCTGGTGAGCCAATGGGCCAGCCTGGTGGCACCAATACCCTCAAAATTATTCACGTAAAGTAAGCTAATTAATTAACCACTTAACCCTAGATTAAGAGAACACACTATGTCTTTAGTTTCAATGCGCCAACTTTTGGATCACGCCGCAGAAAATGGCTATGGTCTGCCAGCCTTTAATGTAAACAATCTTGAGCAGGTTCAAGCCATCATGGAAGCTGCTAATGAAGTGGGTTCTCCAGTCATCATGCAAGCCTCAGCAGGAGCTCGAAAATATGCTGGCGAAGCCTTTTTAAGGCACCTCATCTCTGCAGCGGTAGAGGCTTATCCTCATATTCCAGTTGTGATGCACCAAGACCACGGACAAAGCCCTGCGGTCTGTATGGCTGCTATTAAGAGCGGCTTCACTAGTGTGATGATGGATGGTTCCCTCGAGGCAGACGGTAAGTCTGTTGCCAGCTATGAGTACAACGTAGATGTCTCAAAAGAGGTGGTGAAGTTTTCCCACTCTATTGGCGTCACTGTAGAGGCTGAATTGGGCGTCCTAGGCTCTTTGGAAACAATGAAAGGTGATAAAGAAGATGGTCACGGCGCTGACGGAATGATGACTCGTGAGCAGTTGCTTACCGACGTTGAGCAAGCTGCTGATTTTGTGAAAGCCACCCAATGCGATGCTTTAGCAATCGCGATTGGAACCAGTCATGGCGCTTATAAATTTACCAAGAAGCCAACTGGTGACATTTTGGCAATAGAGCGGATCAAAGAAATTCATACTCGTATTCCGAATACGCATTTGGTGATGCATGGCTCATCTAGCGTGCCTCAAGAATTATTGGCTGAGATTCGTGAGTTTGGTGGCGATATGAAAGAAACCTATGGAGTTCCTGTTGAAGAAATTCAAGAAGGTATTAAGAACGGCGTACGTAAGATTAATATTGATACCGATATTCGTTTGGCGATGACTGGCGCAATTCGTCGTTACTTATTTGAAAACCCAAGTAAATTCGATCCCCGCGACTATCTAAAGCCTGCGCGTGAAGCCGCTAAGAAAGTGTGTATTGCTCGCTTCGAAGCCTTTGGCTCAGCTGGACAGGCTGCGAAAATCAAGCCCATTTCACTAGAGAAAATGGCTGAGCGCTATCGCAGTGGTGAATTAGCCCAAATCGTAAAGTGAAAATTTAATGCCTGCTCTATATTCCACTTCTATTCAATCCTTGCCTCTGCTGTCAAAGGGTAAGGTGCGTGATGTTTATGCTGTGGGCGATGATAAGTTGCTCATGATTACCACCGATCGCTTATCTGCTTTTGATGTGGTGATGGGTCAGCCTATTCCTGAGAAGGGCATTGTGCTCAATCAAATGGCTAATTTTTGGTTCGATAAATTAGCAAATGTCATTCCAAATCATCTCACCGGTATTGATCCAGCTTCAGTTGTCGCTCCTAAGGAAGTAGAACAAGTTCAGGGTCGTGCGGTTGTGGCTAAGCGTCTTAAGCCAATTTTGGTTGAGGCGGTTGTGCGTGGTTATTTGGCAGGAAGTGGTTGGAAGGATTATCAAGAGACAGGCAAGGTTTGCGGCATTACTTTGCCTGAAGGTTTAGAGAATGCGCAGAAGCTGCCTGAACCCATTTTTACCCCTGCTGCAAAAGCCGAGATTGGTGAGCACGATGAAAATATTTCTTTTCAGCAAGTGATTGAACTCATTGGTGAGAAGCTAGCTAAGCAAATCCGCGACGTTAGCATTCGTTTGTATAAAGAGGCCTCTGAATATGCTGCAAGTCGCGGCATCATCATTGCCGATACCAAGTTTGAGTTTGGGCTTGATACAAATGGTGATCTAGTCTTGATGGATGAAATCCTGACAGCTGATTCTTCTCGCTTCTGGCCTGCTGAAACCTATCATGTGGGCTCCAATCCCCCTTCCTATGATAAGCAGTTTGTCCGTGATTGGCTGGAGACTGCTCAGCTTAATGGCAAGCCTTGGGCTAAGCGCCCCCCAGCCCCTGAGTTGCCAGTAGCTGTGATTGAACAAACTGCTCAAAAGTACCGTGAGGCGCTAGCGCGTTTGACCCAGGCAGGTTAAGTTCACCTAGCAAAACCCAGTAAAAGGCTGGGATAATAGAAACTTATACAAGAAATTAGCTCCGGAGAAGTAAATGAGTGAGAAGTTGGGCAAAAAACCAGTAGTCGGAATCGTGATGGGCTCCAATTCAGATTGGGACACCATGCAACACGCTGCTCAAATGCTAGATTCATTTGGTATCGCTCACGAAGCCAAAGTCTTATCCGCTCATCGCATGCCTGATGATATGTTTCAGTATGCAGAGCAAGCACGTCATAATGGCCTGCAAGCCATTATTGCTGGTGCCGGCGGCGCCGCTCATTTACCAGGTATGTTGGCTTCAAAGACAATCGTTCCAGTTTATGGTGTTCCGGTGGCTAGTAAGTATCTTCGTGGCGAGGATTCCCTCTTTTCGATTGTGCAAATGCCTAAAGGGATTCCTGTAGCTACTTTTGCTATTGGTGAAGCTGGTGCAGCCAACGCTGCTTTACATGTCATTGCAAATTTAGCAATTTCAGATCCAGCCTTGGCACAGCAGCTAGAGGCTTTTCGCGCTAAACAATCTGAAACTGCGCGTTCAATGAATCTGCCAGGATATTAAATCAGATGGTTCAGCGTTTAGAGCCCGTTTTGCCGGGCTCCTATCTTGGAATTTTAGGTGGTGGTCAATTAGGTCGAATGTTTACCCAGGCTGCTCAAGCAATGGGTTACAAAGTTTGCGTATTAGACCCGGATGCTGAGAGTCCTGCTGGATCGATCGCAGAAAAATTTATTCAGGCTGACTATCTAGACTTAAAAGCACTCACAGAAATGGCATCACTTTGTGCTTCTGTCAGCACCGAGTTTGAAAATGTGCCTGCACAAGCTTTAGATCAGCTTGAATCTCTGGGCGCTTTTGTTGCACCTAGAAGCGCCTGCGTATCCCTGGCGCAAAACCGCATTGCTGAAAAAAAATTCTTAGCTACTTGGAAGGCTGAAACCAATATTGGCCCAGCACCGCATTTTGTGATTGAGCATGATACCGATATCGCGCAGGTGCCTGCAGATTTATTACCCGGAATTTTGAAGACTGCTCGAATGGGTTACGACGGTAAAGGCCAAATCACCGTTCAAAATGCTGCAGAGTTAAATGCTGCTTGGAATGAGTTTGCACGCGTGCCTTGTGTATTAGAAAAGCGTATGGATTTAGATTTTGAGGTTTCAGCTCTTGCAGTACGAGGTCATGACGATACCGTAGTGGTTTATCCGGTTTCGCAAAATATTCACCGTGACGGTATTTTGCATACCTCTACAGTTCCAGCACCATCATTACAGTCAGAGCAAGAAAAGAAAATTGTTGAGGCTGCCAAAGCACTCATTCGAAAAATTGATTATGTTGGGGTTTTGTGTATTGAGTTTTTTGTGTTGAAGAACGGTGAAATCATCGCCAATGAAATTGCCCCACGCCCCCATAATTCTGGACACTACACGATGGATGCCTGCATTAGCAGTCAGTTCGAACAGCAGGTCCGAGCAATGGCTCGCCTTCCTTTGGGCGATACCCGATTACTGGCCCCCGTTTCGATGCTCAACTTATTGGGCGATCTCTGGTTTGAGGGGATTGATGATCAAGCTAAAGAGCCGGCATGGAATAAGGTATTAGGTCACTCAGACGCAAAATTACATCTTTATGGCAAGTCGGTTCCCCGTATCGGTAGAAAAATGGGGCACGTTAATTGTCTCGGTGAAACTTTGGACGACGCTAGAGCAACTTGCGCTGCAGTTGCTTCAGAATTAGGAATTGAGCCGTAGGCAATGCCTAACAATATTCCCTCACTTCAATCTTCAGTGGTGATTAGTGAAGCAGCACAAACTCTCCGGGAGGGAGGGTTAGTCGCCTTTCCGACTGAGACTGTCTATGGCTTGGGTGCTGATGCCAAAAACCCTGAGGCGGTAAAGAAAATCTTTGCTACCAAAGGGCGACCATCAAACCACCCTTTGATCGTTCATGTTGCTGCACCAGATCGGTTCGATCAAAACGAAATTGATTGGAGTGCGGTACTAAGCCCATGGGTACGTGATATATCGGAACAAGCGCTGGTTTTGGTTAATGCCTTTTGGCCAGGCCCCCTGACTTTGGTTTTTAAGAAAGATAAAAGTGTTTTGACCGAAGTTACCGGAGGTCAAGATACCGTCGCAATTCGCGCCCCTGCACATCCTGTTGCACAAGCTCTATTAAGAAAATTTAAAGGCGGTATTGTTGCTCCCTCAGCAAACCGTTTCGGAAAAATTTCGCCAACAAATGCAGCTGATGTGCGAAGTGAGTTTGAAAACACTCTGGATTTGATGATTTTGGATGGAGGGGATTGCGAAGTCGGAATTGAATCCACTATTTTGGATTTGTCCTCCGAAGGCTCCCCTGTGCTCTTGAGGCCCGGCGCCATTACGCCCTCCGAAATTCTCGCAAAGACAGGCATTCAGGTTGTCAGACCAGGCGAGCAAAATAATCTCGAGCACCAAAATTTACCGAGGGTATCGGGTAGCTTACGAGCTCACTACGCTCCCAACACTCCCTTAAGAATGTATTCCTCAGGACAGGTGCTGGATACACTCACAGAATTCCCCGACATCAAGTCTCGAGTTGCAGTTGCTGTTTGGGATTCAGAATCATCTTTAGGTTTAGAAGATCACCCCTCGATTGATGTAGAAGAGATACTGATTTCAAGCAATCCACGCCATTTTGCAAATCGTTTGTATAGAACGTTGCGGGACTTAGATGAGCAGGGTTGGGATTTGATTCTGATACCGGAGCCACCCCCAGGCGAGGAGTGGGATGGGGTTAGAGACCGGCTTCAGCGTGCTTGCTTTGGCTCAGGACCATCCTCTAGTAGCCAAGACAACAGCTGATCTTGCGCCTCAATGCCTCTATTGGCATTTGGATCATTAATAAACGCAGTGACGGCGTATATTTTTCCAGACTTGCTCACTACATATCCTGATATCGAGCGTACATCAGAGAGTGACCCTGTCTTAATTCGAGCTTCCGGTTTTTTCTGTAGATGAAGAAATTTACGCAATTGAACTAACAAACGATTTCTCATCGTGCCATCTACTCCAGCAATCGGTAGACTGTTATAAAAAATATCTCCTGTTGGAAGGCTTCGAGCAAGCACTAACAGCTGATTCATATGTTCTGGAGTGATGGCTTCATTTCTAGATAAACCAGCCCCGTTTTCAATGACAAGCTCCGGAAACTGTAGATTCATCTTTTTTAGCCAGCTCCGAATGACTAAATCACCGTTCTCGACACTCGCGGGTTTACCCACTTTCTCTAAAGCCAGTGTCAGTAAGACTTGTCTAGCCATGACGTTATTAGAAAACTTATTGATGTCCTGAACATCATCTGTAAGCTTAATTCCTTCAAATTGCAGTAGCGGTCTGGCGGAGACTGGTACTGTCCCGTCTTCGCCATCGGGTGCTTGCGCCCAAGTCCCGCCAGATTGCTCCCAAGCTGCAGAGAAGCCTTTGGTTAAAAAAGTATTGGCATCGATTGCAACCACGTTATAAGCAGCATTAGTACAGGTAGCGGGGAAATAGCCGTTAAAGTTTGCTGTAAGTATTTTTTCTCCAATGTTCTGCTTATTGTTGCCAATCAAGTCAAAAGCAATTCTCTTTTTCCAGTTATCACAAGATTGATTCACTAGTCTTAGTTGATTATTGATGGTCAATTGAGATAGGGTGGGCGTATAGCTAACATCAATGAAATCTGCCGTACGCGATTTACTCAAGGTGAAAGATAAGGTTCGAAATGAGTAGAGTAGAGGGTCGGGGGAAACGTTGTAAGCGCGAGATTCTTCCCCGTCAATAGATTGCTGCTCCATAACGTCTTTAGCGTAAGCGCTTCTATCAAAGATGAGGTTGCCATCAATCTTTTGGATGCCAAGATTCTGTAATGCTTGCATCATCTTGGCTAACTCTTCAGGTATAAGCTTTGGATCCCCGCTCCCCTGGAGGTAAAGATTGCCTTTGAGAACACCTTGTCGAATGAGGCCATCAGTATATAAATTAGTGCGCCAACGATAACCTGGACCCAATACTTCCAAGCTAGTGAGTGTAGTTAAGAGCTTCATGGTTGAAGCTGGATTCATGGGCTTACTGGCGTTCCAATCTAAGACTGCTCTCGCTTCAGATTTTCCTGACCCCGTCTTAAGAATCTCCATAACTGAAACCCCCATAGCCTCAGGAGAAATTTGATTCTTTTCTAGGCTAGTTAAAACAGCCTTCGGTAGCGAATGGAGCATTTGATCTGGTGCAGCATGAGCAAGCTGACACACCAGCAATAAAGTCAGAATTTTTAGTGGCTTAAGTAAAGACATTCCTAGATTCTAGGCGTAATTTGGATTCCATTAAAACATTCATTTTTGGGAGCTATCGCTAATCTATTCTTGTATCTCTCGATCAGTAAATTCTGCTCCTCTAATAAGTCAATCAGGCTTGAAATTCTGCTTTCTAAATGAGTGTCTGCCTCCAGGATCATGCAATCCGCTATGAACTGTTTTGCATTCAAAAGGGCGGCGCCGCCTTTGATTTTATGAAGCAACTGCTCAAAGTCCTTCTGGGAGAGCTTTCCTTTCGAATATGAGTTCCGGAGTGCCTTTAGTGACTCATCATGAACCTTTTGAATTTCATCAAGAACGAGCAATATTTTGTTTGGATCATTTTGAAGAAGTGGACCAAAATTGTCGAATGAATATTCAACGCCCAGATCGTTGGAGGATTCTTCATTGAAATAAAAATATTGCCTCAGTTCTCTCTCGAGTGTCTTAAGGCTAAGTGGTTTAATTAAGACGCTATTCATGCCAGCGCTCATGAATACGCTACGAGATTCTAGGGCATAGATATCGGCAGTAATCCCAATAATAATCAGATCGGTGTTGCCTGAGGCCCTGATTTTTCTGGAAAGCTCGGAACCCTGCATGCCTGGGATAGACTGATCTGTCAGCAGTAAGTCAAAATGATGCTCATCAATGAGATCAAGCGCTTTGGTTCCAGACTCGCAAACCAAAACCTTGAACCCCAGAGCCTCAAGTTGGAGGGATAAAATTTGGCGACTAGCTGCATGATCTTCCACCACTAAAGCAGCAATATTTTGTCCCCTGTTTTTTTGTCGGCCGGTAATACTTTCAGTGACATAAGATCGAGCTGTCGCATGGCTTGAGTGGCTTACTGCTGCATCCCCTGTTCTCGAAAGGGCAACTGAAAAATGGACATTGGTTCCGAATCCCGGTGCGCTGTCAAAGTAGAGGTGACTATCCATTGACTCTAGTAAGCGTTTGGTGATCGCCAAACCCAGTCCACTGCCCTGTATGGCACTATTCTGATTTACTTGACCCGTTACTGAGAGCTGCTCAAATTCTTGAAGGGCTAATTCAATTTCATCAGAACGCATTCCGATGCCGGTATCAATGACTCTAAATTCCAGGAGCTGACCGGCATGATCATCCGCAAGCACGCTCACTGAAAAATAGATCTCACCTTCTTTGGTAAATTTGATTGCATTGCTGATGAGATTTTGCAAAATTTGCCTAAAGCGTAAGCCATCAACCATTAGCACTTCTGCAAGTCTTTTATCTACCGTAGTGTGAAGAATTAAGCCTCCCTTTTTTGCAATTGGCGAAAAAGAAGCATGAATATCGTCAATCAAAGCCTTTAGATCATATGAAACCGGATTAAGGCTGAGCTTTCCTGCTTCAATTTTTGATAGATCTAAAACTTGATTCAAGATTCCCAGTAAAGATTGAGCAGAGCTATGAGCGCTTTTGAGTAAGAGCTTCTCATTGGGAGGAATACTCGGATTATTGAGTAACAGTTCTTGTATGCCCAGAATAGCGTTCATTGGAGTTCGTATTTCATGGCTCATCGTTGCCAAGAAAGAAGACTTTGCAGCATTAGCCTGTTCAGCTATATTTTTCGCTTTCAATAGCGTTTGGCCAAGTAAATCTTGTGCTGCCCGCTTCTTTTGAAGATCCCAAATAAAAGCCCCTCCGATCAATAGCAAAATCAATGTCAAGAGCCATTGGGCATGACTAGACTCTTTAGTTGTCGCGATTGATGCAAGTTTTGGTAAGCCAAAGTCATTTGCTGATTCAAGTGGGTCTAGATCGTTTAAAAAGCGCTGAATGATCCGATCTAAGGGCGCATGATTTTCTGCCATCAGTAACCGATAGGGAAAGGGTTGGTGGCCATAATGCCCAACGATGCCGATCTCGGGATGATTCCATTTCTTTAGGAGCTGAGTGGCTAGTCTGGCCGGCATCACTAGGGCTTCAACCTCTCTTTGAATGAGGGAAGCACTTAATCTCGCTAAGTTAGGGCTAGGGGTGTTTGGGGCTAAATCTTGATCCCGAAACTTGGAATAGCCACGATCAAAATAGAGCACTTTGCTATTGCTCCTTGGGCCATCTAAGTTAGCACCTTTATAGCCCACTAGTACATCTTGCCCCCAGAACACAGGATCAGATAGCAGTAAGGCAGGGCCTGGCTTGTGATTCAAGTTAGGAGGATCAATCACAAAATGGATTTGGCCAGAGGTAAGCTGATGAAAGATCTCGGCATCAGAATGTCGCCAAATCGGATGAAATTCTTGTTGGGTGTGATCGCTTAAACGATCCAGTAGAGCTCTAAATATTCCTTCACCCTCCTTGTCTGTAGCAGAGCTAAGGTAAGGCCGATATTTCTCATGAATACTAAATCGTACGATGGGGTGTGCATCGACCCACTTTTGCTCTTCCGAAGATAAAGACAATGAGTGCACAAAGTTACTTGCCGTTAGACAGACAAATGCCGTACTCAAAAAAATGAATCGATGCATTACCAAATTAACTTTCGATAATGTGATTGTTACGACAGAATAAAATTAAGTCTGCAATATTATTAATGCCTAACTTATCAAAGACCCGCGTCTTATAGGTAGCCACAGTTTTATTGCTGATATGCAGCATGTCAGAAATTTGCTGATTAGTATTGCCTTTGCCGAGGTACTTCATGACTTGTAATTCGCGATCAGAAATCAGCGCTAACTTATCGTTATCTGTCAAAGAGCTATTGCCATTTCGACCATGCGCAAAGAAGTTATAGCCTTGAGAAATAGCGAGACAGGCGGAAAGAATGATGTCAGCTCCAGCAGTCTTATTGACAAAGCCGTGTGCACCCAAAGAGCGGACTCGACCTCCGTAAACCGACTCATCCAGGCTTGAGAGCACGAGAATACGTACCTCTGGATACATTAGACCGATACGTCTAATGACATCAAAACCATCAGTCTTGGGCATATCTAAATCGAGAATGATCAAATTGGGATTCATCTCCTTGATCGAGCGTAAGCATTCCTCCCCATTTTGGGCCTGACCAACCACTTCAAAAAGTAATTGGTCTTGCAGCATGCTTTTCAGGGCCATCAGCATAGCGGGATGGTCATCTACTAACATCACTTGTTTTCTCATTATTTGTCTCCATTTTGGTTGAGGTTGTTATGTGAGTGCAGCGAAAAAATGGCTTTGGCAATACGACTGTCATTAATATGAAAAATTTGATGGCGACTTACTGGAGGCATCATTAAGCCTCCATAGCAGTAATCAGCTTGGAGACGTTTAGCATTTTCAAGATCATGCACAAGGGTCAAATGACTGGCATATATCTTCGTGCCAGCACTTTGAATTTGAGAGATGAGGAGAGTGGGTAGTTCTTGATTGCGAAAATGGGGTAATGTCAGATGAATACCTTCAAGCCTAAATTTTTCTATCAGATTGACCTCTTCTGGAGTTGCGGTGAAATCTAAAAGATGAATGCCGACACCAAGTCGACGGATGCGAGATAAGCCTTCCTCAGAATCTGGTGTGAGCTTCGTATCAGAAAGATGTTGTAGGCCTAAAATCAATGAGCCCACGGGCAGTCGAGAATTGAGAATCAGATCAATGAATGCGTCTACATGGTTTTTTGAAGAAAGGGTATGAAACGGAATTGGCAAAACTCCTGAGATTGAGCGACCGCTTCGATGCCAAAAAGCGATGGTATCTAAGCCCTCCATCAATAGTCGCAAGAGTTGAAGATCCTTCGCTTCCAAAAGGGGTCTATATAAAGTGCCTGTCAGTTTTGTGCCTTTCAGATTAAAAATCGGTTCATGGCTAATCGCCTGCCGCTTTGACCAAGATTGTTGTTCGGCGATTTCCTCGGGGCCTAGACTTAACCAAGACTCCGAGCAAGCATCGCGGACCTCCTGGAAGGGTTTGTTCTTCCATGCTTTTACAAGGGTGTACAGCCGGGATTTCGGGCTCATCAGCATTCTCCAATCTGTGACCGTCCAGTCTATGCAGGACGGATTGGAGCCGAAAGGGCTTAAGGCTGATTTATCCGTAGGAAACTTCCTACCCCAGCCATATTGAGTATAGGAAAGCCATTAATCCTTACAAAATTTATGGGTTCAAGATCTTGAAATATAGGAAGTCAGACCTATATAATCAGCACTCACAACACATGAGTGCTAATCGGGTGATAAACCCTAATTTTTGCTAAGTACTTGTGTGTAGAGATTGCAAATAATTGATTTATATAGTTTTTATTTAGTTAACAACCACTAACTTAGGAGAAGGAATGAATCTGCGTCCTTTACATGATCGCGTAATCATTAAGCGTTTAGATCAAGAATCAAAGACTGCCTCAGGAATCATCATCCCTGATGCTGCTGCTGAAAAACCAGACCAAGGCGAAGTTTTAGCAGTGGGCCCTGGCAAGCGTGATGACAGTGGAAAACTCAATGCACCTGATGTCAAAGTGGGCGATCGAGTCCTATTTGGCAAGTATGCGGGTCAGACAGTCAAAGTCGATGGCGATGAACTTCTCGTGATGCGCGAAGAAGACATCATGGCTGTTGTACAGAAGTAATTCGGTATTTAAGAAAGGAATTCAATCATGGCAGCAAAAGACGTCGTATTTGGAGATAGCGCCCGGACCAAGATGGTTGAGGGTGTCAATATTCTCGCGAACGCAGTAAAAACAACATTGGGACCAAAGGGTCGCAATGTGGTGATGGAGCGCTCCTTTGGTGGCCCAACTATTACTAAAGATGGTGTATCTGTAGCAAAAGAAATCGAACTCAAAGATAAGCTCCAGAACATGGGCGCGCAGATGGTTAAAGAAGTTGCTTCTAAAACCGCTGATATCGCGGGTGACGGAACAACTACCGCTACTGTCTTAGCTCAGTCGATTGTGCGCGAAGGCATGAAGTATGTCGTATCAGGCCATAATCCAATGGATTTGAAGCGCGGTATTGATAAGGCGGTAACTGCTGCCCTTGAAGAACTCAAGAAGATCAGCAAGCCTTGCACTACTACCAAAGAGATCGCTCAAGTTGGCTCAATCTCCGCTAATAGCGATACCAGCATTGGTCAGCGCATTGCTGAAGCGATGGAAAAAGTGGGCAAAGAAGGCGTGATTACGGTTGAAGATGGTAAGTCTTTAGAAGACGAACTTGAAGTAGTTGAAGGTATGCAGTTTGATCGTGGTTACCTCTCGCCTTATTTCATTAATCAACCTGAGAAACAAGTGGCTGTTTTAGAAAGCCCTTATGTTCTGTTGTTTGACAAGAAGATTGCCAATATCCGCGATTTGCTCCCAGTGCTCGAGCAAGTAGCAAAGTCTGGCCGCCCATTGTTGATCATTGCTGAAGATGTAGAAGGCGAAGCCCTGGCAACTTTAGTTGTGAATAATATTCGCGGCATCATCAAGACCTGTGCTGTTAAGGCTCCAGGCTTTGGTGATCGTCGTAAGGCAATGCTCGAAGATATCGCCGTATTGACTGGCGGTACTGTGATTGCTGAAGAGATTGGCTTAACACTTGAGAAAACCACCCTTGAGCATTTAGGTCAGGCAAAGCGCATTGAAGTTGGTAAAGAAAATACCATCATCATTGATGGCGCTGGTGATGCAAAAGCGATCGAAGCACGTGTGAAGAACATTCGTGTACAGATCGAAGAAGCGACTAGCGACTACGACAAAGAAAAATTGCAAGAGCGTGTAGCCAAGTTGGCTGGCGGTGTTGCAGTGATTCGGGTTGGTGCCGCTACTGAAGTCGAGATGAAAGAAAAGAAAGCCCGCGTGGACGATGCATTGCATGCAACCCGTGCAGCTGTTGAAGAGGGCATTGTTCCTGGCGGCGGCGTAGCTTTGATTCGTGCAATGCAAGGTATCAAAGGTTTGAAGGGCGACAACGCTGATCAAGACGCTGGTATTAGCATCGTATTGCGCGCCATGGAAGAGCCTCTGCGCATCATCGTTTCTAACGCTGGTGATGAAGCAAGCGTAGTTGTGAATGCGGTATTGGCCAGCAAAGGCAATAACGGTTACAACGCAGCTACCGGTGAGTATGGCGATTTAGTCGCACAGGGCGTGATCGATCCAACCAAGGTAACCAAAACTGCATTGGTTAATGCAGCCTCTGTTGCAGCCTTATTGTTGACCACCGATTGCGCTATCTGTGAAGCCCCAAAGGATGAGTCTGCTGGTGGCGGTATGCCTGATATGGGCGGCATGGGTGGTATGGGTGGTATGGGCGGAATGATGTAATTTCCCCCTGTAGCTCTTAGCTGCTGAAATTCAAAATGCCTGGTTCAAAAGACCAGGCATTTTGTTTTGATGGACGCGAAACTAAATAAGCACCAGGATGGGGCAAATATCCGTATTTACCCGAAGTAAATCACTAAGATAAGAAATCAGCTTTAAATTAATCGTTTAATGGGAGATAAGGTATGAGCACAGCAGAAACCGCTAGCAATCCATTGAAATCGAAATGGGTTCAGTTGGCATTAGGCGTCATTTGTATGATGTCGATTTCAAGTCCGCAATACGTATGGGCCTTGTTTACAAAGCCCATCATGGGTCAACTCGGTGTGAGCTTGACTGAGTTGCAAGTGACATTCTCCATCTTGATTGTGCTGCAAACCTTTTTCTCACCATTCCAGGGTTTCTTGGTCGAAAAGTTTGGCCCACGACTTTTATTGTCAGTGGGAACAGTGTTGACCGGGCTGAGTTGGGTGCTCTCGGCCAATCTCAGCACCGTTTCTAATCTTTACTTTACTTATGGTGTGTTGGGTGGCCTAGGAACCGGTATTGTTTATATCGGTGTAGTCGGCTTGATGGTGCGTTGGTTCCCAAATAATCGTGGTTTCGCTGTGGGCATGGTTGCTGCAGGCTATGGCATCGGCGCTTTGCTAACAACCTTTCCAATTGCAGACAGCTTGGCGTCTTCTGGCTTGCAAGGAACATTAACTTTCTTTGGCTATGTGATTGGCGCAGTTGGGTTATTGGCTGCGCAGGGTATTCGAGTACCTCATGCTGATCGAGTTCAGACAGCCAGTCAAGTTGAAGCAGCTGCATCTGGAGTTGCTCCTAAAACCATGCTTAAGACCCCTGTTTTCTGGCTCATGTTTTTGATGATGTCGATGATGTCAACATCAGGTTTGATGGTCATTTCGCAGATGGGTGCCTTTGCCAAAGACTTTGGTATTACAGGCGCCATGGTGTTTGGTATGGCTGCTTTGCCTTTGGCCTTAACTATTGATCGTGTTACAAATGGATTCACCCGCCCATTTTTTGGTTGGATTTCTGACAGAATCGGTCGTGAATACACGATGACCATTGCATTTGGTCTAGAGGCGGTCGCAATGTTTGTTTGGGTTACTACGCGTTCAGATCCAGTGGTATTTGTGTTGATGTCTGGTGTGGTGTTCTTTGGTTGGGGCGAAATCTTCTCCCTTTTCCCATCCACTTTGACAGATACCTTTGGCCAAAAACACGCTACTACCAATTACGGCTTTCTCTATATGGCCCAGGGTGTTGGATCAATTATTGGTGGACCGATTGCTGCTTATATCCACGGTGCAACTGAAAGTTGGATGCCGGTATTTGCCATCATGATTGCTCTAGATGCTACGGCTGCAGTTTTGGCATTCTTTGTATTGAAGCCGATGCGCGCAAAATATGTAAAGACCGCGGCTTACTCTTAAATTAATTTGTATTGAAGATGAAGGGCCACTTCGGTAGCCTTTTTCATACTGTGAAATTAGACTATTAAATTTAAATTAGATTAGCATTGGGAAATGAATCAACAGATTGCCTACTTAATTAATCTATCAATACAGCAAATTCAGTCGGGAAGGCTGGATGATGCTGAGCGAACCTTAAATCAAGTCATTAGAGTTGAGCCGAAAAATGCTAATGCACTGAGCTTTTTAAGTATTATTTTTGCTTATCGATCAGACTTTCATAAAGCCCTTACATTTATTGAAAAGTCTTTGCAACAAGACCCCGGCAATCCTGATTCCCATAGCAACAAAGGTAATATCTTGAAAGAGTTAGGCAGGACTCAAGAGGCACTGGATTGCTATCAAAAATCAATAAGCATTTCTCCAATGAGTCCAGAGCCATATAACAATTTAGGCAATTTGCAGCAAGATCTTGGAGAATATTCACAGTCTCTTGTTAGCTATGAGAAAGCAATTAGTTTAAATCCTAATTATGTTGAGGCTTACTCTAATAGAGGAAATACTTTACAAAAAATGGGTTTTTATGATGAATCGTTGGAGATGTACGAAATTGCTCTTAACCTCAAGCCAAATTATGTTGATGCATGGCTTAATAAAGCGCTGGTATTGAATAATTTAAAAAAATTCAATGAAGCGCTGGCAGCCTGCGATCAAGCCATTGCACTTGATTCACAGTATTCCCTGGGCTGGACAAAAAAAGCAAATATTCTCAATGAAAATGGATACCATCAAGACGCGCTCCAGTTGCATGATAGAGCGCTATTAATAGACTCGGGACGCCCTGAGTCATGGGCCGATAGAGCGCTTTGTCTTATTGGTTTAAAAAGGTATGAGGAGGCAATTGATTCATTTCAAAAATCGCTCATAAAGAAGAAGGACTTAGATTTTTTAATCGGCGATGTTATCTACGCAAAGTTACAAATTGCACTTTGGGATGGATTGGTAGATGAGATTGATGAAGTGTCAAGAGGAGTCCTGATCGGCAAAAAAGTCATTAATCCTTTAAAGTTGTTGTCAGCGATTGATTCATCAAAATTGGCTTTAGATGCTGCACGAATCTGGGTGGAAACAAAATATCCAACTAAAGACAACCTACCTCAGATAAAAAAATACTCTCACCCTAAAATTAGAGTTGCTTATTTTTCCGCAGATTTCAGAAATCATCCTGTATCACTTCTCACGGCAGAACTTTTTAAACTTCATGACCGAAATAAGTTTGAAGTCTTCGCATTTTCCTGCAAGTCAACCGATGCAAATGATGAAGTAAGGACAAGGTTAAAAGAGAGGTTCGATCATTTTATTGAAATTGAAGACCTAACTGACCTAGAGTCTGCAAAACTAGCTAGAGATTACGAGATCGATATTGCAGTTGATCTTGGTGGCCATACACAATATGCGCCCACTGGAATAATGTCCTATCGTGCGGCACCTATCCAAGTAAATTATTTAGGCTTCCCTGGAACAATGGGTGCTCAGTATATAGACTATATTATTGCTGATCATGCCCTCATCCCTGCTGAGGCGCAACAGTTTTATTCTGAAAAAGTTGTGTACTTGCCCGATACTTACATGGTTGACGATTCTGATCGCATTGCTTCAGATCGGGCCTTTTCAAAGCAAGAATGTGGTCTTCCTGAGCATGGCTTTGTATTTTGCTGTCTAAATAATGGCTATAAATTTAATAAAAAAATTACAGAAAGTTGGGCGCGAATATTGAATGCCGTCCCAGATAGTATTTTGTGGATATCGGAAAATAATGATGTCTTCAAGAAAAATATTCTAAGGGAGTTTATGAAGCTAGGGGTTATTGAATCTAGAGTTATCTTCGCTACAAGACTGGACTTAATGTCTGACTATTTAGCCCGATACAGGTTGGCCGATCTGTTTTTAGATACAAATCCATATAATGCACACACAACAGCTGTAGACGCTTTAAAGTCTGGAGTTCCAGTGCTGACATGCTTGGGGGAGACGTTTTCTAGCAGAGTTGGAGGAAGTCTTCTCAAGGCTATTGGTTTGCCAGAGCTGGTAGCTAGCTCACTCGGAGAATATGAAAGAATTGCCATTGATTTGGCAACAAATCCAGTCAAACTAAAGGCAATAAAAAATAAACTTATCGAAAACAAGGGTAAAGAAGCATTATTCGATACAAAGCGCTTTGTCAAAAATATTGAAGCTGCTTACATTCAAATGTATCGGAGATATATTGATGGCACCCCCTTGGACCATATATTTATTTAAGGTTTTGCATAATTAAAAATGCCGCAACTGCGGCATTTTTAATTACCTATAAGTAACCTTATTTTTAGCTTACCGCCTTGACCATCTCTTCAACCACCTTCTTCGCATCACCGAAGACCATCATGGTTTTATCCATGTAGAAGAGTTCGTTGTCAAGGCCTGCATAACCTGCAGCCATTGAGCGCTTGTTAACAATAATGGTTTTAGCTTTAAAGGCTTCTAAGATTGGCATACCGAAGATTGGGCTACCCGGAGTTCTTGCAGCTGGGTTTACAACGTCATTTGCACCAAGGACAAGCACTACGTCAGCTTGACCAAAGTCGCTGTTAATATCTTCCATCTCAAAAACTTGGTCATAAGGCACTTCGGCTTCAGCCAAGAGTACATTCATATGCCCAGGCATACGTCCAGCAACTGGGTGAATCGCATACTTCACGGTAACGCCATGATGAGTCAGTTTTTCAGTTAACTCTTTAAGGGCATGCTGTGCTCTCGCTACGGCCAAGCCATAACCAGGGACAATAATCACAGTGTCAGCGTTTTCCATTAAGAAGGCCGCATCTTCAGGTGAACCTGTTTTGTAGTTCTTGGGGCTGCCATCATCGCCGCTACCTGCAGCCGCTTCAGCACCAAAACCACCAAGCAATACGGCAAGGATGGAGCGATTCATAGCCTTACACATGATGTAAGAAAGAATGGCGCCGGAAGAGCCAACGCATGCACCAGCAATAATCAATACGGGGTTATTTAGTGTGAAACCAATTCCGGCCGCTGCCCATCCAGAGTAACTATTAAGCATGGAGACCACAACAGGCATATCTGCGCCACCAATTGGGATGATCAAGGTTACGCCGAGTACTAAAGCAATTGCGCACATTGCCATAAAGGCAGCGTGACTATCTGCCATAAAGTAGGTAATGCCGCTTCCGATCATGGCAAGTGCCAAGATGAGATTTAATAAATGCTGTCCAGTAAAGCTCACAGGCTTGCCGCTGACTTTGCCAGACAATTTGCCGAAGGCAATGACAGAAGCTGTAAAGGTAATTGCGCCAATGAATGCCCCGATAAACAACTCAATCTTTTGCGCGCCAGTGTGGTCATGAGCTGGGTTAAATACAGCAGCAATCGCGATTAATACAGCTGAGAGGCCTACGAAAGAGTGCATCAGAGCAACGAGTTCTGGCATCTTGGTCATCTGTACCCGTTTTGCTGCCAGAGTGCCAATGATGGCACCAGCGACAATCGCCCCAATAATTAAGGAAAAGGCTGGCTTGAAGTCAGCAACAAAGAAAGTGGTAATTACGGCCAACAACATCCCGATCATGCCGAAGGTATTGCCTTGGCGTGAAGTGGTTGGTGAGGACAGGCCCTTCAGTGCCAAGATAAATAGCACTGAAGAAATGAGGTAGGAAATCGCGGTAAGGTTTGACATGAGTTTGGTCTCTAATGAATCTTTTTCTGTTTTTTACTTGCTTGGAGCAGCTTCAGCTTTAGGGGCTTTTTTCTTGAACATTTCAAGCATGCGACGGGTCACCATGAAGCCACCAAAAATATTGATCGATGCCAAGAAAACTGCAATCGCACCAATCACACTCGTGAAGGTAATGGCATCACCGCCGATAACCTCAGTTTGAAGTAAGGCACCAACAATAATAATTCCAGAGATGGCATTGGTAACTGCCATTAAGGGAGTATGTAGAGCTGGGGTGACGTTCCAGACAACGTGGTAGCCCACAAAAATGGCGAGTACAAAAACAGTAATGTTTTGAACAGTCAGGATGCTTTGAAAGGCAGCGTAATCCATCTTATTTCCTTTGCAATATTTTTTATTATGAGTTTTTACGAACAGCCTGACCATCGCGACACATGAGGCAGGCGGTGACAATGTCATCATCAGCAGGTATGACCAGTTTGGCTTCTTGATCAATGATGAGTTTTAAGAAGTCCAATAGGTTGCGGGCATAGAGTGCTGAGGCATCAGCACCAACCATGCTGGCTAAATTGGTGTAACCCACGATCTTGACGCCATTCACATCCACAATTTTGTCGGCTTGAGTGAGAGGGCAGTTTCCTGATCCGTTATCCCCTTTGCCAGCTGCAAGATCGATAACCACTGAGCCAGCTTTCATATTGGCAACAGTATCGCTATGGAGCAAGACTGGCGGCTTACGGCCAGGTATCAGTGCAGTCGTAATCACGATATCCGCTTGTTGTGCGCGCTCTGCTACTAGAGCAGCTTGGCGCTTCATCCAGGCCTCTGGCATGGGACGAGCATAACCACCAACACCCTTAGCGATTTCACGCTCTTCATCAGTCTCAAAAGGGACATCAACAAACTTAGCGCCGAGA
Organism: Polynucleobacter paludilacus; assembly: GCF_018687595.1. Taxonomy (NCBI): domain Bacteria; kingdom Pseudomonadati; phylum Pseudomonadota; class Betaproteobacteria; order Burkholderiales; family Burkholderiaceae; genus Polynucleobacter; species Polynucleobacter paludilacus. The sequence goes on along the minus strand of NZ_CP061298.1, from coordinate 1,420,005 downwards.
GATTCAATTTGCTCTTTAGCGGCAGGACGAACATCTGATGCTTCGATCACTGCGCCAAGACGTTTAGCAGTTGCGATCGCTTGCAATCCCGCAACACCTGCGCCCAAAATCAGAACACGAGCTGCTTTGACAGTACCCGCAGCAGTCATCAGCATCGGCATAAAGCGTTGATATTCGTTGGCTGCAACCATCACCGCCTTATATCCAGCGATGTTTGCTTGAGAAGAAAGTACATCCATGCTTTGAGCACGGGTAGTTCTTGGAGCTGCTTCGAGTGAGAAGGCAGTGATGCCTTGAGCTGCCATCGCAGCAATATTATCGTTATCAAATGGATCGAGCATGCCGATCAAAACGCTACCGGATTTGATCTGCTTGAGCTCTTCTGGCTTAGGGGCGCGTACTTTTAAAACAACTTCAGAGGCAAATGCCTCACTTGCGCTGCCAATGCTTGCACCAACAGCGACATAGGCAGCATCGGGTTGACTGGCTTGCAGCCCCGCATCTTTTTGAATGAGGACTTGATGACCTTGTCCGATGAGTTTTTTAACAGTTTCTGGTGTGGCGGCTACTCTCGTTTCGCCAGCCTTGGTTTCCAGCGGGACCCCTATGCGCATTACTTGTCTCCAAAAGCGTATTTTTCAAAACTGCTATTTTAGTGAAATAGGCCAAATTGCACCTAGTTACGAATTTCTGCCTTTTCTTGACTAGTTTTGACTTGTTTTCAGTGAAAGCAGTCCAAGACTTTTACAATAGAAGCTGAAAGTATTTATTGAATTTTCGCACTTTTCATGAGTGAACCCCATTCTTCTGTGAACTCCCCCATCAAAACCTCCAAATCTCCATTTCAGCCCTCCAAAGTCGTCATTGGGATGTCTGGAGGGGTTGATTCCTCTGTGGCAGCGTGGATGCTGAAACAGCAGGGCTATGAGGTTGTTGGCCTTTTTATGAAGAACTGGGAGGACGATGACAGTGACGAATATTGTTCCGCTCGCCAGGATTGGCTGGACGTAGTCTCGGTTGCTGACTTAATTGGGATCGATGTGGAGGCTGTCAATTTTGCCGCTGAATACCGTGAGCGGGTATTTGCCGATTTCTTAAGAGAATATGCTGCCGGTAGAACGCCAAACCCAGATGTTCTCTGTAATGCAGAAATCAAATTTAAAGCCTTCCTAGACCATGCGATGAGTTTGGGTGCCGATGCCATAGCAACTGGGCATTACGCACGCGTTCGTCGACAGGATGAGGGGGTGCAACTACTCAAAGCAGTTGATCCCAGTAAAGACCAAAGTTATTTCTTACATCGACTTACGCAGACCCAATTAGAAAAAGTGTTATTCCCACTGGGTGAGATTCAAAAAACAGAAGTACGCAAAATTGCACAAGAGATTGGTCTACCCAATGCCCGTAAAAAAGATTCAACTGGGATCTGCTTTATTGGTGAGCGACCCTTCCGAGAATTTTTGAATCGTTACTTACCTCGCACACCGGGCCCCATCAAAACAGTGGAAGGAAAAACGGTTGGAGAGCATATGGGTCTTGCGTTCTTTACCCTAGGACAGCGCAAGGGTATTGGGCTGGGAGGTAGTCAAGACGGGACTGGAGACGCTTGGTACGTTGCTCGCAAAGACGTTGGTAACAATACTTTGTATGTTGCCCAAGGCCATGAACATCCATGGTTATTGACGAATGGGCTATCAGCGATGGATGCTAGCTGGATTGCAGGTTCTGCACCCGCACCAGGAAATTTCTCTGCTAAGACGCGTTATCGTCAGGCTGACTCTGCTTGTGAAATACAAACCGGACTCTCTGGTGCCCAGAGTTTTCAGTTGCAATTTCCTGAGCCACAATGGGCTGTTACGCCTGGACAGTCAGCAGTTGTATATGACGGTGAGATTTGTCTAGGCGGCGGAATTATCACCGCCTAGTATCAAAAAGAGCTTACAGAAAGCGCTAGGCTGCTGGTGGCATCGTTTCAATGAAGGATGGACGCTCCATGAGTTTTTGATACAAGCCATCCAGATTGACATATTTTGTTTGCCACTCCACTTGAGGGAACCGAAACAAGAGGTAGGCTAACGCGCATCCTAGGGCAATATCCGCCAAAGTCATTTGATTGCCGTGGCACCAGGCGTTTTCACCTAAGTCTTGTGACATTTGGGAGAGGGAAGCTTCAATCTTGCCCATTTGACGTTCAATCCAGGCTTGGCTTTGCTGTTCTGCAGGTCTCCAGGTGGCCTCTAAACGAGCAAGAATGCCAGCATCCATAATGCCGTCTGCTAAGGCTTCCCAGGTTTTTACGGTGGCACGTGCCCGACTCTCAGCAGGAATGAGCTTGCCTACAGGGCTCAGCGTATCTGCATAGTCCACGATGACCCGAGAATCATAAATAGCCTCGCCATCATCCAAAATGAGGCAGGGCACCTTACCTAAAGGGTTTACAGCAGCTATTTTGGTCTGAGCATCCCAAACGTTTTCGAGTTCTAGGGCTGCTTCAAGCTTTTTCTCTAAAAAGACGATACGCACCTTGCGTACGTAGGGGCTGGTGAGTGATCCGATAATTTTCATAGGTTCTAAGTATAGCCATCTGGCGAGCGCTGGGTCAGATTAAAGAACGCATTAAAATCAGGCTTTGTTGACCTAATACTTAAAAGGCAATACTCGTGAGCCAGCCGCTTTCAACCCTTAATGCACTTTCCCCTTTAGACGGTCGTTATGCCGGAAAACTCGATGCCTTACGCCCTTGGCTTTCTGAATCAGCCTTTATGCGTCAGCGAGTGTTTGTCGAAATTCATTGGTTATTGGCGCTGGCATCCGCTGGCTTGCCAGACGTTCCCAAAATCAGTGCAGCCGATTCTGAATTCTTACTATCTCTACCCAAGAATTTCTCTGATGCCGATGCGCAGCGGATTAAAGAAATTGAAGCGGTTACCAATCACGACGTCAAAGCAGTCGAGTATTTCCTGAAAGAAAAAGTGGCTGGTCGCCCTGATTTACTCAAAGCCAGCGAGTTTATTCACTTTGCTTGTACTTCTGAAGATATCAATAACACCTCTCATGGCTTGATGTTGCGAGGCGCGCGCGATGAGGTGTTGTTGCCTCAACTCCAAAAAATACTCTCAGTCTTAACTGACTTAGCCATTGAGAATGCCGCAGTACCTTTGCTCTCACGTACTCATGGCCAACCAGCCTCCCCAAGCACTTTGGGTAAAGAGCTGGCAAACATTGCAAAACGTTTAGAGCGAGCGATTGCTGGGATTGCTGCAGTGCCTTTGCTGGGCAAGATGAATGGCGCAGTTGGAAACTACAATGCCCATCTTTCTGCTTATCCTGATTTTGATTGGGAGGGTTTCTCTCGCAATGTTGTTGAGCAGCGCTTAGGTTTGACTTTCAATCCTTATACCATTCAAATTGAGCCGCACGATGGGATGGCAGAACTGTTTGATGCGATTGCTCGTGCGAATACGATTCTGCTCGATATGGATCGGGATTTCTGGGCCTATATTTCGGTTGGCTATTTTAAGCAACGCACTAAGGCTGGTGAAATCGGCTCATCGACTATGCCGCATAAAGTCAATCCAATTGATTTTGAAAACTCTGAAGGTAACTTGGGTGTAGCCAATGCACTCTTGCGTCATCTTGCAGAAAAATTACCTATCTCCCGTTGGCAGCGCGATTTAACTGACTCAACTGTTCTGCGTAATCTGGGCCCTGCTTTTGGCCATAGCCTTTTGGCTTATGACAGTGCACTACGTGGCTTAGGTAAGCTAGAAGTGAATCATGCGGCTATTGCAGCAGATTTAGATGCTTGCTGGGAAGTACTTGCAGAGCCTGTCCAAACAGTCATGCGTCGTTATGGCATTGAAAACCCCTATGAGCAGTTGAAAGAGCTGACTCGTGGCAAAGGTATCAACCAAGCTGAGCTCCAAGCCTTTATCAAGGGCTTAAAGATTCCTGAGGACGCGAAGACTCGTCTTTTAGAAATGACCCCAGCATCGTATTTGGGCAAGGCAGTCGAATTGACTGAACGTCTTAAAAAGTGAGTGTCCAGAAGTCGGGCAGACCAGTCATCTGGTTTGCGGTTTATCAACTGCTCTGGCATTTACTGCTGCCTTTGGCTTTTATTCGTCTGGCCTGGCGTGCGCGCCATTCCATCCAATATCTGGGTCACTTATCAGAGCGCTTAGGGTTTGGTTACACAAAACCCATTGCCAACGGCGCTATTTGGATTCATGCGGTATCGGTTGGTGAGACCCGTGCGGCACAGCCATTGATTGAGGCTTATCTGGCTCGCGGTGAAAACATTCTGCTGACACATATGACTCTAAATGGACGTCGAACTGGTAAACAGTTGTTTGCATCAGCCATAGCTGCTGGTCAGATTCATCAAGTGTATTTACCTTACGATCTATGTGGGCCAGTAGAAAACTTTCTCAAAACGTTTAAGCCCAAGTTAGGTTTATTTATGGAAACCGAAGCCTGGCCAACAGTCGTATTTCGTTGTGCTGAAATTGGCTTGCGGTTATTTTTGGTGAACGCCCGCTTATCGCAACGCAGTGCAAAACGAGTGCAAAGTTTTGGTAAAGCAGGGCAGGCATTGTTTCAGGCGTTTACTGCTATCTTGGCACAAACTGCATTTGATGCAGAGCGTTATCGCCAATTGGGTGTCAAAAATATTGATGTTGTCGGTAATCTCAAGTTTGATGTGCCTTTAGATCCAACGCAATTGCAAAAGGGTCAAGAGTGGCGCAGTGAGTTACAAAAAGAGCAGCGACTTTTAGTTTGTGCCGCGAGCACACGTGATGGCGAGGAAGCAATCATTCTCAAGGCCTGGAAACATTTATTGCTCAGCAATGCATTTACAGTGCCACCGCTACTGTGTTTAATTCCAAGACACCCTGAACGATTTGCAGATGTTGCCAGTGTGATAGCCAATATGGGGCTCACATTCCGCAAGCGGAGTGAGTGGCTTAAGACGCCAGATGCTTGTCATCAGGTAGATGTCTTATTGGGCGACTCGATGGGTGAGATGGCAATGTACTACAGCGCAGCGAGTTTAACCGTGATGGGCGGAACCCTATTACCCTTTGGTGGACAAAACTTGATAGAAGCTTGTGCAGCAGGCTGTCCCGTTTTGTTGGGTAAGTACACCTACAACTTTCAGCAGGCAGCCTTAGATGCACTTCAGTGTGGAGCAGCAAAGCAGGTGGAGGGAGAGATGCTATTAGGCGAACCCTTAGTACTTGCTGAGTCTCTCAAATCTTGTCTACTGAACTCTGAGGAGCTACTAAGGATGGCTCAGGCCGCTAAGCAATATGCGGTAGATCACCAGGGTGCGACACAAAATATTCTGGCAATCTTAGATCGCCAGAATCATTTTTCCGATTAAACCCTAGCCCCAAAATTAGGGTCATCTTTGCGAGCAGTGTCATCAGGCTTGCGATCACCTTTAATCAGATCTTCGCGGGTGACGCCAAGCCACATTGCTAAGGCGGCGGCCACGAAAACAGAGGAATAAATACCAAACAAAATACCGATGGTTAAAGCCAGTGCAAAGTAGAAGAGGGTTGGACCACCAAAGATCAGCATAGCTAACACCATCATCTCGGTGCTGCCGTGGGTGATCATAGTGCGGCTGATCGTGCTGGTAATCGCATTGTCAATAATCTCGCGTGTATTCATCTTGCGATATTTGCGGAAGTTTTCCCGAATTCGGTCAAAGATCACGACGGACTCATTTACTGAGTAACCAAGAACCGCCAGAACTGCAGCCAAGACTGACAGTGAGAACTCCCAATGGAAGCAAGCAAAGAAGCCCAAAATAATGACAACGTCGTGCAAGTTCGCGATGATGCCAGCAAGGGCAAACTTCCATTCAAAGCGAAATGATAGGTAAAGCACGATCCCAATGATCACAAAGATCAATGCTTTCAGGCCATCGAGAGCAAGCTCTTGACCTACCTGAGGGCCAACAAACTCCACCCTTTGTAATTTAGCGCCAGAACTTGCTGGATCAAGGGCTTTCATCACCGCAGTACTTTGATCGGCAGAAGCAATAACTTTGCCATCAGCATCCTTTTGAATAGGCAAGCGAATCATGACATCGCGTGAGCTACCAAAGTTTTGGATTTGGGTGTCGTTGTAACCCAGTTTTTGAACACGATCTCTAATTAAGTCAAGAGGGGCAGCTTGTGGATAGCTCACTTCCATGACGGTGCCGCCAGTAAATTCGATGGAGAGGTGGAGGCCGTTATGCCATAAGAAAAAGACTGCCGCTAAAAAAGTGATTAAAGAAATTATGTTCAGCACCAAAGCATGGCGCATGAAAGGGATATCTTTTTGGATTCGGAAAAATTCCATAGCTTATTTCTCCTTTGGGCGCCAGACTTGGCCGATGGCGAGTTTTTGAACCTTCTTATGTCTGCCGTACCAGAGGTTCACGATTCCGCGTGAGAAGAAAACCGCAGAGAACATCGAAGTCAAAATACCTAAGCAGTGGACGATAGCAAAACCTTTGATAGGGCCAGAGCCAAACGCCAATAAAGCCAGACCGGCAATTAAGGTGGTGACGTTGGAGTCGAGAATGGTGGCCCAGGCCTTATCAAAGCCGAGGGCAATTGCGGTTTGTGGAGCCGTACCGTTGCGCAGTTCTTCTCGAATACGTTCATTGATCAGCACGTTCGAGTCAATTGCCATACCTAAAGCTAGGGCCATAGCGGCAATGCCTGGTAGGGTGAGAGTGGCTTGCAACATCGAAAGCACTGAAATCAAAAGCAATAAATTGACGCCCAATGCCAATACGGAGAAAGTACCAAACAATAGGTAGTAAGCCATCATGAAAATAGCGATAGCGGTAAATCCAATGAGTAAAGATTTGAAACCCTTCTCGATGTTTTCTGCCCCAAGGCTTGGTCCAATGGTGCGCTCCTCAATAATTTCCATTGGAGCGGCCAAGGACCCGGCGCGGAGCAATAGCGCTAAGTCATTAGCGCTGGCAGTAGTGGGTTGCCCAGTAATCTGAAACTTGGAGCCAAACTCTCCTTGAATGGTGGCTATGGTCAGCACCTCACCTTTACCCTTTTCAAACAGAATCATGCCCATGGGCTTGCCAATATTTTCACGAGTCACTTCTTGCATGACTCGGCCGCCAGTGGCATCTAGCAAGATATTGACAGCAGGTCGCTGATTTTGATCAAAACCAGCGCTAGCGTCAGTAATGCTTTCGCCACTAAAGATGACGGATTTCTTAAATACCCCATACCGATTTTCGCCAAAGCGGAACACATCCATACCGGGAGGGGCAGATTCACCAGGGCCAATTGATGGAGTGATGGGGTCGGCCAAACGAGACTCTAGGGTAGCGGTACGCCCAATAATGTCCTTAGCGCGTGCGGTATCTTGTACGCCCGGGAGTTGAACCACAATTCGCTCAGCACCTTGCTGTTGAATCACGGGCTCCTTAACAGCCAGCTCATTCACGCGTTTATTCAAAGTAATAATATTTTGTTTGACTGCGTTATCTTGTACAGTCTTCAAGGCATTTGGTTTGAACTCACCAAGCAATTGAGCGTTACCGCCAGCCGATTTAATTTGCCAATCCAATTCTGGTTCGCTATTCAATAGAAGGGACCGGGCTGCATCTGCATCATCGCGGTTGCTAAAATTGATTGCAATCGATTCTGCGCCACGATCAATGCCTTGATGGCGAATATTTTTATCGCGCAATTGACTCCGAATATCGCCCGCTAGGGAAGTAATTTTCTTCTGAACTGCACCCTTCATGTCTACTTGCAGCAGAAAGTAGACGCCACCCCGTAAATCAAGACCCAATGGCATTGGTAGGGCGTTGATCGCATTTAACCAGCCGGGGGTATTGGATAAGAGATTGAGGGCAACTGTAAAGTTAGGATCATTTTGATCACTATTGAGTTTTTGCTGCAGTAAATCTCTGGCACGCAATTGAGTGTCGGTATCGGCAAAGCGGATCTTGATTGAGCCAACATTATTGGCATTCTCAAAGAAGAGGCCGGTGCTACTAATGCTTGCATTGCTTAGAATGTTTTCAACTTTGGACTCTGTTGCCAGATTGACCTTGATAGTTGGTTTGGCAGATGAGACTTGAACCGCTGGAGCCTCTCCGAAAAAGTTTGGGATTGAATATAGTCCGCCGATCAGTAATGCAACGACGATGACAATATATTTCCAGAGGGGGTAGCGATTCATAGTGAGACAGTATTAAGCGGACTTGAGAGTGCCTTTTGGCAAGACGGTAGTAATTGCACCTTTTTGCATTTGTACTTCTGTGCCTGCAGCAATTTCAACGCTGATAAATTGATCTTTCAGCGCGCTTACTTTGCCTACGATACCGCCAACAGTAACCACTTCATCGCCAACAGCTAATGCTTCGAGCATTGCTTTAGTTTCTTTTTGGCGCTTCATTTGAGGACGAATCATGATGAAGTACAACACAACAAACATCAAAATCAAGGGAAGGAAGCTCATTAGGCCACCAGACTCAGAACCACCAGCCGCAGCTTGGGCAAAAGCATTGCTAATCCACATAAACACCTCCATTAAAGACAAAATAAAAACTGATTCAGTGTGGGCTTTTGAACTAAAGCCGTAAACCCGCAATTCTAAACTGTGTGGGTCTTGGAGGGCAGATAAGGCGGTATATGTGGGCTATTTGGGGGCTTTAGGCAAAGCTAGTCTTGCCCGGGCTCGACACCCCGCTGGCGATTGCGGTGGAATTCTTCACGATAGGCCTGAAAGCGGTCCTGGCTAATCGCCTCTCTGACTTCGGTCATGAGCTGAAGATAGTAGGTCAGGTTATGGATCGTATTGAGCTGAGATCCCAGGATTTCATTCGCTTTTTGAAGATGATTCAAATAGGAGCGGGTGAAATGCTTGCAGGTATAGCAGGAGCAGGTCGGGTCGAGAGGGCGATCATCATCCTTATAGCCAGAATTACGTAATTTAAGATCGCCAAAACGGGTAAATAACCAGCCGTTGCGTCCATTGCGCGTGGGCATCACGCAATCGAACATATCGATACCCAGGCTTACAGCCAGAATAAGGTCCTCAGGTGTGCCAACCCCCATGAGGTAATGGGGAAGATGGGCTGGTAACTTGGGTGCAGTGAAATTGAGAATACGCTCAAATTCTGGTTTGGGTTCGCCAACCGATAGACCGCCGATAGCGATCCCATCAAAGCCTTGCTCGCTAACCCCAGCCAAAGAAAGTTCTCGCAGACTCTCAAACATGCCGCCTTGCACAATACCGAATAAGCCATTGCCCGTTTCTAATTCTCTGAAGCGCTTAATAGAGCGTTCGCCCCAACGCAAAGAGAGTTCAAGAGATTGTTGCGCAGTTTTTTCAGTAGTAGCCTTGCCATGACTTTCATAAGGAGTGCACTCATCAAACTGCATAGCGATGTCACTGTTTAAAACTGCCTGTATTTCCATAGAAACTTCAGGAGACATAAATAATTTGTCACCGTTGATAGGAGAAGCAAAGGTCACTCCTTCTTCTGATATTTTTCTCAGGGCGCCCAAGCTAAATACTTGAAAGCCTCCTGAATCGGTCAAGATGGGCTTATCCCAAGCCATAAAGCGATGCAGGCCACCATGTTTTTTGATGACATCTAAGCCGGGTCGGAGCCAAAGATGAAACGTATTACCCAAAATGATCTGTGCATGGGCTTCTTCTAGGTCGCGCGGGGTCATTGCTTTGACCGTCCCATAAGTGCCGACTGGCATGAAGATCGGCGTTTGCACACTACCATGCGGCAGATCGAGTTGGCCTACGCGAGCTAGGCTTTGGGAGTCACGCGCAGATACGCTGAATTGAATGGGGTTTGTCATGTGTGCGTAATTTTAAAGCCGTGTGAGGAACATCGCATCACCATAACTAAAGAATCGATATTCCTTGGCTATGGCGTGTTGATAGGCCTGGCGAATATTGTCCATACCTGCAAAGGCGCTGACCAGCATGAGCAAGGTTGACTTAGGTAGGTGAAAGTTGGTAATTAGGCAATCCACCATTTTAAATGGGAAGCCTGGAGTAATGAATAAATTGGTTTCACCGGATTGTTGTTGATTAATTGCAAAACTCTCAAGGGTGCGTAAGCTGGTTGTGCCTACTGCAACGATCCGTCCACCCGCATGCCGAGTTTTTGCGATAGCTTGTAAAGTTTCCTCTGGAATGGAGTACCACTCAGAATGCATTTTGTGCAGACTTAAGTTCTCTTCTCGGACGGGAGTAAAGGTGCCTGCGCCAACATGTAGAGTAATGCTGGCTTGATCGATACCGCGCTCTTTTAGCTTAGCCAAAATCGCTTCATCAAAATGGAGTCCTGCCGTGGGAGCCGCAACAGCGCCAGGATTTTTAGCAAGAACAGTTTGATATCGATTGCTATCCACTTGATTGGGTTGATGTTCGATATATGGCGGAAGGGGAAGCTCGCCAAATTGATCTAGCAAATCGAGCAGATCTTTCGGAAATTCGATTTCAAAGAATCGACCATCGTAAGCGACGACCTTGGCTTCGAAACTCTCACCCTTGCGATTGTGGATTTGAACGCTGGTGTTGAGCTTGGGTACTTTCGAGGCGCGGATTTGAACCCAGGCTCGTTGATTACTGGTAATACGTTCAATCAGTAACTCAATAGCGCCGCCAGTGGGCTTTTTGCCATGGAGCCGAGCGGGGATTACCTTGGTGTCATTCATTATCAGTAAATCACCAGGTTTTAGGAGTTCTAAAATTTCCAGAAATTGCCGGTCGATCAGATTGCCTGCCTGCACCTCAAGAAGGCGGCTAGCAGTCCTTTCGGCCAAGGGGTTTTGGGCGATTAGGCGGTCAGGGAGGTCGTAATTGAAGTCGGAGAGTTGCATAGCATTACCATCAGAGCTTGGATTCTAACCATCATGACTAAGACTGTACCTCCAGCACTCCAAAAAATGGGTTTAGACAGCCCTATGGCGCTTGTTTTGCATCTTCCCATGCGCTATGAGGATGAAACTGAGCTCCTGACAATTGAGGAGGCTCTGCAACTGGGACGCTTTCGTTCAGTGCAAACCCAGGGAGTAGTGATTCGCAGTCAGGTCTTGTTTAGACCTAGAAGACAGCTGGTAGTCACGATTGAAGATGCGGGGGAGGTTTTACAACTTCGCTTCCTCAATTTTTATCCTAGCCAACAAAAGCAAATGGCAGTTGGCGCTCACGTCCGAGTTCGAGGCGAAATCCGAGAGGGATTTCAAGGGCCTGAAATGGTGCATCCCACTGTTCGCGCAGTTGCCCCTGAAGCCCCGCTGCCAAAAAGTTTGACCCCCGTTTATCCAGCGGGTGCAGGCGTGACTCAGACAGTGCTGCGCAAAGCCATTGCTAATGCTTTAAAAAATCCAAGCACTCAAGACCTCCTTGCAGAGTTTTTGCCGAGCGCACTATTGGCCGAGTTATTGCCCAGTCATCAGTGGCCTAATCTACAAGATGCAATTACCTTATTGCATCAACCCCCATCAGATGCGGATACCTTGTCTTTATTGGATCGCAGTCATTTAGCCTGGCGGCGTGTTCAATTTGAAGAATTGCTGGCACAGCAGATCTCCTTAAAGCGCGCGCATTCAATACGACAAAAAAGACGAGCTCCAGCAGTTCATGCCGTAACAGAATCGAGTTCTAAAAAAAGCATTGAGTTAGGTTTATTAGCGCGTTTGTCATTCAAGCTGACCTCAGCACAAGAGCGAGTGTGGGCTGAGATTGGCCATGACCTATCGCGTAGTTTTCCGATGAACCGTCTATTACAAGGTGATGTAGGAAGCGGCAAGACGGTGATTGCCGCGCTGGCTGCTGCAAGGGCTATCGATAATGGATACCAAGCGGCCATCATGGCTCCGACCGAAATTTTGGCTGAACAACATTTTCTGAAAATGCAGGAATGGTTTGAGCCACTAGGTATCAAAGTAGTTTGGCTCTCAGGTAGCCTTAAAACAAAAGAAAAAAAACTGGCTCAGGACTTGGTTGAGAGTGGTGAGGCACAACTGATTGTCGGGACTCATGCCCTGATTCAAGAATCGGTACATTTTGCAAAACTTGGCCTAGCAGTGATTGATGAGCAGCATCGTTTTGGGGTAAGACAGCGGCTAGAAATCCAGCAACGGATTGGCTCTGAATTGTTCTATTGCCACCAGATGATGATGTCGGCTACCCCAATTCCGCGCACACTCGCAATGACCTATTACGCCGACCTCGATGTTTCTGTGATAGACGAGCTGCCACCCGGACGCAAACCAATCATTACCAAAGTACTCAAGGCCAGCCGTCGCAATGAGGTCATTGACGGTGTGAAAGAGTGGCTAGCGAAAGGTCTGCAAGCTTATTGGGTATGTCCTTTGATTGAGGAGTCCGAGGCCTTGCAATTACAAACGGCAGTTGAGAGTGCTGAGCAGCTGACTATAGCGTTACCAAACTTTAAGGTGGGTCTAGTTCATGGTCGTATGAAGAGCGATGAAAAAGCAGCCGTTATGGCCGCTTTCAAAGCCAATGAAATCCAGCTTTTAGTAGCTACTACCGTGATTGAGGTGGGGGTCGATGTCCCAAATGCGGCTTTGATGGTGATTGAGCATGCGGAGCGATTTGGCTATGCGCAAATTCATCAACTACGAGGACGTGTGGGCCGTGGCTCTGCGGATTCAGTTTGTATTCTGATGTATGCAGAGCCCTTATCTTTGGCTGCTAAAGAGCGCTTACAAACTTTACGAGAAGTATCCGATGGCTTTGTGATTGCTGAACGAGATTTATCATTGCGGGGGCCTGGTGAATTATTGGGGGCTCGACAATCCGGAGATGCCATGTTGCGCTTTGTGGATCTTCAAAGAGATGCTTGGTTGATAGAATTAGCTCAGCAAGCGGCGGAGCGCTTACTGGGAGAGTATCCAGACATGGTAGAAAAACAATTGGCCAGATGGCTGGGATCACGCACCGAATTTTTAAAGGCCTGATAATTATTTTATGACACTGACTGAACTGCGTTATATCGTTGCCGTCGCTCGTGAGCGTCACTTTGGGCGCGCAGCTGAGGCTTGCTTTGTTTCTCAGCCTACGCTCTCTGTCGCCATCAAGAAGTTAGAGGAAGAGCTCAATATTCAGATTTTTGAGAGAACCAGCTCTGAGGTGTCGATGACTGCTTTAGGCGCTTTGGTAGTAGAGCAGGCTCAGCGTGTTCTAGAAGAAGCAAATACTTTGAAGCATTTAGCAAAGCATGGCCAAGACCCTTTGTCGGGCCCACTAAGATTGGGTACGATTTACACCATTGCCCCATACTTGCTACCTAGTCTAGTAAGAGAGGCTAGAGAGTCTTTGCCAAACGCCCCTTTATTTCTAGAAGAAAATTTTACGGCCCGTTTGTTAGAAATGTTGCGGCAGGGTGAGCTCGATTGTGCGGTACTGGCACATCCTTTCCCTAGCTCCGGTCTGGAGATGATTGATTTATACGATGAGCCATTCTTAGTTGCTGTACCAAAAGGGCATGCTTGGGAAAGTCGTCAAGCGATTGCTCATCAAGAATTAAAAGCCCAAAATACTTTGCTGCTAGGTGCAGGCCATTGCTTCCGCGACCATGTGCTCGGCGTTTGTCCAGAGCTTAATCGCCTAGGAAGTGGCTCAACCATTGGCGAGCAGCATAGTTTTGAAGGTTCCTCGCTAGAGACGATTAGACAAATGGTTGCTGGCGGAATCGGTATTAGTGTTTTACCGCGCACTTCGGTCGACGATCCCAAAACCCAAGAAGGTTTGATTCGTTATATTCCACTCGAGGAGCCAACGCCTACCAGACGGGTGTGCTTAGTTTGGCGCAAAAGCTACACCCGCGCTCCGGTGATGCAAGAGCTTGCGAAAACGATTCGTCGTTGCGACCTATCTGGGGTGAGCTTGATTAATGCGTGAACGCTTACGGGCCTATGCACGTCTCATTCGATTGGATAAACCCATCGGTACACTGTTGCTGTTGTGGCCGACTTGGTGGGCTTTGTGGCTAGCAAGCGGTGGCTTACCAGATCTACAGATTCTATTTATTTTTACGCTCGGTACTTTCCTGATGCGCAGCGCAGGTTGCGCCATAAACGATTATGCAGATCAAGATTTTGATCGCGATGTTCTCAGAACCCAATATCGTCCCGTCACCAGCGGTCAGATCTCGGGTAAAGAAGCAGTTTGGCTTGCAATATTTTTGGCCTTACTTGCTTTTGCTTTAATTCAGCCACTCAATCTATTGACCAAAGTCTTATCTATTTTTGCAGTACTGATCGCTGCAGTTTATCCATTTACCAAGCGTTTCTTTGCCATTCCTCAAGCAGTGCTGGGTGTAGCGTTTGGTTTTGGTATCCCAATGGCTTATGCCGCTGTATTGGGATTCGTACCACTAGAGGCGTGGATTTTATTTGTCGGCAATATCTTTTGGGCGATTGCTTACGATACTGCTTATGCCATGGTGGATCGTGAAGACGATATTCGCATCGGCATCAACACTTCAGCAATTACATTTGGTCGTTTTGATATAGCTGCGATTGGAATTTGTTATGGTCTGCTGCTAGTGAGTCAAATGATCGTTGCTCAACTTGCTCATCTGAGTGGGTATTTTTGGCTAGGCTGGGGAGCTGCATTGCTGTGCGCTTTGTATCACCTAAGACTAGTATCTACTCGCTCACGTAATGATTGCTTCAGGGCGTTTCTTCACAATAATTGGTTGGGCGGATTCCTGTTCTTAGGAATCGTTTTGGGTTTATCCCTGACCTAATTCATCACCCATGGTTTTGCTGCGCTCCTGGGCTGCGGCAAGGGCTTTTCCAAGTATGGCTTGCCAGTCTAAATCTTTAAGTACCTCTAAGGCGGCAGCAGTAGTACCGCCTTTTGATGTAACCCTTTCACGGAGGGCGCTGGCACTCTCTACAGAATGATTGGCGAGTTGAGATGCGCCTTCAAGCGTCGCATAAGCCAACTTGCGCGCAGTTGCTGAATCTAGCCCGAGTTTTTCGCCGCCAGCTTGTAATGCTTCCAGAAAAGCAAATACGTAAGCGGGGCCGCTGCCAGATAAGGCAGTCACGGCATCCAAAAGTGGCTCTTCATCTACCCAAACTGTTTGCCCAACCGCCTTGCAAATGCCTTCTGCTAATTCACGGTCAGCCTGACTAACGCCAGTCTCAGAAAATAGACCAGTGATGCCTTTTCCAATGAGGGCAGGAGTATTGGGCATTGCTCGAACACAACGGGACTGAGCAAGCCAGTGGTTCATGTCAGCGGTGCGTATTCCTGCAGCAATACTGAGGATTAAAGGTTTTACTGGAGAGTTTTGAAGTTGAGTGCTGAGAGCACGAGAAACCACTTTAAAGTCTTGGGGCTTGACTGCCATGACGATGACATTATTTTTGGCAGCATCTAAAGCGATTTGATCTATCGAAGTGATCAGCTTAATTGAAAAGTCGTTAATGAGAGCTACTGCCGTGTCAGCTTTTGCTTCAACCACCGATACCTGAGTTGAGCGAAGGCCGTCATGAAGAAGGCCGCCAATCATGGCGCGGCCCATATTGCCACCACCAATGAAGGTGATATGAATATCGTTCGTAAATTGATCTTTGTTTGTCATGCGCTTATCTTATCTCGCTTACCAAATATCGCGGTACCCACTCGGACAATCGTACTCCCATGGGCTATTGCAGACTCCATATCATCCGACATTCCCATTGATAAGGTATTAAATTCTTGAAATCCTACTTCTTTTGAGTATTTGATCTGAATTTGCTTGAAGCAATCCTCTACCGCCTCAAAAGCTTGTCCCTGAATGATGAGATCTGAGGTCGGCGCAGGAATAGCCATTAAACCTCTTAGGGAAACGTGAGGTAATTGGGCAATGGCGCTACAGAGTGTTTCTGCTTCCTTTAAAGGGATGCCGCTTTTGGAGTCTTCATTGCTGACATTGACCTGCACACAAAGCTGCAGCTTCTTGGGAATAGCAAGCTCCCCGCGTTGAATAGAGAGTCTCTCAGCAATCTTGAGGCGGTCAATACTATGCACCCAATCAAAATGAGCCGCTACATCTTTCGTTTTATTGCTTTGGAGTGGCCCAATAAAATGCCACTCGAGTTTGGGGCGGAAAGCTGCGAGCATTTGGATTTTCTCGATCCCTTCCTGCACATAGTTTTCTCCAAATACCGTTTGACCTGCTGCAATGGCTTGCGCAATATCTTGGATGGGAAAAGTTTTACTTACCGCCATCAGAGTAATGCTGCTGGGATTGCGCTGGGCTGCTAAGGCTGCATCTTGAACCCGTCGACGAACCTGTTCAAGATGGGGTGCAATCAGCGTCATTTTTTCTCTGCTTGTTGAGTAAGGAGTTGATCGACCAATTCTATCCAATGAATAACGGGAGTTTGATCCTGTTGTAGATGGGCAATGCAGCCAATATTTCCTGACACGATCAACTCAGCATCCGATTCATCGCATGCAGTTTGCAAGTGCATTAATTTTTGTTTACGTAATTGCTCTGAAAGTTCAGGCTGTGTAATTGAATAGGTACCAGCTGAGCCACAGCATAAATGGCTATCCGCACACAATCGTACTCCCACACCTAAACTGGTCAGTAATTTCTCAACTTGACCACGGATTTGTTGGCCATGTTGCAAGGTGCAGGGTGGGTGATAAACCACACCTGGTTTCTGGTCGCTACCAATCAATTCCAGTAATTCATTTTGGAGTGAAGGCAAGATTTCGGAGATGTCTTTCGTTAGCTCTGAAACCCTTTTTGCTTTGGCTGCATATATTGGATCATCAGCTAAGAGGTGCCCATAATCTTTGACCATCACACCACAACCAGAGGCGGTCATCACAATTGCCTCGACCCCAGACTCAATTAAAGGCCACCAGGCATCAATATTTTGTTTGGCATCACCTAAACCACCGACTTGATCATTGAGGTGATAACGCAGAGCGCCACAGCAGGTCGCCTTAGGCGCGCTAATCAGTTGAATATTCAGCGCGTGCAATACCCGAGCGGTAGCAGAATTCACATTCGGCAGCATATCGGGTTGAACGCAACCTTCCAACAAGAGCATTTTCCGAGCATGCTCTGTTTGGGGTCGATGGTGAGGGTTGGTATTAGGGTGAAGCGCTTTATTCTTGAGGAGCGGAATTTTTCGCTTCATACTAGGCGGCAGAATGGGGCGTACTAGACGACCCAATTTCATTGCTGTCTTCATCAGGACGGGACTAGTTAATCCCTCCTTGAGAGTCCAACGGGTGAGACGATCTTTCAGTGGGCGTGGAGGGGTATTTTCTTCAGCCCATTGACGCCCAATATCGATGAGTTTGCCGTATTGAACACCGCTAGGACAGGTGCTTTCACAGTTGCGGCAGGTTAGGCAGCGATCAAGATGCAGCCGGGTCTTCTCAGTAGGTGCTTGACCTTCAGCCATTTGTTTGATGAGATAGATGCGTCCACGCGGTCCATCCAGCTCATCGCCCAGAAGTTGATATGTAGGGCAGGTAGCTGTACAGAATCCACAATGAACACATTTACCTAAAATTCGGGCGGCTTCTAAACCTTCAGCGGTATTTTGAAATTGGGGAGCGAGTTCAGTTTGCATGGATTGCTTATGGAAGACGATGGGTGGCAAAAACACCGGAAGGGTCAAAGCTAGCTCTGAGCCTAGTCTGAATTGGCTCAAGCGCTAGCGAATGACTTTGTTCACTGAGCTGAGTAAAGCGTTGATTTGCAGGATTCACATTCGAGCCCTGACGAAAACGCATTGCATGTCCACCATGAGCACTCGCAATTTTTTTTAGAGCGTTAAAAGTGGCGTCATCACTCAGACCTTTTAGCCAACGCTCTTGACCATGCCACTCCAAAATAATGTCATCAGACATATTGTTGAGTTCAAGCGAACCACAGGCTGCAGGCAAGGCGAGGCGATAGAGCGTTTCATCCGCTGCCAGGCTTGTAAAGTCTGGCAACTGCTGTTCTCGAAGATTGCTCCAAAAAGCTTCCGCCTCTTTTGTATCCAGCTCTTTCGCGTTGAGACTGGAACACAGGGATATTTTTGCGGCATAAACCGCTGCTTCTGCTCCTGCCAATCGAATAGTGAGCTCACCAAAGCTATCGGCTTGGTTTTTACCAATCCAGCAACTTGCAGATAGGGGTAGAGGTTGACCGGCAGATTCATTCAAGCTTTGTAAAGCAGCAGCTTGCGTCATTTGACAGCGAATGCTCGTACTAGCAGCGGGCTTTGGTAAGACTTTGACTGATGCTTCTAGGATGAGTGCAAGAGTACCTAAGGATCCCGGCATGAGACGAGATACATCATAGCCTGCTACGTTTTTCATCACTTTACCGCCAAAAGATAAATCTTGACCCTTGCCATCCATGATGCGAGCGCCTAAAACAAAGTCACGTAAATTACCTACGCTGATACGAGCTGGACCAGCTAAGCCTGCCGCGATGACACCTCCAAGCGTAGCGCCTTCACCGAAATGTGGGGGCTCGAAGGCAAGCATTTGATTTTTCTCAGACAGGACTCTTTCAATTTCTTTTAGTAGAGTACCGGCACAAGCCGTGATTACTAGCTCTTCAGGTTGATAGTCGAGGATGCCGCTATAAGCTTTGGTGCTGAGCTTAGAAAATGAATTGGGGTTGCCGTACCATGCTTTGGTGCCGCCACCCTCAATGGACAAAGGCGTTTTAGATTGTGCTGCCTCGAGAATCTGTTTACGAAAAGACTCAATATGCTGCTGGGAATCTGCAGGACTCATTAAAAGCGCTCCAACTCTGGGTGAGGGAGGATTCCTTTGCTAACCCGCATACGACCGTATTCTGCACAACGATTGAGTGTGGGAATCGCTTTATCTGGATTGAGTAATTTATCTGGATCAAAGGCATTTTTTACGCCCCAAAACGATTCGCGTTCACCTTCACCAAACTGAATGCACATCGTATTGATCTTCTCGATACCAACGCCATGCTCGCCTGTAATCGTGCCACCCAATTCAACACAGGCTTCTAAAATTTCAGAACCAAAGTCTTCAGCGCGATGCCATTCGTCTTGATCGGCGCCATTAAATAAAATAAGCGGATGCATATTGCCGTCGCCCGCATGAAATACATTTAAGCAACCAAGGCCATATTTCTTTTCCATCCCCTGAATGCGTTTCAAGAGAGTAGCGATGTGGCGGCGAGGAATGGTGCCATCCATACAGTAGTAGTCAGCTGCGAGGCGTCCAGCTGCAGGGAAAGCATTTTTTCTCCCGCTCCAAAACTTCAAACGTTCAGCTTCATCACGTGAGATCTGAATGCCACTGGCCCCAGCTTTTTTCAGAACTTCGGTCATGCGCTCAATTTCTTCAGCAACTTCTTCTGGAGTGCCGTCGGATTCGCAGAGCAGAATCGCTTCCGCATCGAGGTCATAGCCTGCATGAACAAATTCTTCTACGGCACGTGTAGTTGCTTTGTCCATCATCTCTAAACCGGCAGGAATAATCCCTGCGGCAATAATGGCTGCAACGGCATTGCCACCTTTTTCAATATCGTCAAAGCTAGCCATGATGACTCTTGCGAGTTTGGGCTTAGGTACGAGCTTTACGGTAACTTCAGTTACCACTGCGAGCATGCCCTCGCTACCGATCATCACCGACATTAAATCTAATCCTGGTGCATCTGGGGCTAGTCCACCAAACTCAACGATTTCGCCATTCATGAGTACGGCACGAACACGTAGAACATTGTGAAGGGTTAGGCCGTACTTCAGGCAGTGCACCCCTCCAGAGTTCTCATTCACATTGCCGCCAATCGAGCAGGCAATTTGGGATGAAGGATCGGGCGCGTAATACAAGCCTAAATGTGCAACCGCTTCAGAGATTGCTAGATTACGAACGCCTGGCTGAACAACGGCGGTGCGAGTAAAAGGGTCAATACTGACAATCTTTTTGAGTTTTGCTAAAGAGAGGACTAAGCCTTGGGAAATTGGCATTGCTCCACCTGAAAGGCCGGTGCCAGACCCCCTTGGAACAACAGGGATATTCATGGCATGACAAATCTTCAGAATTTGAGCAACTTGAGCCTCAGTCTCTGGCAATGCAACGGCTAGAGGCATCCTACGATAGGCTGCTAAGCCATCACATTCATAGGGAATCGTGTCTTCAGGCTCCCAAAGGAGGCCATCTTCAGGCAGGATTGGTCGTAGGGCGGCAACCAGCTTAGTCTGTAAAGCGCTAATGATTGCGAGATCAGGGGGTGGGGCGACCATATTCATAACTGCTATTTTAGCCATTTACCTATAATGAGTTCATGGGTAACCGACTTTCAAAAATTGCGACCAGAACGGGTGATGCCGGGATGACTGGTTTGGGCGACGGCAGCCGGGTCGAAAAAGACCATTTGCGGATCTGCGCCATGGGTGATGTCGACGAGCTGAACTCCGAAATCGGGGTTTTGTTAGCAACCCCATTACCAAGTAGTGTCTCTCAAGCCCTTCAGGATCTATTGCTGCAAGTGCAACATGACTTGTTCGACTTGGGCGGCGAGCTTTGTATTCCAAATTACACCCTGCTCAAAGATGAGCAAGTGAGCCGTTTGGATGAATGGCTTGCTCAATACAACGCCACTCTAGAGCCCCTGTCAGAATTCATTCTTCCTGGCGGCACTATGGCAGCTGCACAAGCACATATTTGCCGAACAGTATGTCGTCGTGCTGAACGGTCAGTGGTTCGTTTAGGGTGGGATGTTGAAATCAATGATGCCCCACGCCAGTATCTCAATCGACTATCCGATCTTTTATTTGTTCTAGCTCGCGTTTTAAATCGAGCTGCTGGTGGACAAGATGTATTGTGGAAGCACGAAAAAAAAGAGACTAAATAAATTAGTCTCTTAATCTGAACAAAGAGCTTATTTATTTCTTTAGCTTGCGACGATTTTTTACTGCAAGCGCCAATCTTTCTAAAACATTTACTGAGTCTTCCCAGTTAATACAGGCATCCGTAATGCTCTTGCCATACTCGAGTTGATTTGGATCATCTTTGCCTGGTGTAAATTTCTGTGCACCATCTTTAATGTGACTTTCGATCATCACGCCAAAAATTTGATTTGAACCAGATTCAATTTGCTCAGCAATATTTTCAGCAACAATAATCTGACGCTCATGCTTTTTGCTTGAATTTGCATGGGATAGGTCAACCATCAAACTGGCTGGAAGCTTTGCTGCTTCGAGCTCAGCGCAGGCAGCTTGAACATATTGGGCTTCGTAGTTTGGTTCTTTACCACCACGTAAAATCACGTGACAATCCTTATTGCCTTTGGTCTCAACGATAGAGACTTGACCATTTTTATGGACTGATAAGAAGTGGTGTGGACGACTTGCTGCTTGGATTGCATCAGTAGCAATTTTAATATTGCCATCTGTACCATTCTTAAATCCAATTGGAGCAGATAAACCAGAAGCGAGTTCGCGATGAACTTGGCTCTCGGTGGTGCGTGCGCCGATTGCACCCCAAGAAATTAAATCAGCAATATATTGTGGCGAAATCACATCCAGGAATTCGCTACCAGCGGGCATACCAAGACGATTAATTTCCATCAACACTTGACGCGCAATACGCAAACCTTCCTCAATGCGATAGCTCTCATCGAGGTAGGGATCGTTGATCAAGCCTTTCCAACCAACTGTAGTGCGGGGCTTTTCGAAATAGACACGCATGACGATTTCAAGTTCGCCCGCAAAACGCTCACGTTCAGCTAAAAGACGCTGGCAATACTCCAAAGCAGCTCTAGGATCATGAATCGAGCAGGGGCCGATGATGACTAAGAGGCGATCGTCCTTACCGTGAATGATGTTCCGAATTTTGACACGAGTTTTGCTGATTAGTGCCTCAGTTGATGTGCCCGAAATCGGAAAGAAACGAATCAAGTGTTCTGGCGGAGGCAGAACCGTAATGTTATGAATGCGTTGGTCGTCGGTATCCGACGTTTTGTCAACGGCGGCATACCAATTAGCGGGGTTGGTGTTTTGTTGGCTCATGCGACTATTTTAAGCCGTATTAAGCCGTACCACCGACAGTCATGCCGTCAATGCGTAAAGTGGGTTGGCCAACCCCTACCGGAACGCTCTGGCCTTCCTTGCCACAAACCCCGATACCGCCATCCAGTTTTAGGTCATTTCCGATCATGGAAACCTGCTTTAGGGATTCCGGCCCGTTGCCAATAATGGTGGCACCTTTGACGGGGTATTGGATTTTGCCGTTTTCGACCCAATAGGCTTCTGAGATCGAGAAGACAAATTTACCGCTTGTAATATCGACCTGACCACCACCAAAATTGACAGCATACAGACCCCGTTTGATGCTGGACACGATTTCTTCCGGATCATCTTTCCCAGCAAGCATATAAGTATTGGTCATGCGGGGCATTGGCAAGGATGCAAAACTCTCACGTCGACCATTGCCCGTTAAGGGCATATTCATGAGGCGGGCATTCAAGCTATCCTGAATGTAACCTTTGAGAACCCCGTCTTCAATGAGTGTGGTGCATTGTGTCGGAGTACCTTCGTCATCAATATTGAGGGAGCCTCTGCGGCCTGAGAGAGTGCCATCATCAACAACAGTGACGCCCTTGGCAGCAACCCGCTCACCGATGCGCCCTGCAAAAGCAGAGGATCCTTTACGATTAAAGTCTCCTTCAAGGCCATGTCCAACAGCCTCATGTAATAAAACGCCAGGCCATCCTGGGCCCATCACAACCGTCATTTGACCTGCTGGTGCTGGCCTGGAATCTAAATTCACTAAAGCACTATCGACGGCTTCATCGACATATTGATTTACCAGCTCGCTATTGAAGTAAGAATAGTCATGACGCGCCCCGCCACCAGAGGAGCCAGATTCACGTCGACCATTCTGTTCTGCAATGACATGAACCGAAATCCGAACCAGTGGCCTGATATCAGCAGCTAGCAAACCATCTGAACGCACCACCAAGATCACATCGAATTCACCAGCGAGACTCGCCATTACTTGAATGATGCGAGGATCACGCGCTTTTGCTCGATGCTCAATGCTTTCGAGCAGTGCAATTTTTTCTTTAGGCTGCAATGAGTCTAAGGGATTGAGATCGGAGTAGAGCTCATTAGAAGTGGGAATGAAAATTTTGCTGCCAAGTGCTTGTTTTCCGCCTTGTGGGCCTATGACTCGAGTTGCTTTAGCAGCCTTATTCAGGGCCTCTAGATTCATTTCATCGGAATAGGCGAAGGCTGTTTTATCACCATAAATTGCCCGCACACCCACACCCTGGTCAATACTGAAACTTCCTGATTTCACAATTCCTTCTTCAAGACTCCAGCTTTCGTTGCGAGTGTGCTGAAAGTAAAGATCAGCATCATCAAGGCGATGTGTAAACATATTGCCGAAGGTGCGATGAAGATCTTGCTCAGTTAAACCGGTAGGTTCAAGCAAAATCGTTTTTGCGAGCTTTAGTAGTTCAGGTTGTTTCTTGGCCTGGGTCCAACTGCTAGGAAATAATGCTTCGGGTGTGTTCATGTCATTCAAGCTTGCGATGTTTCAAGGCCGGTAACTTAGAGCGTACCTCGTTTAACCTATCTTTGCTCAGTATCCCAGAAATAAAGCCTTCCCCCTCGGGTAGATGGGCAAGAACCGTACCCCAGGGATCAATCAGCATACTATCGCCCCAAGTACGTCGTTGATTGAGATGCTGACCGCCTTGGGCTGAAGCAAGTACATAGCATTGGTTTTCAATTGCACGCGCCCTCAATAAGATTTCCCAATGATCTTTTCCGGTGGTATAGGTGAAGGCGGCTGGAATAATGTGACAGTCGACTGGGCCAATGGAGCGATACAGCTCCGGAAAGCGTAAGTCGTAGCAAATGCTGAGACCAAACCGCCAATGTCCGCCGTCAATATTTAAATCAATTACGCCTGGCTGGCTTCCGGCCTCGATAGTTTCTGCTTCGGCATATCTTTCGGTTGAGGTCTCGAATCCAAATAAATGAATTTTGTCATAGCGCCCAATTTGCTCTCCAGTAGGACTAAAAACGAGGGAGGTATTCAGAACTTTATTGTTCTCACTCGCCTGCAGTGGAATTGTGCCGGCAAATAGGTAAATAGCATGCTCTTTTGCCAAGGAGCTGAGCGCTTCCTGAATCGGACCAACACCCGCTTTTTCTTGTGCTTGGATCTTGTCGGTATCTTTCAAACCCATGAGGCAGAAATATTCCGGTAATACTGCTACCTGAGCACCTGCGTCTGCTGCTGCTTTAATGAGTCGAGCTGCCGTCTCTAGATTTTCTTGAGGCACTGGCGTCGATACCATCTGAATGGCAGCAATCTGGATTTCGGATGAATTCATATTGAGTATAGAGAAATCATTCAACCGGGCTTGCGGCCACAGGGGCTGGAGTGGGGGTGGGATTGCCTGAAGAGTTTGGCTTACTCTGTTCTTTCAGCAAACCTTTTTTACGAATTGTGTCCAAAGTTTTCTGATCCAAAGGCTGCCCTTGTTGATTCAGTGGTACAACCTCTGGATTGCTCCATGATCCTTGAATGAGATAGTCTGATTGCATCGAGCGATTGATTTGATTGCTTACTAAGTATTGACCAACTAAAGCACTCAGGCCAACGATTGGGTTAATCGCAAACAGAGCGAGTGAGCCCGCAGTGGCGTCGATCGTTGGGAAAATGGTCACCCGTAAATCTTGTGTTTGCTTAGGGACATCAATTTGCCCATTCATCGCAACGCGCGCCTGATCTAGAATCATCACAAACTGATCAGTCTTGGCAATGCCATTTTGGATATTGAAAGTGGTATTGATGGTGTTGAAAGCCGTGCCTTTACTCACGAGATTTCCGACGCTGCCTTGCAGGTCCAGTGTGGCGAATTTAAATAGACTTTGTAAACTCAATACATTCAGGATTTGGGCTGCGCTGGAATTAACCTCGAGCAGACGCCCCTTTTCTAGCTTGAGATTCAGCTGTCCGCTCAAAGTTTGAAAATCAGGTGAGAAGGGATTGCTAATCCACTCTAGCTTGCCAGTCAATTGGCCTTGACCACCTTCAACCGATTTTGCTGGAGTCCAGTGCGCAATGATTTGACCGGCATCCTTAATTTGGAGATCTGGAATAAGTGATGTCTTCTGTTGACCTGTTCGAGGATCGATGCTCCATTGGCCGGTAATTGTCGCATTGTCTTGTGGATTAATAACCTGCAGCTTTTCTAGGTTGAGCAGATTCTTGGTGGTTTGGCTTTTAATTTTGACTAGACCAAGTTGGGCTCGTTCCCAAACAAAATTATCTACCGTCAGATCTAGGCTGGGTATAGAGTTTGGCGAAAGCTTGGTGTTGGGCGTTGCTACTTTTTTATCCTTAGAGACGGCTTTAGGGTTTTGCTCATCAATCAATTTCAGAAGATCAAGATGACCGCTGATCATGCCACTTGGTAGAGCAGAGGATGGCTCACTGTAAAGAACTTGCCCGGTTATTTTGGGAGAGCTCAAATTCAATTTCCAACTCTTATCTTTGAGGCTTGCAGTGAGGCTGAGATTGGGCCAAACATAGTCTGCGGCGGTCAATGCTTTGACTTGAGCGTTGATTTGGATGCCATCGGATAAGCTCGTTGGACTCTTACTTGGAGGTGTTTTAGCTCTATTGGCGGACAAAAATGCCAGCCATGTATCGAAATTAAGTTCATTGACTTGAATGCCTAAATTCAAGCCTTGTGAGGGCATCGCTGCGACCCCGCCAATACCGATCGCATAACGTAAATCGTTATTCTGATTTAGTGCGCCTTGAGTAAAGAGCTGGCTGCCTAAGTTTCCAGACCAGCTAAGCCGATCCGGATTGGTTTTTTTAGCAAAGGTTTGTAAAAGCAACTCGCCTTGTAAGGATGCGCCCCTTTGTTTTTTGAGAGGCATCGGAGTATTGCTTGCCCAGTTGTCTAGATTGAGCTTCAGCTTTGTTTCGCTACCTGCCTTGCTGAAACTGATCAGGCCATCATATTTGGCAATTCCGCTCATGCCATTCAATAATGTTCTTACTGACTCTGAAATTTCAGAGGAGTAGTTCTTTATAAAATCTGCGCTGAGGTCGCCAGTAATGGTGAAATTTTGTTTATCTGTTGATGATGGTGCGCTCGCCATTTTGATTGAGCCGCCCAAAAATTGAGCGCTGACATCCTCAAATTCAGGGTTACTTTCAGTGATGCGTACTTTGCCATTCAAGTGTTCAAGCGGCGGAATATTGCCCCACTGCGCCATATTGTTTTCAAGACTGAGAAGTGCATCTATTTTTGTATCGTCACTGTTGTTCAGTGGAACTTGTAGCTTGAGATTCAGGTCAAGGGGACCTGCAAGCTTGAGATTCTTCTCAAACTCTGGACGTTTTTTGCCAAAAGGCGATGCAAACAGATAGTCCAACATCTGAGGGGCTTGGCCCTTGGCATTGCCATTTAAAGCAAGCGCTAGTTGATTGGCGCTCACATTGGGTATTTGTGCATTGATATTGCTTATGCTGATCTGTTGATGATTGGCCTGTGAAATATCCACATTTAAGGCAGATTGTTTCATGCTGATCGTTCCAACAATATTCGTAAAGTCTCCCCACACTCCTTGCTCGGGACTTACTAATGGAGCTGGCCTGAATGTCACCCCGTTAATGGGAAAGGTCAGAGCAAACTCTCCTGCGCTACCTGGGGGGAATGGGGCGCTATTGGGATCTCCATTGATGTGAAGACTTCCATTCTCAATCTTGCCTGCTGCAAATGCTTTACTTAAATACAGTTTGGTATCCGTTGACATTGTCACTGGCAGGTAGCGGTAAGCATTGACCAAATTTGCTTGCTGAAAATCAATATCTAAGTTGAGATGATCGGCTTGCTTTGGTCCTGTCATCAGATAGGCAAAGTTAGCTTTGGCTTTTAGATCCGCATTTTCAATGTTCAGCGCTTTTGAGCTAATCAACCAGCCCCCACTCTGTTTGTTCCAAGTGATTTGTCCTTGGGCTTGATCCAGTTTGATTTTTGGATCCAGTAAGAAATCTTGTACTTCAATTTCTAGCTTGGGGGAATTTAGGGTCAGCACACCCTGCTTCTGATCCCCAGCTAATTGCCCAGTGAGATGGGAGACGCTAGGGATGTCTTTGTTAATACCAGTAAAGCTGAGATCGACCAGACGGGCGTTGATGCTGAAATCTAACTTATTAAAGTTGAGCCATGATCCTGGAATCGGTAGGCTGGAAAGGGCAGATTGTTTTTCTGCCCAATGCATATCCAGATCTTGTAGTTCACCATCTGCTTTTGCAATTGCAATCCATTGATGAATTTTCTTGGAAAGCGGAAGGTTTAATGCAAAGCGAGTCACATCCTTCACCAAAATTTTGGGAGAGCTAAAACCAAACTCTTTAATTTCTTCACCTGGCTTAGGAGGAAGCCACCGAAATGTCATGGGGCTCAGGTGTTGCAGTGGCGAGTTGCTTGGGCTACTCATTTCACGCCATGCAAAGGATTGGGTGGTGATCGAGAGCAGTTGACCTTCGCTTTCTTGGGTGAGCTCAGTTTCAAGTCGACTAAATTCAATCGGCGTATCTTCTTTTGCTAGTTGCAACCTAAATTGATCTGCCATTAAGGTCATTTGGCCGCCATCTGGCCTACCACCATTTAGGCTCACATGACCTTTTGAGCTCATGTTGCCGCTAAGAACATTAAATGGCATGTCAAAATCACGGCTCATTTTCTGGAACTGAAGATCGGAAAAATTCCATGCAAATTCACCAGCCCAATCACGCCAATTTCCAGCTTGTCCGCCAAAGCGATGAATGAAGTGGGCATTTAGCTCTAGTGAGCCATTATTCCAAGGAGTTTTCGCTTGAATCAGGGCATCATGTTTACGTATTCCGTTGGTTAAATGGAAATCTGCCAATTCAACGTCAGCATTCAGTGCTTTGCCTTGAGAATCTTGTAGATGGATCTGTGTATTGCTGACATGAATATCATCTTGCGCAAACAACCAATTGCCCGTCGAGAAATCATCCGAGCTATCTTTAATGGTGATGCCGGCAATTTGGATTGCTCCATCTTTAGAGCGCTGGATTTGAATCTGTGCATCTTCAATTTGCAGCTTATAGAAATAAGGCTGAAGATAATAAAAGCTGACTAGGCTTAATTCCCCATGAATTTTTTTAATCTGGAGTGGAGCAGATGAGTGATTGGCATCATTAAAGCGCAATCCCTCAATCGAGAATTGAGGTCTGAGTCCATCCCAAGAAACCTGAAGATGATCGATAGTGACATTCGTACCTAAGCGAGTGCTTAGTAGTTGTTCAATTGCGGGTTTAGATTTCTCAATACGAGGCCAAACAAGGTAGCGAACGCCGGCATGGAGCAGGCCTAAGAAAATGATCAAAGCCGTAACTAAGATCAAAAGTCGTTTACGCCAAAGATTGCCGGAGCCCTGCCAATATTTTTGAAAGGCATTTAGCAGACCAGGTGGAAGCAAATTTCGAAGCATGGGAGCTATTATCCTTCAGCCCATTGGAGATGACTATTCTTTGCTGGCTTGAGGGAATGAAGCGATTAAGATGGGGGAATGCGTGATTTTCAAGCCCAGCTGGAATTTTTAAAAAAGCACTCGACCTTTGCTGGGCGTTGGCTGAGTGCCCATCCTGAATGGGAGTTGTGGCTTGGCGAGGTCGGCGCAACCCAGGTGGATGAAGACAAAATTCTCGCTCTCCTGAAGCCCTGCCGGGAGTTACTAAAAAAAGAGCAGGTCGATGAAG
This sequence comes from Polynucleobacter paludilacus, assembly GCF_018687595.1. Taxonomy (NCBI): domain Bacteria; kingdom Pseudomonadati; phylum Pseudomonadota; class Betaproteobacteria; order Burkholderiales; family Burkholderiaceae; genus Polynucleobacter; species Polynucleobacter paludilacus. The sequence goes on along the minus strand of NZ_CP061298.1, from coordinate 1,391,202 downwards.
CGCAATTCATGAGCGAACTGCGTTTGGTAAGGCAACGCTTAATCCTTTGGCTCGGCTTTCGGGATCTCAACGGCCTGGCTGACTTAGACGAAGTAACGCATAGCCTAAGTCTTTTTGCAGAGTCAGCTATCAATATCAGCATTGAATTCATTCGCGCTGATTTGAAGGAGCGGTTTGGTCTGCCTTGGAACGTCGACCTCAATCTTGAAATGCCCTTAATGGTAGTAGGCATGGGCAAGCTTGGTGGACGTGAGCTTAATCTCTCTTCGGATATCGATTTAATTTTTCTCTACGAGCATGAAGGGGAGACTCAAGGCGGACCTAAAAGCCTTTCTCATCACGAGTGGTTTACCCGAATGGGTAAACGTTTAATTAAATGCCTCGCCGAACATGATGCCAATGGTTTTGTATTTAGAGTTGATATGCGGTTGCGACCCAATGGTGACTCCGGTCCTCTAGTCTGCAGTTTGGAGATGCTTGAAGAGTATTTACTTGTGCAAGGACGTGAGTGGGAGCGTTACGCTTGGATCAAAGGCAGATTAATTGCGCCATCACCAAGATCAAATACTTTTACGCATTGTGAAAAAGAATTAGAGCAGCTGATTCGACCATTTGTATATCGACGTCATCTGGACTATGGAGTCATCTCGGCCATTCGCCAGCTCCACCGGCAAATCCAGCAAGAGGCTGAGCGCCGTTCTCTAAAGCACGAAGGGCGCTCTCGAGATATCAAGTTAGGCCGCGGCGGTATACGTGAAATTGAGTTCTTGGCACAAATGTTTCAGTTGATGCGCGGCGGCACTGAGCCCCAACTCCGAACTCGGGCAACGAGGGATGTGCTCCATTTGCTCGCTCAAAAAGGAATTTTGCCTAAAGATGAGGTTGATCAATTAAGTGCAGCTTATGTCTATCTGCGTCGTTTAGAGCATCGCATTCAGATTTGGGAGGATCAACAGACCCATTACCTGCCAGACGATCAAAACTCCAGAATCCGTTTGGCTGAGAGTATGGATCTAGGAACCATGCCCGAAAATGCAAATGCCTTCATGGCTCACTTAGACGAGCACCAAAATGCAGTGGCTCGCTACTTTGAGAAAGCATTTATTTTGGATGCGGGCGCTAGTCTAGAACAAGAGATGATCGAGATTGATTGGCAACCTAGTGCAACGAGCTTTCCGAACAGCTTAAAGCGCTGGCAGGTTTGGACTGAAAGCCATAAGCAAAAAGTTTTGCCAGAGAAGAGTCAATGGATTGTCAGAAAGCTGGTCCGAAAAGCAGCTGATTTTTTGGAGATGGACACGGCAATATCGCCCAATATGGATGAAGTGCTCTTACGTTTTTTTGATCTCCTAGAGGCTGTAGCAGGACGCACAGCATATCTAGCAATATTGGCGGAGTATCCGCAAGCGCTGCAGAATGTTTTGCAACTATTAAGGGCTTCTCAGTGGGGTGCTTCATATCTTACTCGTCACCCACACCTGTTAGACCACTTATTAAATCCACGTGCTGAGCTTGCGCTGACTCAAGAGCCTGTTGAATACTGGCGTGAGGTCAAGGCGAATCTCAATTTACGTTTAGATGATGCGATGGCTCATGAGGGCGGTACTGAGCAGGCAATGGATGTCTTGCGAGTGACGCACCATACTGAAACATTTATTACCCTCTTGGCTGATTTGGGTATCGGAGTGCAAAATGCACTGCCAGTAGAAAAGGTTAGTGATCATTTGTCTGCATTAGCTGACCTCATTGTGCAAACTGCATTTGAGCGTGTGTGGCCTAGTATTGCTAAGAAGTTTGATCAACATCCTGACACCCTGCCACCTTTTGCTGTGATTGCCTACGGCAAGCTAGGTGGCAAAGAATTAGGTTATGCATCTGACTTAGATCTGGTCTTTTTATTCGAGGCGGAAGATCAAAACTATGCAGCCCAAGAGATGTATGGGCTTCTAGCTAAGCGAATGATTAATTGGTTGACTGCATATACCTCGGCAGGCAGTTTATTTGAAATTGATACGCGTCTACGTCCTAATGGCTCGGCTGGATTCTTGGTAACCAATGCAGAAGCTTTTAAAAGATATCAATTACGTGAGGGTGATAACAGTGCTTGGGTATGGGAGCATCAAGCTTTAACTAGAGCGCGCCCTTGCGCTGGGAGCAAGCAGGTCGGTCAATTCTTTGACAGGGTTCGCTCAGCAGTGCTAAGTCAGGCACGTGATGTCGATGTCTTGCGTCGAGAAATTTCAGAGATGCGACAGAAAGTCCATGCCGGTCATCCCAACGCAACTGATGAGTTTGATTTAAAGCACGATGCTGGCGGCATGGTTGATATTGAATTTACCGTTCAATTTTTCATCCTAGCCTATGCATCTCAATATCCACAACTCATTCAGAACCTCGGAAACATTGCCTTATTAGGTGTTGCTGCGAAGGTGGGATTGATCAGTGAAGAGCTTGCCCAGGCAGTTTCGAATGCGTATCGACTGTTTAGGTCTAGGCAGCACCGCTTGCGCTTAGATGGATTTGAAAAAACACGAATGGATATTGCATTAGAGCCAGAATTTATGGCGGCGAGATCTGCAGTATTAAATCTTTGGGAAAGCGTTTTCAAGAGCTCAACTCTGCTCTAGTAGCTCCCGAGCATGTCGGCGGGTGGTATCGGTAATGGTTGCGCCACCAAGCATACGCGCAATTTCTTCCACCCTTTCATTTCTACCTAAGACATTTAGCTGAGACAGTGTCTTATCGCCTGATTGGGATTTGCTGACTTTGAAATGTTGGTTCCCTTGAGCAGCCACCTGCGGCAAGTGAGTGACACATAAAATTTGATGCGATTCACCAAGTTGTCTGAGTAGTTTGCCAACGGTTTCAGCTACAGCTCCCCCAATACCAGCATCGACTTCGTCAAATATCAAGGTTGGTGTGAACGAAGCTTTGCTAGTGATTACGCTAATCGCCAAGCTAATGCGAGCCAGCTCTCCGCCTGAGGCCACTTTACCCAAAGGACGCGGGGTGCTTCCTGCATGTCCAGCAACCAAGAACTCGACTTGCTCCAGTCCATATGAGGCGCCTTCATCCAAGGGCTTAAGAGCAATTTCCAATTGTCCGCCGGCCATCGATAAATTCTGCATGGCTGCGGTCACCAACTTAGCTAATTCAGTCGCCGCCTTTGCTCTCTTTTGAGAAAGCAGTTTTGCCGATTTAAGGTATAGGCTTTGGTGCTCTTGTACTCTATTAAGGAGTGCTTCAATATTCTGCGACGCACTGAGGGCATCTAATCGCTCAGAGGTTTCGCTTAAAAGTTGAGGTAATTGATTTGTGTCAGTACGAAATTTTCTGGCGGCAGCATGAAGTGCTTGCATGCGCTCTTCCAATTGATTAAGGCGCTCTGGATCTAAGTCAATCTTTTGTAGATAGCGATTAAGACCATGAACTGCTTCATCCATCTGAATTTGAGCAGACTCCAGTGCTTGACTGATTTCACCTAGAGCGGGATCATGCTGAGCCAAACTGCCAATACTGAGACTCGTCTTAGACAAAATCGATTCAGCAGAGTTTTCAGATTCACTCAAGCCATCAATAGCTTCTTGGCAGCCCGTAATAATTTTGGCTGCATTGGCTAGGCGAGCATGATCCACTTGAATGGCATCCCATTCACCCTCTAGTGGAGAAAGTGCTTTGAGTTCTTCATATTGCCACTCCAAGCGCTCACGTTCACGCTCGATATCCTGCCCTGCATTTTCTGCTTGGCTTAATCGTTTGCGCGAGTCACTCCATTGTTTGTAGAGCTCACCAAGCTCATGAACCTGTGGCAGAAGACCGGCATGCCGATCTAGCAGTTCACGCTGTGCACCACTTTTTAATAACAGTTGGTGGGCATGTTGACCATGAATGTCGACTAGCTGATCTCCAGCTTCACGCAGTTGTGCAAGGGTTGCGACGCTACCGTTGATAAACGCGCGGCTACGCCCATTACTTTCAATCGTTCTTTTTAGAAGAAGAGTGCGACCTTCCTCGCCCAATGGAAAGCCTTGCTCATCAAGCCAGTGATTGCAATGGGTAATCTGTTCATCCGCTATTTGAAATAGGGCGCTGATTTCTGCGCGTTGGGCGCCTTCTCGAATCTGGCTGCTATCGGCGCGTTCGCCTAAAACTAAGTCAAGCGCATCTAGGAGAATGGATTTACCTGCACCTGTCTCACCAGTCAGAACAGTAAACCCTGAGGCAAGATCCAGCTCTAACTGATCAACAATGACGAAGTCGCGAAGGGCGAGATTTTGAAGCATGATCTAGCGTACAAATAAATGCAACATCAGAATGTCGAGGGATACTCATTCCAATGCAGTTTCTCACGCAAAGTTTTGTAGTCACTATGAGCACGAGGATGCAAAAGACTGATGGTTTTTGTGGATTGACTCACTTCGATGATGTCGCCGGATTGTAGATTGGTCAGGGACTGCATATCAAAGTTCACAATCACCTCATGTCCTTCCACCACTTGAATACTAATCGTGACATCCTCAGGTAAAACGATGGGGCGATTCGATAAGGAGTGGGGCGCAATCGGTACGAGCAAGAAACCAGCAACACGGGGATGAAGGATAGGCCCACCCGCAGACAAGGCGTAGGCGGTAGAGCCGGTGGGAGTAGAAACAATCAAACCATCAGACCGCTGGTTGTACATAAAGGACCCATTTACGCTGACGGATAACTCAACCATGCCAGATATTCCAGAACGATTCACTACAACATCATTGAGTGCCAGAGCGCGGTTAATTTCTTGTTGATTACGAATCACTACTGCATCCAACAGGGTTCTAGTGTCAGCTTCGTAATCACCTGCAATGATTTTGGGCAATACGGCTTCAACATCTTGAATGGGGATGTCTGTCATATACCCAAGGCGACCCATATTGATGCCAACCAAGGGTACGTTACTGCCAGCCAACTGCCGTCCAATCGCCAGCATGGTGCCGTCACCGCCAAGGACCACAGTTAAATCAATTGACCCAGAAAATTCAGCGACCTGTTTGCTTTGAAAATCTTTCAGCCCCAAGTGACTTGCGGTGCCTGCCTCGATATAAACCTCGCAGTCCAGGCTTTTAAGCAGCGTTGCCAGGTCTTGTAAGTGGGCCAGGATTCCTTCGGCCTGGTATTTGCCAACCAGGGCAATCCGTTTAAAGGCTTTTTTAGGAGAATTTGCAGATGGGCTTAACATATAACGATTAAACCATAGGCACCCAATCCCTTCCACCATGGATGACCGTTCTCGCACCCTCCTTAAAACCCTTATCGAGCGCTATATCGAAGAGGGACAGCCGATTGGCTCCCGGACGCTTTCTCGGTTCTCGGGCCTAGACCTTTCTGCCGCGACGATTCGTAATGTGATGGCCGATTTAGAGGATTTGGGTTTGGTAACTAGCCCCCATACCTCCGCTGGCCGGATACCTACCCCCAGAGGCTACCGCTTGTTTGTGGACACCATGGTGACCGTTAGACCTCTTGAGGAGATCGCTGCTCGGGAGATGGAAAAGGGCTTGCTGCCGGATTCTCCCCAGCGGGTCATGAATTCAGCGGCACAAATTCTGTCTAATTTGACCCATTTTGCTGGGGTCGTCATGACGCCCAAAAGAGCGCAAGTCTTCAAACATATTGAATTTCTGCGTTTGGGGGAAGGCAAGATTCTGTTGATTGTGGTCACTCCTGAAGGTGATGTGCAGAATCGTATTCTGCCAACTACTCAGGACTACACCCCCAGTCAACTCATTGAAGCCAGCAATTACATTAACAGTCAGTTTGCCGGCAAGAGTTTTATTGAAGTCAGAAATCATCTTAAATCTGATCTCGATAACTTACGGAGTGATATTTCTGGCTTGATGGCTTTGGCCCTTCAAAGCGGAGTGACAGATTACGGCATGGGGCAAAGCGATGTAGTCATGTCTGGAGAGCGTCGCTTACTCAATGTGGGCGATCTCAGTTCTAATTTAGATAAGCTACGCAAGATGTTTGACCTCTTAGAGCAGAAGTCTGTTTTGTTGCAACTCCTAGATGTCTCGAGCCATGCCGATGGCATCCAGATCTTCATTGGGGGCGAGAGCGATCTCTTGCCCTACGAGGATCTCGCTGTAATCAGTGCACCTTATAGTGTCGATGGTCAGATTGTTGGAACCTTAGGCGTGATTGGCCCAACCCGTATGGCGTATGACAGAGTGATTCCGATTGTGGATATCACTTCTAAATTATTATCAGGGGCACTAAGCTCCTAATGACATTCTTTTGATGAGATATCTGCCTTGAATACCAATCCCCATTTACGCGCTTCCAAGACTGCAGTGTTGTTGCTGAATTTAGGGACACCCAGTGCTCCAACAGCAAAAGCGGTGAGAGCGTATCTCAAAGAATTCTTATCTGACCCTCGTGTAGTAGAAATTCCACGGGTGATTTGGTGGTGCATTTTGAACGGCATCATTCTGCCGATTCGCAGTGGAGCCTCCGCAAAAAAATATGCTTCGATTTGGCTGCCTAAGTTAGGCTCCCCTTTAATGCATTACTCAAGACTGCAGGCGAAAGAGTTATCAGAGGTATTTGCTGATCAAGGCCATACGGTGCTGGTAGATCTGGCCATGCGTTATGGTGAGCCTTCTACAGAGCAAGTCCTCATGAGTCTAAAAGAGCAAGGCATGGAGCGTCTGCTATTGCTGCCGCTCTACCCGCAGTATTCCGCTACGACCAGCGCATCGAGTTTTGATGAAGTCTTTCGAATACTAAAAACCTGGCGTGACCAGCCTGAGCTCCGCTTGGTCAAGCACTATCACGATCATCCAGCTTATATTCAAGCGTTGCGCAATCAAGTCCTCAGTGTCTGGGAAAAAGATGGTCGTCCCGATTTCGTAGCAGGAGATCGTTTTGTCATGTCATTTCATGGCTTGCCTAAGCGCAATCTCATGAAGGGGGACCCCTATCATTGCGAATGCTTAAAAACAGGTCGTCTCTTGGGCGAGTCATTGGGCCTTGAGCCAGGTGAATATCTGGTTACCTTTCAGTCTCGCTTCGGAAGGGCGGAGTGGTTAAAGCCGTACACCGCACCCATGATTGAGAAATTAGCTAAAGAGGGATGCAAGAGGGTTGATATCTTTTGCCCTGGCTTTCCTGCGGATTGCTTAGAAACGCTCGAAGAGATCGCAATGGAAGCGCGGGAGATTTTCTTGGAACATGGCGGTAAGGACTATCGTTATATTCCTTGTCTGAATAGCAATCCAAGCTGGATTGATGCACTTGCAGATATTGCTGAGCAGCACCTCTTGGGCTGGTCTTTGGGTACCGAGTCTGCTGATGAGTTGTCATTGAGAAATCAGCGTGCAGAATTAGCGAAAACCCAAGCTGTTTAGAGATATCCCTTGAAATTGGCAAACTTGCCCCCATCTTGCTTAGATAGCAAAGGTTTAATAAAACATCATCATGACAACTGAAAATCCAAATCCCTCCACTGAATCTGATCAGCCAGCACAAACTCCAGTCGAGCCAGAAATTACTGCGCAGACTCCTGAGCAAATGATTGAGGAGCTCAATCAAAAATTGCTTGAAGCCCAAGACAATTTTTTGAGAGCCAAGGCTGAGGGTGAAAATATTCGCCGTCGTGCAGTGGAAGACATCGCGAAAGCGCATAAGTTTGCGATTGAGAGCTTTGCAGAGCATTTGGTGCCCGTAACTGATAGCCTCTATGCCGCACTCAGCGCCGAAGCGGTTGATGCCAAGGCATTTAAAGAGGGTCTAGAAATTACCCTAAAGCAGCTTTTGAGTGCCTTTGAAAAGGGCAAGATGAGTGAGATTAATCCTGCGATAGGGGATAAATTTGACCCCCACCACCACCAAGCAATTGCTTCGGTTCCTTCAGAGCAAGAGCCCAACACAGTGGTTTCGGTCTTACAGCGTGGCTATTCCATTGCCGACCGGGTTTTGAGACCTGCTTTAGTAACGGTTAGCGCCCCAAAATAGCAGTTTTTCACTAGAAATACCCAGAAAAAGGCAGATTTCTGCCTTTTTTGTATTTCAGCCCTTGAATTCCAGTCATTAAACCCCATTTAGAGGGTATCAACTTATTACCAGTAGCAAGTAAGACAAATTACCTAACCATTTCATTATTGGAGCAATTATGGGAAAGATTATCGGAATCGACTTAGGAACCACGAACTCGTGCGTTTCAGTTGTAGAAAACAATGCACCTAAAGTGATCGAGAACGCTGAAGGCGCTCGTACCACCCCTTCAATCATCGCCTACCTTGAGGATGGTGAAGTATTGGTTGGTGCTCCTGCAAAACGTCAGTCAGTCACTAACCCTAAGAACACTGTTTACGCTGTTAAGCGTCTGATGGGTCGTAAGTTTGAGGATGCCGAAGTCCAGAAGGATATCGGCTTGATGCCTTACGCCATTATCAAAGCAGAAAACGGAGATGCTTGGGTATCTGCTCGCGACAAAAAAATGGCGCCGCAACAAGTATCCGCAGAAGTTCTGCGCAAGATGAAAAAGACCGCCGAAGACTACCTCGGTGAAGAAGTGACCGAAGCGGTAATTACGGTTCCTGCTTACTTCAATGATAGTCAGCGTCAAGCAACGAAAGATGCTGGTCGTATTGCTGGCTTAGATGTGAAGCGCATCATCAATGAACCAACCGCAGCAGCTTTGGCATTCGGTTTAGACAAGCAAGATAAAGTCGATCGTAAGATCGCTGTGTATGACTTAGGTGGTGGTACCTTTGACGTCTCCATCATTGAGATTGCGAACGTTGATGGCGAGAAGCAATTTGAAGTGTTGTCTACTAACGGCGATACCTTCTTAGGCGGCGAAGATTTTGACCAGCGCATTATTGATTGGATTATTGCTGAGTTCAAAAAAGAGCAGGGCGTTGATCTGAGTAAAGATGTTTTGGCATTACAGCGTTTGAAAGACGCTGCTGAAAAGGCCAAGATTGAATTGTCATCAGCCCAGCAAACCGAAATCAATTTGCCTTATGTCACTGCAGATGCAGGCGGGCCTAAGCATTTGAACTTGAAGTTAACTCGCGCTAAGTTGGAATCTTTGGTCGAAGAGTTAATTAACCGTACTGCAGGCCCTTGTTTAACAGCAATCAAGGATGCCGGTGTAAATGTAAGTGACATTGATGATGTCATTTTGGTTGGTGGTCAAACTCGTATGCCAGCGGTCCAAGACAAAGTGAAATCCATCTTTGGTAAGGAGCCACGTAAAGACGTGAACCCCGATGAAGCAGTGGCTGTAGGCGCAGCGATTCAGGGTTCCGTATTGTCCGGCGATCGCAAGGATGTCTTGCTGCTTGACGTTACCCCATTGTCATTAGGTATTGAAACCTTGGGTGGCGTGATGACCAAGATGATTCCAAAGAACACCACGATCCCTACCAAGCATTCACAGGTTTACTCCACTGCTGAAGATAATCAGCCTGCAGTAACCATCAAGTGCTTCCAGGGTGAGCGTGAGATGGCTGCAGCCAACAAACTCTTGGGTGAATTTAATCTCGAAGGTATTGGCGCTGCACCTCGTGGCCAGCCTCAAATTGAAGTAACCTTTGATATCGACGCCAATGGTATTTTGCATGTCACTGCAAAAGATAAAAACACGGGCAAAGAGAACAAGATCACCATCAAGGCGAATTCTGGTTTAACCGAAGAAGAAATTCAGCGCATGGTCAAGGATGCTGAAGCCAATGCTGAGGAAGATAAGAAGGCCTTAGAATTGGTCACCGTTCGTAATACTGCTGATGCTTTAGCTCACAGTACTAAGAAAGCGTTAGAAGAGCATGGTGCTGGTCTAGAAGCTGCTGAAAAAGAAGCCATTGAAGCTGCTTTGAAAGAGCTTGATGATGCAATTAAAGGTAGTGATAAAGCAATCATTGAAGCCAAGACAGAAGCACTAGGTAAAGCTAGTCAGAAGCTAGGCGAAAAAGTGATGGCTGCTGAGCAGGCTAAGGCAGGCGGCGCTGCTCCAGGAGCAAATCCCGGTGCACAAGCGGCCGCTGCTGATGCTGATGTGGTCGACGCTGACTTTAAAGAGGTTGATGACAAAAAGTAATAGTAAATTGCTAAGTCATTTTGTAGTGAAATAACACCAAGTCGGCCTCGTGCCGACTTGTGTCTTTCAGCTTGTTAAAGGGAACAGTTTGTGTCTAAAAGTAAACGCGATTATTACGAAGTCCTTGGGGTCTCCAGAAGCGCCACTGATGAGGAGTTAAAAAAGGCTTATCGCAAGTTGGCGATGAAGCATCATCCAGATCGCAATCCGGACAGTAAAAGTGCTGAGGCTGACTTCAAAGAAGTAAAGGAAGCTTATGAAACCCTAAGTGATTCCAATAAACGTGCTGCTTATGATCAGTATGGTCATGCTGGAGTTGATCCTTCAATGGGTGGGTTTGGTGGTGGCTTTGGCGGAGGTGGATTTGCTGATGCCTTTGGCGATATCTTTGGCGATATCTTTGGTCAGGCTGGTGGACGTCAAGCGGGCCCTCAGGTCTATAAGGGCGCCGATCTGCGCTACAACATGGACATTACTCTTGAGCAGGCCGCAGAGGGTTACACCTCGCAGATTAGAGTACCTAGCTGGAGCAATTGCAAGACTTGTCATGGTAGTGGCGCTGAGCCTGGCAGTAAGCCAGAGAAATGCCCTACTTGTGATGGCCATGGCCAAGTCCGTATTCAGCAAGGCTTCTTCTCGATGCAACAGACTTGTCCTAAGTGTCGCGGTACTGGTGAATACATTCCCAAGCCCTGCAAGAGCTGTCATGGTAGCGGTAAGTTAAAAGAACAAAAGACTTTAGAAATCAAAATTCCAGCAGGAATTGATGATGGTATGCGCGTACGCTCAGTGGGTAATGGCGAGCCTGGTATTAATGGCGGCCCATCCGGTGATCTGTATGTCGAGGTTCGGGTAAGGCCGCATCCAGTCTTTGAGCGGGATGGCAGTGATCTGCATGTGCAGATGCCGATCTCTTTTGCGACTGCCACAATGGGTGGAGAAATTGAAGTTCCAACCTTATCAGGTCGAGTAGAGTTTCCGATTCCAGAGGGCACTCAGACAGGTAAAACTTTCCGACTCCGCCATAAAGGAATGAAGGGTCTACGCTCCTCATTGCTTGGGGATCTTTTCGTGCATGTTGTTGTAGAAACACCCATCAAACTTTCTGAAGAGCAAAAGAAGTTACTGCAGAAATTTGATGACAGCCTGAAATCCGGTGGTGACAAACATAACCCGAATCAAAAGGGATGGTTCGAGAGCGTGAAAAGCTTTTTTAACTAATGGGCTTTAGCCTGAATAGCCATGCTCAGGCCCTGGAAACTTGCCTGATTTCACTTCTCTAACGTAGGCTTTGACCGCGCCTTCGATGGAAGCTTGACCTTCCACAAAGTTTTTTACAAACTTTGGTTGGTGTCCTGCGCTGATACCCAGCATATCTTGTAGCACCAATACCTGACCAGAGCAGTCTGGGCCGGCACCAATGCCAATCGTAGGAATTGATACAGATTCAGTGATTTGCTTACCAAGTGAAGACGGGATTGCCTCAAGCACAACCATTTGTGCACCAACTTGCTCACAAGCAAGGGCCTGTTCATGCATGATCTGCGCGGCAGTCTTGGTTTTACCTTGCACCTTAAATGAGCCGAGTAAGTGAATGGATTGTGGCAATAATCCGAGATGAGCACAAACCGGAACACTACGCTCGACTAAGTATTGAATGATTTCGAGTTGCCAGTCCCCGCCACCTTCGAGCTTTACCATGTCGGCACCAGCGCGCATCAGCTGCGCAGCAGAGTCTAGTGCCTGAATGGGATCGCCATAGCTAGCAAAAGGAAGATCAGCAATCAGAAAAGCATGAGTGTTGGCACGAACGACACACTGGGTGTGATAGACCATTTGCTCTACAGTGACAGGAGTAGTTGAGCTTTGACCCTGAATCACATTACCTAATGAGTCCCCAATCAAAATACTTTCCACACCACAGCGATTCAGAAGTGCTGTCATAGTGGAATCGTATGCCGTCAGCATGGTGATTTTCTCTCGCTCTGCATGCATCGAGAGAAGTTTGGAGATGTTGATTGGCTTGTCGCCCTGTAAGTAACCCATGGCGTGAGTTTAATGAATTACTGTACCGATTGGCTATAAACCGTGTTTTCACCACAATTACAGTTGCGACAGGAGAGTTTTTCGATTCGTTGATGAGCAACTTTGGGTAAATGGCTCTTGAGTTCCCCGAATTGAGGGTCAAAGAAATCTGGGGCAATTTCTAGGAGGGGAAGCAAAACAAAGGAACGTTCAATAATTCGTGGGTGGGGCAGGATTAGGTTAGTCTCATTTTGAGTGACACCCTCAAAAAAGAGAATATCGAGGTCCAAGGTGCGGGGCGCATTTTCATAGGGACGCTCGCGACCAAACTCTTGTTCGATCGTTTGGCAAACATGGAGCAGGCCATAGGGGCTCAGTTCGGTATCCACTTCAACTACTGCATTGATGTAGTCGCCGCCTAAAGCATCTACTGGAGCGCTTTGATAGAAGCAACTCTTGGCGGTGATAGTCAGCTCGCAACGTAGGGCTAGGCAAACGATGGCATCAGTGATGATCTGACGCGTATCACCAATATTCCCACCAAATCCGATAAAGGCTTGAGCCATGTTAGTTCCAAATTTGCAATGAAACTACTTTACTGAAGTTTTTATATTTCTGCTGAACCTGCCCCACTATCCGTGGGTAAAGTGCTTTTGGGTTTTCTGCGACGGCGTCTTTTGGCTCCGTAGGGAGAGCCAACCGAGTTACCCACCTCATTTTTAGCTGAAACCATCAAGGCTTCTTGTCCTGCGGGGTCGGCATCGATAAAGCTAGTCCACCACTCACCTAAAGAGGCTTTTTGTTCCCCGGTGGCACACCGTAGCAACATAAAGTCATACCCCGCCCTGAAGCGAGGGGATTCGATTAAGCGGAAGGGGTAGCGTCCTACCCGTTTTTCAAAGCGAGGCTGCATTGACCAAATCTCGCGCATATCACTCTCAAAGCGACGTTGAATGGTCATGCCGCTACTCTGGGCGGCAATGGTGTCATCCATGGCTGCATGCAAAGCTGGAATGTTTGACATGCCGCTGGCGATATTGTTTTGCCAATTCTTTAAAAGCTCAGGCCATAACAAGGTGGCAAAAAGAAACCCTGCCGAAACACTTTTTCCTGACTGAATGCGTTGGTCGGTATTGGCTAAAGCCAGTTTGACAAAATCATTGGCGGTCTTGGAGCTCTCTTTGCTATCGAGAATGTGATCGAGTAGCGGTAACAGGCCATGATGAAGTCCTGCTTCACGCAGGCCTTGAATGGCTGCCCAGGAATAACCTGACATGAGGAGTTTCAGAATTTCATCAAATAGGCGCGCTGCTGGTACATCATGAATTAATGCGCTCAATTCAGCGATGGGCGCCGCAGTTGCAGAATCTAAAGTAAAACCCGTTTTTGCTGCAAACCGAATGGCTCGCAACATCCGAATAGGGTCTTCGCGATAGCGTTTGGCCGGATCCCCGATCATCCGCAAGGTTTTCTTTTGCATATCAGCCATACCGCCGTGATAATCGAGTACGGTTTCGGTAGCAGGGTCGTAATACATGGCGTTGATTGTGAAATCGCGGCGAGCAGCATCCTCGCCTTGCGAGCCCCAGACGTTATCTCGCAAAATCCGACCGCTCTCAGCGACATGATCGCCAGCGTTATCTAGCAAGGCGCGAAAGGTCGAGACCTCAATAATTTCTGGATGGGCCTTGCCAAAAAAAGTCACATGGACGATCTGAAAGCGTCTGCCTATCAAACGTGCCTTACGAAACAATCGCTGGACTTGGTCTGGGGTGGCATTGGTGGCTACATCAAAATCTTTAGGTCCGATACCCAGAACCAGATCGCGAACTGCACCCCCAACAATAAAGGCCTCATAGCCTGCTTGTTGTAGTGTATGAGTGACTTTGACGGCATTCTTTGAAAGTAAATGGGGATCGATACGATGGGTTTTTTTAGGGATCCTTTTGGGCGCATGTGCAGGGCCTATATGCGCACCGCGTTCCATAGGGTCGCGACGCATGATCCGTTTAATGAATTTAGTAATCATGAATTCATCGCTCAGGAAATAAATCGAGGATAGGCCAATTGCGTTTGCTTGCTTCTTGACGCAAACGCTCATCGGGGTTCGTTGCTACTGGATGCGTCACTTTTTCTAGGAGTGGCAAATCATTAATAGAGTCTGAATAAAAATAACTTTTCTTGATCTGATCTAGAGAAAGTTGCTGACTCTGAAGCCATTCATTCACTTTCAGAATCTTTCCCTCACGAAAACTAGGAATGCCTTGGACTGCGCCAGTAAATGGGGCGTCTGCTGCAGGGCTGGCGGTTGCTGGCTCGGTTGCAATGAGATGTTCAATCCCAAAGCGCTCCACAATCGGTCGTGTCACAAAGCTATTGGTTGCGGTGACAACACAGCAGATATCCCCAGCATCTTGATGGCGCCGAACCAGATCGCGCGCTGCTGGTCTTAATTTGCCGGTGATGACTTCATCCATAAACGCATCGTGCCATGCTTTGAGTTGGGCACGAGAATGTTCTGACAAGGGTTTGAGAGCGAAGCGTAAGAAGCGATCAATGTCTAACTTACCCTCTTTATAGTCTTGATAGAAGCGTTCATTTTGCTCAGCATAGTATTGGCTATCAACAACTCCAATGCGGGCTAAAAATTGCCCCCACTCATAATCGCTATCGCAGGGTAATAGTGTGTGATCAAGATCAAAAAGCGCTAATTGGGTCATGCAGTATTTTTTCCTGACTGTAAAAGTTCCCGCACTAGCGGAAGTGTCACAGCCCGTTTTGTTTCCAGTGAATAGGCATCTAAAGCATCTAACAGAGCCATTAAGTTTGGCATATCTCGATAAAACCGATTTAATAACCAAGGCAAGACTTCGGGAGAAAGCATTAAGCCTCGGTCACGCGCTGCAGTCTCGAGTGCTTGTATTTTCTCATCATCATTGAGTAATTGGGTCTGAAAGATCAAACCCCAGCCCAGTCGAGTGCGTAGGTCCTCGCGTAAATGCAAATGATTAGGGGCAGCACTACCGGCCATAAATATATAGATTTCTTGGCTCGCTTGAACACTATTCAAAATTCTGAATAGGGCGGCAACCTGACGATCATCGAGTTGATCTACATCATCTACGGTGATAACAGAGGGCCGTGTATCTTGGCTCAGGCCGACTATTTTTTCTTCCAGATTGACCCAAGAAATTGGTTCATTGGGGGTTAGTGAAAAATACGCTAGCCCTAAGTCTGCTGCGGCATTGCTAATGGCTTTTAATAAATGGGAGCGTCCTGAGCCTTGTGGCCCCCACCAATAAATCCAGCGTTGATCAAGGGCGTTGGTATTGTGATTATGCTCAGGATCTTGCCAGCGACTAATGGATTTACGAAGGGCATCCACTAAAGCCAAGTCTTTACCAGGCAAATAATTGTTCAGACTTGCGGGAGGGGTGTGGCTGAGATCGAGAGCAAATTGTCTTGGTAGAGGGGTCTTATTCATTACTACAGTCTATTTCTGATACCAAGAGCTCTGTTGATAGCGTTGCCAAGCAAATTTGACGAGAACCAATGTCACTGCGCTAATGGGTAGTGCGAGTAATACGCCGAAGAAACCAAACAATTGCCCGAAAAATAATAAGGCAAATAACACTGCTACTGGATGGAGTCCAATTCGCTCTCCCACTAGGCGTGGCGTGAGAAAAAAGCCCTCGATCATTTGGCCACCACCATAAACTGCCATGACCCCGATCATGTGAATATCGACGCCGAATTGGAGTAAGGTTGTGATGATGGCTAAGCTAAAACCTAAAGCAATGCCGATGTAAGGAATCACAATCATTAATGCGGTAAAGATACCCAGAGGAATTGCGCCATTCAAGCCCACAAGAGAAAGGCCGCAGCTGTAGTAAGTAGCCATGATCGTAATGACAATGAACATCCCTCTGAGATATTGGGATAACAGAGCGTCTGCTTGCATTGCTAATTGCTGAACAGTTGCTTGCGCTCTTACAGGAATCAACTTTTTGAGAAACTGAAAAAAATGATGCCAATCGAGCAGCAAGTAAAACATTACAAAGAGAATCAGCACTGAATTGATAAAGGCAGTTGCTAAGGAGCTGCCCGACATTAATACGGTGTCAAATGTTGTGCTCATCAAACTATCGGCGTTGTCGCTGAGATGTTGGGTGATCTTTTGAGTGGCTGAAGTTTGTAAGCTGCCCCAATCGAGTTGGATATGAAACTGGACGAGCTTGGGTTCAAGCCAAGCTTGGATGTTTTGGATCCAATCGGGCGCCTGGGAGCGAATGAGGGGAATTTCTTGTTTTAGGAGGCTGCCAAAGAGTGCCAGAATGGAAAACAGAACGATTAAGCCCAGTACCATTGAAATTAAGGCGGCAACTGGATGAGGCAGGCGCTGCCGTCCAAGCCACGTGCAAACGGGTCTTAGAATGTAAGCAAGAATAAATGCTGCTAAAAAAGGAGTAAAAATTTCAGCCATCACGTCCGATCCTCTAGAATGCAATGATTCTAACGACCAAGTGCTGTTTTTTACTAATCTTCCAGATCTGACATGACTTCATCTAGTTCCTCATCCTCCAAGGGCCTTTCTTATCGTGATGCTGGCGTCGATATCGACGCCGGAGATGATTTGGTTGATCGGATTAAGCCTTTGGCCAAAAAAACCATGCGCGAGGGTGTTTTAGCTGGTATTGGGGGCTTTGGGGCTTTATTTGAGGTGCCCAAGCGCTATCAGGAGCCTGTCTTAGTGTCTGGTACCGACGGGGTCGGAACTAAGCTTCGCTTGGCTTTTGAGTGGAATCGCCACGACACCATCGGCCAAGACTTGGTGGCGATGAGTGTCAATGACATTCTGGTCCAGGGTGCTGAACCTCTCTTTTTCTTGGATTACTTTGCTTGTGGCAAGTTGACAGTAGACACTGCTGCAACTGTGGTGGGTGGCATTGCTAAAGGATGCGAGCTAGCAGGATGCGCATTGATTGGTGGTGAAACTGCTGAAATGCCAGGCATGTATCCTCCGGGTGAATATGATCTTGCGGGATTTGCGGTAGGTGCAGTTGAAAAATCCAAAATTATTAATGGCTCAACCATTGTCCCTGGCGATGTCGTGCTTGCGATCGCCTCTAGCGGCGCGCACTCTAATGGTTACTCATTGGTTCGAAAAATTATTGAGCGGGCCGGCGCAAAGCCAAGCGATGATCTTGGAGGTCTGGCTCTCGGCGATGTCGTAATGGCTCCAACTGAAATCTATGTCAAACCTCTCTTGAAGTTAATTGGCGAGCTGAACGTTAAAGGTATGGCCCATATCACCGGTGGTGGTTTGGTGGATAACGTCCCTCGCGTGCTTCCCGAAAATACGCAAGCAGTCTTGCATCGGGATAGCTGGGAAATGCCCGCACTCTTCCGTTGGTTACAAATGAAGGGCGGCGTTGCCGACGCAGAAATGGTTCGGGTCTTTAACTGTGGCATTGGGATGGTGGTGATCGTCTCACCTGATCAGGCTGATACTGCGATTGCTTCATTAGCAACCCAAGGGCTCAAAGCGTGGGTCGTGGGTGAAGTGCGCGAACTTCCACCAGGCGCCCCACAAACTATCGTTATCTAAATTTTTAGAGTTTCTTGGCAGTACGCTAAAGCAGCTTCGAGTTCTTTTGGGTTAAACGAATCAAACACTTTGCGTCCTGCGATCGCTCTAAGCCAAGTAAGCTGACGTTTACCAAGTTGTCTGGTAGCTGCTAAGGCCTTGTAGCGCATCTCTTCCAAAGTTGTTTTACCTTCCAAATACTCCCATGCCTGTCGGTAGCCGACTGAGCGAATCGCTGGTAAGTCAGCATGAAGTCCGGGATTTTGTCGTAAGCCTTCGACCTCTTCTATAAATCCCTGCTTGAGCATTTGATCGAACCGTTTCTCGAGTAGGCCATGGAGTTTTGCGCGATCACTGGGTTCTAGAGAAACTAATGTGATCCATGAAGGAATGTCGGAGCCTTCGCGACCATCTTCGATTGGCGCATCAGCCAACCATGCCGACATGGTTTTGCCGGTAGCCTCATAAACTTCTAAAGCACGTTGCACGCGTTGTGAATCATTTGCCTCGAGGCGTTGCGCTGTGATGGGATCAATCAAGGATAGTTTTTGATGCATTGCAGGCCAGCCGAATTGTTTTCCTTCTTCATCAAGACGAGCACGAATCTCTGGGTTGGCCGGAGGCAGGCTCGAGAGACCAAAGGCCCATGCCCGCCAATAAAGCATAGTGCCGCCAACAATGATTGGAATGTTGCCGCGCTCACGAATAGTAGTGCAGAGTTTTTTTGCATCGTTTGCAAAGCGCGCAGCTGAATAGGACTCAGTTGGGTCCAGAATATCAATCAGATGGTGGGGTACTGCAGCCCGTTCGGCGAGCGTGGGCTTAGCGCTACCGATATCAAGACCGCGATAGACCAAGGCAGAATCCATGCTGATGATTTCAAGAGCTTTCCCTCGAGATTGAGCCTGCTCCGCTAGCATCATCGCTAGATGGGTTTTGCCGGAGCCAGTCGGACCAACAATACATAAGACTGGTGAATGCTCGGGCTGAATGTGAAGTTCAGTTTGCATACCAAATTATAGGGTCAATGTATTGATCGCACAGCCTGTTAATATCACTTTCAAGCAAATGATTGGAGTAAAGATTGATTGATACCTTAATGCAATTGGGCGACCTGTTTTTACACATTGATCGCCACTTAGATTTAGTCATTGCGCAATATGGTTACTGGGCTTATGGCTTTTTGTTTGCTATTGTCTTTGCAGAAACGGGCTTAGTAGTTGCCCCCTTTCTGCCAGGCGACTCTCTGCTCTTTATTGCCGGCGCCTATTGTGCGACAGAGCATTTCAATATGGGTACGCTGTCGATTGGCTTGGTATTGGCTGCAGTATTGGGCAATACCGTGAACTATTTCATTGGGCGCTGGATTGGTCATCGGGTCTTTAGTAGTCAATCGCGTTGGATCGACCAAAAGGCTTTGCGAAAGACACACGGCTTCTACGAAAAACATGGTGGTAAGACGATTGTGTTGGCCAGATTTTTGCCAATTATTCGGACCTTTGCACCATTCATTGCTGGCGTCTCGGAGATGAACTTCGCCCGCTTTCAATTATTCAACATTACGGGCGCACTATTGTGGGTTGTGATCCTGGTAGTAGCAGGATATTTTTTTGGAAATATTCCCGTGATTCGTCAGAACCTCAACATCATCGTTTTAATTGGGGTTGGTGCTGCTGCACTGCCCGTGATTCTGGCTGGTCTCTATAAAATCTTTAAGCCCAAATCCTAAGTTGCTTCAATGCAGCTTGGTTTGGCCCTCGAGAGTAGCAATGTGATCGCGAATTTCAGTCGCATCTTCTGCCTCAGGTGACTCGCGCAAATACCGCTGCATATCGGCTAAGGCTGGACGCAAATACTCTAGTTGGGCAAAGATGAGTCCGCGATCCCGAATTTCTTCCAATGAATCGGGTAGCAAAATCACTAGACGCTCTTGAACGCCTAGCAGTCGCTCCCAGCGCTCATGTTCGGAGTAAATCATTTTGAGGTTTCTCAAAAAGCGCGACAGAATTTCTCTGGGGCTTGATGCACGCAAAAAGATATTCAAGGGCAAGCTCAGCTCACCGCGGTAACCCTTGGCATCTAGATATGGATCAAGCATCTCTTGTAATTCGTTTTTCGAGAGAGATGCGCCTGTAAGCGGATCCATAATGATCTCGCCTTGCTGCAAGGAGATGCGCATCATGAAGTGATTTGGAAAAGATACCCCGCGGATCTTCAAGCCAATTTGATTGCCTAATTCCATCATCAAGATAGCTAAGGAAATAGGAATGCCACGACGGTTATCAATGATCTGATGCAGATAGGAATTCTCGGGAGCGTAGAAATCGTTTGGATTTGGACCAAAACCAAGTTCGGTATAAAAGTAATGTTTCAGAATCTGCAGGCGCTGGATCGCAGAAGTTTCTGGCGTAATGCGAGTCTTGAGTTTCTCTGCCATTTGATCAATATGATCAAGTACTCCTTGCACATCCAGGTCGGGGTAGGCGTGCTGGGCAATTGCGATAGCCGCTTCAGTTAAGGGGAGGTGTTCGTCCTCAGCAACTAAGGAGGCAAAGTAGTCGAGTTGTTGGGTTGGCATAACTCCTATTTTGCATGACGCAGAAATTTTTGCCAGCGAATTCCGACTAAAGCCAGGGCGGCAAAGTAAACGGCGCCGGCGGCTATTAACCAGCCTGCTAATAAGCCAATACGGGTCCAGGGCGCCGAGCGTAGCTCAATCCAGTCATGGGCTCCAGCTGCGTAATACAGCAGCAGGGAGAAGGGGATGAGCGCAAAAAATAATTGGGCCAAGTATTTCCCCCAAGGATGAGATGGTAAAGCCCCGCGCTTTCTCAGGCCTATCCATAAAAGGCTAGCGTTGAGGCAAGCGCCCACTCCTACTGAAAGTGCCAGGCCAGCATGACCTAGCCAAGGAACAAAAATAAGATTAGCTAGCTGAGTGCAGACCAAGACGATCAGACCAATTTTGACGGGCGTGCGGATATCTTGCCGAGAATAAAAACCAGGAGCCAAAATTTTGACCAGGATCAGACCTATTAAGCCGACGCCATATGCTGACAGGGCATGCTGGGTCATCACCACATCGACTGCATTAAATTTGCCGTAGTTATAGAGCGTCGCCGCAATTGGTTGCCCAAACAAAAAGAGGGCGATTGCGCAAGGTGCTGCCAACAGGAAAGTCAATTGCAGCCCCCAGATAAGCAATTCTCCAGCGTGCTCTAAATCGTTTTGCGCATTGGCTTTGCTGAGGCTGGGAAGTAAAACAGTACCGAGAGCAACACCCAGCAATGCCGTGGGAAACTCCATTAGTCGATCTGCATAGGACAACCAGGAAACACTTCCAGCTGGCAAACGAGAGGCGATATTGGTATTGATAATGAGTGAGATTTGCGCCACCGATACCGCAAAGACTGCAGGGCCCATCAGACGGAGTACTCGGCGAGCCTCGGGATTGCGTGCTGCACTCACAATTACGCCAGGCAATAGCGCGATGCGAGGTAATAGTCCCAAGCGAGAAAGGGCTGGAATCTGAATCGCTAATTGCAAAACGCCCCCCAATAGAACGCCACAAGCGAGGCCATAAATGGGTTGCGCCAGATGTGGCGAGAGGAAAATCGCCCCAGCGATCAGGGAAAGATTGAGAAGAACAGGAGTAAAAGCCGGAATAGCGAAACGCTGGAAGGTATTGAGGATGCCCGCTGAGAGCGAGACCATCGATATCAAGCCGATATAGGGAAACATGATGCGGGTCATGACTACGCTTGCCTCATAGGCGGGACCACCATCAAAACCCGTAGCAATCACCATAATCAGAACTGGGGCGCCCAAAACGCCCAAGATGACCGTAAGCAGTAAGGCCCAAAACAAGAGGGTTGCCACCGCATTGATCAGGATTTGGGACTGCTTTACATCCCCTTGGCTGGAGACCTCGCCCAAAATCGGCACAAATGCTTGGGAAAAGGCCCCTTCAGCAAAGAGACGCCGCAGCAAATTCGGGAGTCGGAAGGCCACATTAAAGGCGTCTGTCCACTCTGAAGCCCCAAAGCTACGGGCAATCAGCGTTTCTCTGAGGAGTCCCGTAATACGGGAAATCATGGTCAGGGAACTGACTTTGGCGGCAGCAGAAAGCAGGTTCATGGGGGGATTTTCCCCTATTTATCAAGCAACTGGGCTTTTTTGAGCCTTTCGGGTAAAATCTTGGGTTTTGGTGGACTCCTTCCTTCACGGAAGTCAGACGGTGGCAGTCCAAATGAATTTTTTAACAAATCGTAGTTTGTAATTTTTTAGGCAAGGTTTAAAGAGATGGCCAATACCGCACAAGCGCGTAAACGCGCACGGCAGGCAGTAAAACAGAATGAGCACAATTCCAGCTTACGTTCTAAGCTGCGTACTTCTATTAAGACAGTACGTAAAGCAATTGAGGCTGGTGATAAGGCAACTGCTGCAAAAGTTTTCGCAGCAACCCAAGCTACTATCGACAAGATTGCTGACAAGAAGATTGCTCATAAAAATACTGCAGCACGTCAGAAGTCCCGTTTGTCTGCAGCTATCAAGGCAATGGCAGCGTAAGTTTTTTAGATTTACTGGCTGGCAAGGGAGTGTTCTTGCCTGAGCCCGCTCCTGATCCGAGCGGGTTTTTGTTTTTAAGACTAGGTGCGTGATTGAGGCTCGAACTCACAAGCCTCTTCAATTGGTAGTCCATTGTCTTTGGCAAAGTTCACGACAAAGTCGAGTGCGCGTGGGTCGAGGTCTCCCAATCGAGTATCGATGACAACGCATTTGACTTGTGCGATCAGGACAGGTGTTACGTAGGGTGAGTAGGTAAAGCGAGGGTCTCCAGATTCACCTGGGGGTCTGAAGGATGCCATCACACCGCACAGGCGTTCAGCCCAATCGCTGGGCCTAAAGGGCTTGCCTGAGCTTGTAATGCCTTGAATAAAAAGCTTTTTGTGGTTCAAGTTTGCGTCAGCGTTAGAGTAAAGGATCAAAGTAGCTCAGATCACTAGCTTAACAGTGCAAAGTGGTCTTAAGATGACTTTAGTAATTATTTTTATGTAGATGAATGTTGGTATAAAAAATGCAAGCTCAAAATGCAGTAGCTAGCTCCACCAAAACTTCTCTGGCAAAACCCCAGGTCCCAGGGCAGGTCAAACACTACTTACAGTTTGCCGATCTGACTCGTGAGGAATATGACTACCTTTTATTGAGAGCGGCTTGGCTGAAGGCTAAATTCAAAAGCTACGAGACTTGGCATCCATTACATGATCGCACGCTTGCGATGATCTTTGAGAAGCACTCTACTCGAACCCGTCTGTCTTTCGAGGCAGGCATTCATCAGCTCGGCGGACATGCGGTTTATCTCAATACCCGTGATACCCAATTAGGTCGGGGTGAGCCAGTTGAAGACGCAGCCCAAGTCATTTCTCGAATGACTGACATTATTATGATTCGCACTTTTGGTCAGGAGATCATCGAGCGCTTTGCTGCAAACTCCCGTGTGCCAGTAATCAATGGTTTAACCAACGAATACCATCCATGCCAAGTCTTGGCAGATATCTTCACTTTTGTGGAGACGCGTGGCCCCATACAGGGCAAGACAGTAGCTTGGGTGGGTGATGCCAATAATATGGCTTACACCTGGTTGCAGGCTGCTGAGAAACTCGATTTCCAATTACGCTTCTCTGCCCCAGCCGGTTATCAGTTAGATATGTCTCGTATTGGTACCAATGCTTTAAAGCATTTGACCATTTGCGCTGATCCTAAAGAAGCCTGTAAGGGTGCTGATTTAGTCACCACGGATGTTTGGACCAGCATGGGCTACGAAGAGGAAAATTCCACTCGTATGAGCGCATTCAAAGACTGGATTGTTTCTCAAGAGCTGATGTCCTTAGCAAAACCCAGGGCGGTGTTTATGCATTGCTTGCCAGCCCATCGTGGTGAAGAAGTGACTGCAGAAGTGATTGATGGTCCCCAAAGCGTTGTTTGGGAAGAAGCAGAAAATCGTTTGCATGTTCAAAAAGCCTTGATGGAGTATTTGCTCTGCGGTCGTTTGGATTAACTATTTTTTGGATTGAATGGAACTATGTCTGATATTAAAAAAGCCGTACTAGCCTACTCAGGTGGTCTCGATACCAGTGTGATCCTGAAATGGTTACAAGATACTTATCAATGTGAAATCGTCACCTTCACTGCTGACTTGGGTCAGGGTGAAGAGCTTGAGCCTGCAAGAACGAAGGCTCTGCAATTTGGCATCAAGCCTGAGAATATTTTTATCGATGATCTGCGTGAAGAGTTTGTGCGTGATTTTGTATTTCCGATGTTCCGCGCCAATACAGTTTATGAAGGTGAGTATTTGCTGGGTACTTCAATTGCAAGACCGCTGATTGCTAAGCGCCAAATTGAGATCGCTCGCAAGACTCGTGCTGATGCGGTATCGCACGGCGCTACTGGTAAAGGTAATGATCAAGTGCGTTTTGAACTGGGTTATTACGCTCTTGAGCCTGGCATTAAAGTGATCGCACCTTGGCGTGAGTGGGATCTACTCTCTCGTGAAAAATTGATGGCCTATGCTGAGAAGCATGGCATCCCGGTCGAGATGAAACACAAGCAAGGTGGTTCACCTTATTCAATGGATGCCAATCTCTTGCATATCAGCTATGAAGGTCGTCATCTCGAGAATCCCAACGCGGAAGCGGAAGAATCCATGTGGCGTTGGACAGTGTCTCCTGAAAAAGCGCCCGATGCAGCGCAAATCATAGAAATTGAATTTCGTGCTGGCGATCCTGTTGCTATCGACGGCAAAGCCTATAAGCCTCATGAACTCTTGGCTGAGCTCAATCGCTTAGGTGGTATGCATGGTATTGGCCGCTTAGATTTGGTTGAAAACCGTTTTGTTGGTATGAAGAGTCGTGGTTGTTATGAAACGCCTGGTGGCACTATATTGCTCAAGGCCCACCGCGGAATTGAAAGCATTACCCTTGATCGTGAAGTGGCACACCTGAAAGATGACTTGATGCCTCGGTATGCTAGCCTGATCTATAACGGCCTATGGTGGTCTCCTGAGCGCTTAGCTTTACAAACCTTGATCGATCATACCCAGCAACAAGTGAATGGGGTGGTTCGTCTCAAGCTCTACAAAGGTTCTGTGTCGGTGATTTCAAGAGATTCTGCTAACACGCTGTTTGATCAGAACATTGCGACTTTTGATGATGACGGCGGTGCGTATAACCAAGCTGATGCTGGTGGCTTCATTAAGCTCAATGCCTTACGGATGCGGATTGCTGAAATTGCAAAACGTAAGCGGGCTACCAAGTAATCACTCATTTAAATCGAATAGAAAGAATCTGTATGCAATTTGATCAAGTTTCTGTAGGTAAAAAAGCCAATGTCTTTTTTGACGGTAAGTGCGTTTCGCATACCGTGACGATGCCTAATGGTGTGCGTAAATCGGTTGGTGTTGTTCTGCCTAGTACTCTTCGCTTTGACCTCAGTACTAAAGAAGTAATGGAAGTGGTAGATGGCAATGCCTTTGTTAGCATCAACGGCGCCCCTGAGCAGGAGTTCAAGACAGGCCAGAGTTGGACAGTTGAGAAGGGTGGCTATTTTATTATTCGCGCTGAAGACCCAGTGCACTACGTTTGCCACTTTGAATAAGCGCTTTGTATGCAAAAGAAAAAGCAGACCTAGGTCTGCTTTTTTATTCATCTTAAAAAGGCGTTATCTTTTAGGCAGCCCCTGAATCACATTGCCAGGAACAATCACCCGATCAGAGAACCATCCTTTGTTCATTTCTAGTGCGTAACGAATGGGTGCTTTTGGGCAGTGGTTGTTGGTGGTGTCGGCTTGCATCTCTTCAATATTCACGATCCTGCCGTCATCAGCAATAAATGCAATGGAGAGTGGTAACTTGGTGTTTTTCATCCAAAAGCAATTACCTGCCTTTTGCTCAAAGATAAAGAGCATGCCGGAGTTGCTAGGCAAGCTAGTCCGATTCATTAGCCCAACTTCTCTGAGATTGGGGTTGTCAGCAACTTCAGCTTGAATGGCATACATGCCCGCTTTGAGTTGAATTGTGGGCAAGCCGGAATTGACTTGGGCATTCGCAGAGAAAGATATAGCGACAAGCAAGGCTATGCAAATACGTTGAGTAAAAAGTAGATG
Organism: Polynucleobacter paludilacus; assembly: GCF_018687595.1. Classification (NCBI taxonomy): domain Bacteria; kingdom Pseudomonadati; phylum Pseudomonadota; class Betaproteobacteria; order Burkholderiales; family Burkholderiaceae; genus Polynucleobacter; species Polynucleobacter paludilacus. Next base: position 1,365,349 of record NZ_CP061298.1, on the reverse strand, counting down.
AGAGTTTGGGTTCATGGCGAAGCGGTTGGCCTATAAGGGGAGTATTTTATGGGAAGGAAATTGCGGACGAAAAAAAACCCAGGAACAAGTCCTGGGTTTCTCATAGTGATCTATGGTCTATCAGGCACCTTGAATATTGGTAGCTTGTTTTCCTTTAGGACCTTGGGTAATATCAAACGTTACCTTCTGGCCTTCTTTGAGGGTTTTGAAACCCGCCATAGTAATCGCGCTGAAGTGCGCGAACAACTCTTCTTCACCATCATCAGGTTTGATAAAACCAAAACCTTTTGCATCATTGAACCACTTAACAATTCCGGTCGCCATGCGAACTCCATTACATAAACTTAAAACAACCGTGAAGAGGGTGAATACTTTTTAATCAGTCTCGCTCCACAACACGCCTAAATAGAACTTCTTTTTGAAGTCTACCCCTGATTGTTTGCCCTTTTCCCAAGTGTGTCAAGGAGTTATGTGTATATAAAGACATGAAAACACCCCTTTTTTTATCGAAAAATGCCCCAATATAGGGTTATGGCCTAGTTAAAGAGGAGTTTTCTACTCTAGGCCCCTGTAAATTGAAGTTTGCTGATCTGTGTTTAGAATGGTTCTCATGAGTCGCGCTCCCAAAAATCCCGTATCTGGAAATCCTGTTAATCCTCATGTAGAGGACACGATTCTGCTTGAAAAACAAGCGGAGAAGTTAAAGGCACCATCGATGTTCAAGGTCTTATTAATGAATGACGATTACACCCCGATGGAGTTTGTCGTGATGGTCATTCAGGAGTATTTCAATAAAGACCACGAAACAGCGACGCGCATCATGTTGCAAGTTCATTTGGCCGGCAAAGGTGTTTGCGGAATTTTTACCCGGGATGTTGCTGCTACCAAAGTTCATCAAGTTGTCGAGCTCTCCCGCGAAGCGGGCCACCCATTACAGTGCACCATGGAGGAAGTATGATTGCCCAGGAATTAGAAGTCAGTTTGCACATGGCCTTTGTTGACGCAAGGGCAGCTCGACATGAATTCATTACGGTTGAGCACTTGCTTGCTGCACTGCTTGATAACGCTACAGCGGTGGAAGTTCTGAAAGCTTGCGCAGTCAATATTGCAGAGTTGCGTGCTCAGCTGAAAAATTTCATTAATGACAACACACCGATTGTGCCGGGTAATGATGAAGTCGATACACAGCCTACCTTGGGATTCCAGCGTGTGATTCAGCGTGCGATCATGCACGTGCAATCTACCTCAAGTGGTAAAAAAGAAGTGACTGGTGCCAACGTACTAGTTGCAATCTTTGGTGAAAAAGATTCGCATGCAGTGTATTTCTTGCAGCAGCAGGGTGTAACCCGCCTTGACGTGGTTAACTTCATTAGCCACGGCGTTCGCAAAGACCAAACAGAGCATGCTAAGCCTGCCGACCCTGCTCAAGAGTCTGAGGAAGCAGCATCAAGCGGTAAAGAAAGCCCACTCGACCAATATACCCAGAACCTCAATGCCTTGGCGCGTCAGGGGAAGATTGATCCATTGATTGGGCGCGAGGCTGAAGTTGAGCGCGTTATCCAGGTGCTGTGCCGTCGTCGTAAAAATAATCCACTCTTGGTAGGTGAGGCGGGCGTAGGTAAGACTGCGATTGCAGAAGGCCTGGCCTGGAGAATTGTGAAAGGTGATGTGCCCGAGATTTTGGCTGATGCAACGGTCTACTCACTCGATATGGGCGCCTTACTTGCGGGTACTAAATATCGCGGTGACTTTGAGCAACGCTTGAAGAGTGTTCTGAAATCCTTGAAAGACAGTGCACACGGCATTCTATTTATTGATGAGATTCATACTTTGATTGGTGCAGGTGCCGCCTCGGGCGGAACCTTGGATGCGAGTAATTTGCTCAAACCAGCCTTGTCTAATGGTCAGCTCAAATGCATTGGTGCAACAACCTTTACTGAGTACCGCGGTATTTTTGAAAAGGATGCAGCTCTCTCACGCCGTTTTCAGAAAGTTGATGTGGTTGAGCCAACTGTTGATCAAACCGTGCAAATTCTGCGTGGTCTGAAGTCTCGCTTCGAAGAGCACCATAGTGTCAAGTATGCCGCTGCAGCTCTAGTGGCTGCTGCAGAACTTTCCTCGCGCTATATCAACGATCGTCATTTGCCTGATAAGGCGATTGATGTGATTGATGAGGCTGGTGCTGCTCAGCGTATTCTGCCAAAGTCTAAACAGAAGAAAACAATCGGCCGTCCAGAGATTGAAGAGATTGTGGCTAAGATTGCCCGTATACCGCCCCAATCAGTCACAGTGGATGACCGTAGCAAGCTACAAACCTTAGATCGCGATATTAAGAGCGTGGTGTTTGGTCAAGACCCTGCGATTGAAGCTTTGGCAAGCGCCATCAAGATGACTCGGGCTGGCTTAGGTAAGATCGATCGCCCAATTGGCTCATTCTTATTCTCTGGGCCAACTGGAGTCGGCAAGACCGAGGTAGCAAAACAACTTGCCTATATCTTAGGTATTGAATTACTACGCTTTGATATGTCTGAGTACATGGAGCGCCATGCCGTCAGTCGTTTGATTGGCGCCCCCCCTGGTTATGTTGGTTTCGATCAAGGCGGCTTGCTGACTGAGGCTGTCAATAAGAAGCCCCATTGTGTCTTGTTATTAGATGAGATTGAGAAGGCCCACCCGGACATCTTCAACATCCTATTGCAGGTGATGGATCACGGTACCCTAACTGACAATAATGGCCGCAAGACCGACTTCAGAAACGTCATCATCATTATGACCACGAATGCTGGTGCGGAAGCCATGCAGAAGTCGACCATTGGCTTTACCAATGCGCGTGAGTCTGGTGATGAGATGGCTGATATTAAGAAGTTCTTCACACCCGAGTTCCGCAATCGCTTGGATGCCATTGTCTCCTTTAAGGCCTTGGATGAATCTATCATCATGCGGGTGGTTGATAAGTTCTTAATGCAACTAGAAGAGCAGTTGCACGAGAAAAAGGTAGATGCTACTTTCAGCCCGGCACTTCGCAGTCATTTGGCGAAGCACGGCTTCGATCCTCTGATGGGTGCGCGTCCAATGCAGCGGATTATTCAAGATACCGTTCGCAAGGCCCTTGCCGATGAATTGCTTTTTGGCAAATTAGCCCAGGGCGGTCATGTGGCTGTAGATATTGATGCTGATGGCAAAGTGCTACTTGAGTTTGACGCGCCAAGCATTCCAAAGGCGCCCACTAAGGCAGATATAGCGCCTGCTGAAGAAATTTAACTTACCAATCTAAAAAAAGGAAGATATGTCTCATCACGATAAATTACTGAGTGCTTTGGAGGTTTATAAAGCCGAGAATGAGAAGTTCATGGGTAATGGCATTAAAGCTTCGGCTGCGCGCGCTCGCAAGGCTTTGCAAGAAATTGCTGGATCTTGCAAAGAGCGTCGCAAAGAAATTACTGCTGAAAAAGAATCTCGCGAAGGTAAGGGCGCTGGTATGTCGCAAGACGCTGCTCGCCATGCGCATATCCGGAAGTAAGCTGATTGAGTGATCCTGAAAAACCACCCTCGGGTGGTTTTTAATTGGGGCTGAACTTACGCCCTACCAGTACTGCCAAAACCACCAGCCCCACGGCTAGTCTCTGCAAACTCTTCAACTATTTTGAGTTCAACCTGCTGCACAGGCACGATGACTAATTGCGCAAGGCGCTCCATGGGCTCCAGTGTGAATGGGGTTGATCCCCTATTCCAAGTGCTCACCATGAGCTGCCCCTGGTAATCAGAATCAATTAAGCCCACAAGGTTGCCCAGAACAATGCCATGCTTATGGCCTAAGCCAGAGCGCGGCAGAATCAGCGCAGCATAAGCTGGATTTTCCACATAGATGGCTAGACCAGTTGGTACTAGGACTGTCTGGCCGGGGGCAATCTCAATAGCTTGATCAATACAAGCGCGCAGATCTAGACCGGCGCTACCAGGTGTACCGTAGGTAGGTAATTGTGAACGCATCCGTTCATCGAGAATTTTGACTTGCAATGCTTGCATGGAATTTCCTAAAAGGAGGAGAGTGATTTAAATCTTTTTAGCAACAAGTTGCACCAGCTGACGAGCTAGCAATAACTTATCAGCCTTTTTGAGTGTTTTGCTACCAGTAGCATCAATCACGAGTAATTGATTGAGATCGCTGCCAAAGGTGTCGGGACCAATATTACCAACAATCATCGGAATCCCTTTGCGCTTGCGTTTCTCGGCAGCATGTTCCGCAAGAGCAGAAGATTCTGCTGCAAAGCCAACACAGTAAGGGTGGGGTTTGCCGGCCTTGGTCTTTGCTGTGCTGGCCATATCTAACAAAATATCTGGGTTGGCTACGAAGTCTAATGCTGGGATCTTGCCGCCTTGCCGTTTGATTTTCTCTTTTGAAGGTTTGGCAATACCCCAATCCGCTACTGCTGCAACTGCAAAGAAAATATCGCAGTCGATTGCTTGCATTGCAGCGGCATGCATCACTTTGGCGCTGGTCACATTGGTGCGGAAAATTTTTCCGCTGCTGAGTAGGGGGGTTTCCAGTTCACAAGGGCCGGCGATGAGATGAACCTCTGCACCTGCTTCAACAGCTGCCCGAGCAATTGCAAAGCCCATCTTGCCGGAGCTCAAATTGGTAATACCGCGGACGGGGTCAATAGCTTCGAAGGTCGGGCCTGCCGTGATTAAGACACGTTTTCCGTTGAGCGGCTTAGGTTGAAAGAAGGCAATGAGTTGTTCGGTAATCTCAGCAGGTTCGAGCATTCTGCCCATACCAGTCTCGCCACAGGCTTGACTACCGCTAGCTGGCCCCAGAATCGATACACCATCAGACTCCAGGCGGTTCACGCTTCTTTGGGTGGCTGGGTGATCCCACATCTGACGATTCATGGCGGGCGCTAGGAGCAGGGGACATTCTCTTGCAAGGCAAAGGGTGCTTAATAAGTCGTCAGCCAAACCAAGTGAGAGTTTGGCCATCAGGTCTGCGCTGGCTGGGGCAATGAGAATTGCATCCGCGCCTCGAGACAGTTCGATGTGCGCCATATTATTTGCAATACTGTGATCCCATTGGGAGGTAAAAACGGGGTTGCCACTCAAAGCTTGCATCGTCACTGGTGTGATGAATTGTTGCGCAGCATTGGTCATCACTACTTGAACCTGGGCACCTTCTTGAATCAGCTGGCGCACTAATTCAGCTGACTTATAAGCGGCGATTCCCCCGGAGATACCGAGGACAATTTTTTTATTCAAGAGTGATTGCATGGTGCAAGCTTAAAGGGGTTGGGCCGATTTGCCAAATGCCCTACGTAATTCAGCCAAAATAATGAGGGCTGCACCAATTGAGATGGCACTATCAGCAATATTGAAGGCTGGCCAATGCCAGCTACCGTAGTGATAATCAATAAAATCAATCACAAAACCAAACATCAAGCGATCTAAGACATTGCCTAAGGCGCCGCCTAGAATCAGGCTCAATGCCCACGACATCGTTTTATTCAGCTGAGTACGTGCCAGCAAGTAAACGAGATAGGCTGAAGCTGCTAAACCTAAAAGCGTGAAGAACCAGCGCTGCCAGCCACTTCCTTGTGCCAGAAAAGAAAAGGCTGCCCCTGGATTAAAAAGCAAAAGCCAATTTAGAAAAGGCAATACAGGCTGGGGAATGCCTAGTTGCAAATGACTCAGTGCTAGCCATTTAGTGCACTGATCTAATAGCAGGGCTAAGGTAGCAATTGTGAGTGAATAATAAAGTGGCATGTACTTAAACCAATCGCTTAAGCAAATAAGCGATGTTCACCGCTGGCAAAAAGGTTGCTAATACAGCGGCCACATAAATCGGGATGATCGGCATTACTACCCACATCAGCAGCGTGATGCCAGCAACGACCACATTTTTTACATTGACTGGCCCGTACTGCAATTTCAAGCAGCCCTTGATGGAGCTCAATCGAAGCACTCGAAGTAATCGTGACAAAGCGTAGGTCATTACCTAAACTATTCAGAATTGCAAAATCAGGCTCGGGTAGCTTGATCACCAATTCAGCTTGAAGTGATGAGCCAACGTTGCCTGCTTCACGCTCGATTTCGATTGCTTTGGTTACCTCAGACCGAATCTCCCGAATGCGATGCCATTTAGCCAGTAACTCAGCGGCATTGGCAATTTCAGGAAATTTTCCAAACTCTTCCATGAAGATCGATGCCTTGGCTTGTTCACTGGCAGCATGAGGCAGTACCTGCCAAGCCTCTTCTGCCGTGAAGGAAAGGAATGGCGCAACCCATTTAAGTAGATTCTTTGTAATATGAAAGAGCGCATTCTGAGCTGCACGACGATCAGGAGAATCGGGGGCGCTGGTATATAGGCGGTCTTTGAGGATATCGAGGTAGAAGCCACCAAGATCTTCTGAGCAGAAGCTGAGCATTCGAACAACTGCGGGCTGGAATTCATAAGCTTGATAAGAGTCTTTGACCTCATCTTGCAATTGAGCGGCCAAGGCTACAGCATAGCGATCAATCTCTAACCACTGGTCAGCTGACATAGCATGCTTGCTGGGGTCAAAGTCTGCCAAGTTCGCCAATAAGAAACGCAGGGTGTTACGAATGCGACGATAACTTTCTACTACTCGTTTGAGAATCTCATCGGAGATAGTCATCTCTCCTGAGTAATCCGTCGATGCAACCCACAAGCGAATGATTTCTGCGCCGAGCTTATCGGCAACCTGTTGCGGTGCGATGACATTGCCAACAGACTTACTCATCTTGCGACCTTGTCCGTCTACCGTAAAGCCATGCGTGAGCAATGCCTTATAGGGTGGTTTGCCATCGAGCATCGAGCCGGTTAATAGCGATGAATGAAACCAGCCGCGATGTTGATCTGAGCCTTCGAGATAAAGATCAGCCAGTCTACCTTCAGCGGTTTCTGCTTCTGGGCGATAGAGTTCATGGCGATGCGAGCCCCGAATTACATGCCAATGTGTCGTGCCTGAGTCAAACCAGACATCCAGCGTATCTCGATTCTTTTCGTATTGACCTGCTTCATCGCCAATGAGTTCACTTAATTCTAATTTTTGCCAAGCTTCTATACCGCCCTGTTCAACCCGTTTTGCCACTTCCTCAAGCAGTTCTGGTGTTCTGGGATGTGGCTCACCACTTTCTTTGTGAACCAAGAAAGCCATCGGCACACCCCATTGGCGTTGGCGTGACAAAGTCCAGTCAGGACGATTGGCGATCATGCTGTGTAAGCGCTGCTTACCCCAGCTGGGGAAAAATTGGGTGTTCTCAATGCCAGCTAGGGCAGTTTCTCGTAAGCTAGCCTTGCCATCGCTCGGCTTCTTATCCATGCTAGCAAACCATTGTGAGGTTGCGCGATAAATGATGGGCGACTTGTGGCGCCAGCAATGCATGTAGGAGTGCGTATAGGTTTTATCTTTTAGCAAGCTTCCCGCTTGACGAAGGGCTTCGACAATCTTCGGATTGGCTTTCCAGATAAATTCATTAGCAAAGAGGGGCAACCATGAGGCATAGACGCCATTACCCATCACAGGATTCAGAATCTCTTTGTCAGACAAGCCATGGGCTTTGCAAGATTTGAAGTCTTCCTCACCGTAGGCGGGTGAGGAGTGGACGATGCCAGTGCCAGTATCGAGTGTGACGTACTCCGCAGGATAGATGGGTGATAGACGACGATAACCTTCATCCAATTTTGCCAAAGGATGCCAGAAAGAAATATTCTCCAATTGACTACCTAGACAAGTGGCAAGCACTTTGCCTGCGAGGCCATATTCATCCAAGCAAGTCTCAACGCGGTCTTTTGCCAGAATCAGCAAGGTGTCACCGGTATCTACCAATGCATAGCTGACTTCAGGGTGGACATTTAAGGCTTGGTTAGCAGGCAAGGTCCAAGGAGTGGTGGTCCAAATCACAATCATACCGGGCTTGTTTGGCAATGCATTTAAGCCAAAAGCTGTGGCAAGTGCAGGTAGTTGCGCATCATCAAATGCAAATGCGACGTCAACAGTTGTGTCGGTCTTGTCTTGGTATTCCACTTCGGCTTCGGCCAATGCAGAGCCGCAATCAAAACACCAGTTCACAGGCTTGAGTCCGCGAAAGACATAGCCTTTTTCCCAGATCTTGCCCAAGGCACGAATCTCGTCGGCCTCATTGCGATAGTTCATGGTGAGATAGGGATTATTCCAATCCCCAAGCACGCCTAAGCGCTCAAAATCTTTTTTCTGTTTATCAATTTGTACTTGAGCATAAGCACGCGCTTTCGATTGCACTTCAGCGGTCGGTAGATTTTTACCAAATTGTTTTTCAATTTGAATCTCAATTGGCATACCATGACAATCCCAGCCTGGCACATAGACAGAGTCAAAACCCATCAGCCAACGGGATTTGACGATCATGTCTTTGAGAATCTTATTGACTGCATGCCCAATATGAATATCGCCGTTTGCATATGGTGGGCCATCATGCAAGATGAACTTCGGTTGATGCGCATGTGCCTCACGAATCTTTTCGTAGAGCTTATTTTTTTGCCATTGTGCAACCCATTGTGGTTCGCGCTTGGCTAGATCTCCCCGCATTGGAAATGGAGTATCTAGAAGGTTGACTGGATAGATGTTTTCTTTTTCAGACATAAGTTTTTTTCTGGAAATAATTTCTGGCGTGCTGAGCATCTGCCGCAATGGCATGGGTAAGAGAATTGAGGTCGGAGTACTTTGCCTCATCCCGAATTTTTTCTAAGAGTTCTACGGTAATGACTTTGCCATAAGCATCTTGATTGAAATCAAACACGTGTGTTTCTAGCAAGACACGTCCTTGATCTTCTACGGTAGGTCTAACACCCAGGCTGGCCACAGCTGGCAAAGGCTGGTCAGACAGACCATGAACCTGCGCCACAAAGATCCCGCTGGTTGCAGGTTTGCGATGGTGTAGATGATTTGCGACAGCAAGGTTGAGGGTGGGAAAGCCAAGTTCTCGACCTAATTTTTGGCCATGTATCACGTGACCAGAAATACCGTAGGGACGACCCAGTAATGTACTGGCAAGGAGCATATCCCCACTTGCTAATGCATCACGTAGCGCAGAGCTGGAGATGCGTTCACCATCTTCAAGAATGGTATCGATGCTTGAAACCTCAAAACCATATTTTTTGCCAGAAGCTTGTAAGCTCTCAAAATTACCTGCCCGTTTGGAGCCATAACAAAAGTCGTCCCCAATCAAAACCCACTTTGCATTCAGGCGCTTCAGCAGAATCTCCGAAACAAATTCTTCTGGGGTAAGTTTGGCGAAGGCATTATCAAAATGCTCCACCACCACTCGGTCAATGCCGGCATCAGAAAATGCAGAAAGCTTGTCGCGCAGATTCAAAATTCGAGGGGGCGCTTGCTCTGGGGAGAAAAATTCCTTAGGGTGCGGCTCAAAAGTCATGACGCAGCTTACTAGCCCTTTTTCCTTGGCGCCAGTTTTCAGTTGTTGTAGCAGGGCGCGATGACCCCTGTGCACGCCGTCGAAATTACCGATGGTTAAGGCACAAGCTGGTCCTGCAGAAAACTGGGTGGGGCCACGGAATACGTTCACAAATCGCTTTCAGGGTAGCCATCAATTATATTGTGGGCATGCTTTCAATCGTTACCTTAATCTCCGGCCGCGGATCCAATTTCGAGGCCATCGTCAAAACTGCCCAAAAAGAGGCTTGGCCAGTCATTTTTTCAGGGGTGATTGCCAATCATTCTGCCGCCAAGGGCCTTGATTTTGCTCGCTCAGAGGGTATTCCTGCTTTTACAGTTGAGCATCGTGCTCATGCAAGTCGAGAGTCTTTTGATGAGGCGCTTATTCATAAAATTGACCAATTAGGGGCTGATTTGGTCGTATTGGCTGGTTTCATGAGAATTCTGACCCCGCAATTTATTCGACATTTTGAAGGTCGTTTGATCAATATTCATCCTGCCTTATTGCCCCAGTTCCCCGGTTTGCATACCCATGAGCGGGCTTTAGAGGCAGGCGTGAAGACTCACGGGGCAACTGTCCACTTTGTCACTGAGGGAGTGGATGAAGGCCCCATCATTTGCCAAGCCTCAGTGCCAGTCTTGGAGGGCGATAGCGCCGAGGCTCTAGCTGCCCGTGTTTTGGCCGCTGAGCATCAAATCTACCCGCGGGCCGTAAAATGGTTCCTTGATGGACGATTGCGCATTGAAGGTAATCAAGTGAAGTTATCTCCCCCTGAGGCGCAATTTTTTAAATATGAGTAAAGAACGTTCACCGCGTGGGTCTGGCCCACGCAGCAGTAATACCAAAAGCTACGCAGCTAAAAGCCGAGATGCCTCAAAGCGTCCAGAGCGACGCAATGCCAGTGGTAACTTAATCGCTCCTGTTGGTCAAAAGAATTTCTCGAACGCCAAGGCCTTGCCTCAGCATGCAATTCATTTAGAGCGTTTATTGCCAGAACTCCTGAGTTTTGAGCAGCCAGCCGATCGAGTGGTGAGTCGCTATTTTCGTGCTGAGCCACAGCTGGGTAATCGCGACCGTGCTTTGATTGCAGAGAGTGCCTTTGCGATCTTGCGAAGAAAAAATGAGTTTGCTCAGTTTGCTGAGAGTGGGACTGGCTCACAAGCTAGACGTCTCGCTCTCTTGGGTTTGGTTTCCGCTCTCTCTGAGGGCGGTCTAGGCTCTGCTAATCGTACCGAGAGCGCGATTGCTGATCTTGCACATGTTCTCCAGCCTGGGGAGTACGAGTGGTTGCAGCGCTTCTCAACTGTCGACCCGCAAGCCCTAAATCCATTGGTGCGGAACAATTTACCTGAATGGTTATGGGATGCTTTTGGAGAGTATCCGGGTGAGGAGGCGCGCGAAGACTTAGCTAAAGCATTGATGCATCCGGCCTTGCTCGATTTAAGAGCCAACACCATGAAAATCAATCGCGAGCAATTGCTTGCCGATATGAATGCGCTCGGTGGTCGCTATCAAGCCATCCCGACTCCGTATGCTCCTGATGGTGTCCGCATCATGGGCAAGCCTGCCCTACAAAATACAGTGGCCTTTAAAGCTGGCGCTTTTGAAGTGCAAGATGAGGGCAGTCAATTATTGGCCTACTTGCTTGCCCCCAAGCGAGGCGAGATGGTAGTCGATTTTTGTGCTGGTGCAGGCGGTAAAACTTTAGCCATTGGAGCTCTGATGCGCTCGACAGGGCGCCTTTATGCTTTTGACACCTCAGAGCGTCGACTTGCGAACTTAAAGCCAAGACAAGCCCGCAGCGGCCTCTCAAATGTCCATCCTGTGTGGATTGATAGTGAGAACGATGCCAAGATCAAGCGCTTGGCCGGCAAGATTGATCGCGTCCTGGTGGATGCCCCCTGTAGTGGCATGGGCACTTTGCGACGTAACCCAGATCTAAAATGGCGTCAAACTCCTCAGGGAGTTTTAGAGCTCAATCAAAAGCAGACCAACATTTTGCATTCGGCTAGCCGCTTGCTCAAACCCGGGGGGCGCTTGGTATACGCCACCTGCAGTCTCCTGCCTCAGGAAAACCAAAAAATAGCGGAAGATTTTTTGGCCAATCATCCTGAGTTTGAGATTGTCCCTGCAGCGGAAGCGCTTAAGCCATTGTTTCCAAAGGATATTTTGCCAATTGGTTGCAGTAAAGACAATCCTTGGTGGCAGTTATGGCCCCATATTCATGGGACTGATGGCTTCTTTGGAGCTATTTTCCAAAGAAAAGCCAGCACTACGCCTCTCAAAGAGCTCTCCAAGAAGTCAAAAGAAGAGCCTGAGCAATAACCCTTGTGGTTAGAAGGTTCTAAAATAGAGGCTTAGTAGATCTTTTAGGACACTTCCTTTTGAATATCGTTTCAGGGTTTGATCAGTTTTTGCATTGGCTAGCGAATGGCTATCTCAATTGGGCCTGGTGGCAAATTGTGATTTTTACCTTGGTAGTGACACACATCACGATCGCAGGTGTAACCATTTTTTTGCACCGCTGCCAAGCGCATCGTGCACTAGATTTACATCCCATCGCATCTCATTTTTTCCGCTTTTGGCTTTGGCTCACTACAGGAATGGTCACTAAGGAATGGGCCTCAGTGCATCGTAAGCATCATGCGAAGTGTGAGACCGTTGATGATCCCCATAGCCCTCAAGTCTTGGGTATTCATACGCTATTGACTCGCGGTGCAGAGCTTTACAAAAAAGCAGCAGCCAACCCCGAGACCCTAGAAAAATTTGGTCATGGCACTCCTGATGATTGGATTGAACACAACATCTACTCCAGGTTTTCTTGGCAGGGCGTTGCTTTGATGCTCATCATCGATGTGTTTTTATTTGGTGTGGTGGGCTTAACAGTCTGGGCGGTGCAAATGTTATGGATTCCCGTGACTGCGGCTGGGGTGATTAATGGCATTGGACACTTCTGGGGTTACCGCAATTACGACTGCGAAGACGCCTCACGTAACATCATGCCATGGGGTATTTTGATTGGCGGAGAAGAGCTGCACAACAATCATCACACCTTTGCAACGAGTGCAAAGCTCTCAAGCAAATGGTACGAATTTGATATTGGATGGCTGTATATCCAGATGATGAGTGCAGTGGGTTTGGCTACTGTTAAGAAAACTTCGCCCAAGCCAGTCATGAGTAATTTACGTCCCGCAGACCAAGGCACCCTAGAAGCTATTATTGCCAATCGTTACGAGATCATGGCTCGCTACAGTAAAACCTTGCAACGCTTCTTTAGTAATGAGGTCCAGCATATGCAAGTTTTAGCAGGCCATTTAAGCGATGCCCGTTCGTGGTTGTGTAAAGACGAGACTCGCCTCAGTGAGCAAGAGAAACTTAAATTAGAAGAGTTGATTGCAGCGAATGCGCAGTTGGGGAAGATGATTGAAATGCGTCGCGAATTACAGATGCTGTGGACTCGGTCGAATGCCACAGGAGAGCAATTGGTGATGCAGTTGCATGCTTGGTGCCAACGTGCTGAAGATAGTGGTCTCAGCACTCTGCGTGATTTCTCATTGAGATTGCGTTGCTACGCTTAGGAATTCAGAATCCTTGCCAATAAAAAACCCGCATAGAGCGGGTTTTTTATTATCTGAAGAGGGTAATTACTTCAGCTTAGTTTCTTTGTAAGCAACGTGCTTGCGAATGGTTGGATCAAACTTCATGATCTCCATTTTCTCAGGCTTGGTACGCTTATTTTTTGTGGTTGTGTAGAAGTGACCAGTACCAGCTGATGACTCTAATTTGATTTTTTCTCTACCGCCTTTAGCCATTTGTGCGCTCCTTAAATTTCGCCACGTGCACGAAGATCAGACAACACAGCATCAATGCCGTTCTTGTCGATAACGCGCAAACCAGCATTGGTTAAGCGCAAGCTAACCCAACGGTTTTCAGATTCAACCCAAAAACGACGATTTTGCAGATTAGGCAAAAAGCGACGCTTGGTTTTATTGTTTGCATGGGAAACATTGTTGCCAACCATCGGCTTCTTCCCAGTGACTTGGCAAACTTTTGCCATGACAGACTCCATAATTGCGAAAAAAAGAGATTGTATCAGGCTAGACCCTATTTGAGCTAGCCCTAAATTGCTTTTACTAAGACTGTTTATATTAAGTGTGAAGTCTGGAGCGCTTAAATACCCAATAAGTTAGTAATTACTATCATTTCTGCGTATTTCTGATAAGCCCTGCATCTGAAAAGGAGAAAAAACCGCTGCTACTGACAATGCAATGGTCAAGCAGGGGAATATCCACCAGCTGGAGGGCTTTTTCAAGGGTTTTGGTCAGGTCCTGATCTGCCTGGCTTGGTAATGGGTTCCCACTAGGATGGTTATGTGCAACGATTAAGGCGCTGGCATTTCTTCCAAGTGCCTCCTTGAGGATTTCTCGGGGATAGACCGCAGTATGGGTGATAGACCCCCTGAAGAGCTCGTGGCATTCAATCAGGCGACAGCGGCTATCCAGATATAGACAAAGGAAAACCTCATGCGGTAGACGGCCAATTTTGGCTTGCAAGAACTCCCGAACATGGTGTGGGGAGGAAAAGATCGAGTCCTGGGCGAGTTTTTCCTCTAGGCTGCGTTTAACCAATTCATAGGCTGCCTGTATCTGTGACCATTTTGACCAACCCATTCCATGTATAGCAGTCAGCTCCTCAGGACTGCAGTTCAGCAGTTTCGGCAGGCTGCCAATCTGGGATAAAAGATCTTGCGCTAACTGAACGGCAGTTTTACCCTTCACCCCAACTCGCAGAAAAATGGCTAAAAGCTCTGCGTTGCTCAAGGCGTCTGCCCCAAGCGAGCGTAATTTCTCGCGGGGTTGCTCCGGCTTGGGCCATTTCGAAATCGGGGAATCTACGCATTGCGAGGGTCTCGCTACAATTGCAGGATGACCAAGCTCACTGTTTTGCCCAATTCCTATTTGACTTTGAACTACCGGCTCACCTTGCCGAGTGGGGCTGATTACATCAATACTTTTGTGGATCGACCTGCTACGGTGTTGATGGGTTCTGGACAATTTGCACCTTGTTTTGAAAAAGTACTACTCGGTTTGGAAGTGGGAGAGAGAAGAAGTGCATTGTTGGCACCGGAAGAAAGCTTTGGAGAGCGAAAAGAAGATCTAGTGCAGTGGGTTTCCCTGCAAGCGCTGAAAGAAGGGCGCGATGAGGATGTGGAATTCAACCCCGGTGATGTGATTGAGTTCAATGCGCCGAGTGGGGCTCAGTACGCAGGAGTATTGCAATCGATTAACGAGGAGGGTGCTTGGTTTGATTTCAATCACCCTTTGGCTGGGGTGGCAGTCAATTTCGAAGCGCAAATTGTGGCGATTATGTGAGAGTGATGCATGAGTGAGTCGAATGTTTTCGAGATTTTGATGGCTCAGCCCCGTGGCTTCTGTGCGGGCGTGGATCGAGCAATCAATATTGTGAACGAAGCGCTGAATCGTTTTGGTGCGCCAATTTATGTTCGTCATGAAATTGTCCACAACGCTTATGTAGTGGATGAGCTGCGAAATAAGGGCGCAGTATTTGTTGAAGAGTTGGATGAGGTGCCGAAAGGCGGAATTGTGGTGTTTAGCGCTCATGGCGTCTCTCAAGAAGTGAGAAAAGATGCAGAGGAGCGAGGCCTACAGGTATATGACGCAACTTGCCCCTTGGTGACTAAAGTGCATCTAGAGGTGATCAAGATGTGCAAAGAGGGCTTCACTGTTCTGATGATTGGACATGCAGGACACCCTGAGGTTGAAGGCACTATGGGACAGGTCAAGGAGGGTGTATTCCTGATTGAAAAGTTGGCCGATGTAGCAGGCTTATCTTTTTCACAAGATACCAAAATAGCTTTCGTCACCCAGACTACTTTATCGATTGATGAGACTAAAGAGATTGTTGTAGCACTGACAGAAAAATTTCCCAATATTGTTCAACCTCGTAAGCAAGATATTTGTTATGCAACCCAAAACCGACAAGATGCCGTGAAGTTCATGGCACCTCAGGTCGAGGTGGTCATTGTGGTCGGAAGTCAGACAAGCTCAAACTCGAATCGCTTGCGCGAACTTTCTGAAAAACTCGGTGTACCTTCCTACATGGTTGATGCGCCGGATCAGCTCAAGCCTGAATGGTTCGAAGGCAAGAAGCGGGTTGGTTTAACAGCCGGCGCTTCAGCCCCAGAGAGCTTGGCTCAGTCGATTGTGGCGCGCATCCAAGAGTTTGGACCGAGAAGTGTCAGACCCCTACCGGGGGTAGTTGAAGACGTTACTTTTTCACTGCCTAAAAATTTAGTAGATTAGTGCATTCAATCAGCAAGCAAACTTAGACTTGCTTTAAGAGCTCGCGGAGCATATTGCACATCTGTATGATCTCTTGATCAGCGATATTGAGTGCTGGCATGAAGCGGAGCAAGTTTGGTCTTGGTGAATTAATCAATAATCCCTCTGGACTGCGATCGCGAGCAAGCTCAACCAATTTAGGGCCGATATCTTTGCCGAGCATCAATGCTCTTAGTAAGCCTTCGCCACGTTCACCCTCGAGTCCAAACTCATTTACTAACTTAAGGAGTTCAGCGCGCAAGAGGGCGCCTTTGGCTTTGACTGCATCTAAAAATCCTGGAGCAAGTAACTGCTCAATAACGCTCATGCCTACAGCGGTCATGAGTGGATTGCCGTTATAGGTGCCGCCCTGATCGCCGGGTACAAAACATGCAACAGCATCGGTTGCAAGGACCGCAGCAAGAGGGACGCCACCACCAATCCCTTTGCCTAAACTCATGATGTCAGGCTCAATGTCGTACAGCTGGTGTGCAAAGAGTTTGCCTGTTCGTCCACATCCAGCTTGTACTTCATCCACAATCAAAAGAATATTGTGTTCTTTGGTGAACTTGCGCAAGTCCTTCATAAATTCAGGGTCTGCAGGTATGACACCGCCTTCTCCTTGAACAGGTTCTAGCATCACCGCAACCGTCTTCTCGTTAACTAATTTTTTAACCGAGTCCAAATCATTCAGATCTGCTTTTGGAAAACCAGGCACTTGCGGCGCGAATAAGGTATCCCAGCCTGGTTTGCCGGAGGCGCTCATCGTGGCTAAGGTGCGCCCGTGAAAGCTGTGATCAAAGGTAATGATCTCGAAAGCGCCGCCTTTATGGAGTTGCCCCCATTTACGCGCCAATTTAATGGCACCTTCGTTAGCTTCAGCTCCGCTGTTGGCAAAAAAGACTTTGTCAAAACAACTATTGCTCGTTAAGAGATCTGACAAACCAATCATTGGTTCGTTATAAAAAGCGGGGCTGGGATTGATCAGCTTCTTAGCTTGTGTAATTAGTGCAGAAATCATGCCAGGGTTACCATGACCGAGACAATTGACCGCCCAACCTTGCAGAAAATCTAAATAGCGTTTGCCGTTGTTATCTGTTAACCAAGATCCCTCACCTTCAACCATGACCACGTCAGGCCGCTGTGTGATGAACATCACTGAGTGGGTATCAATAGTAGCTGGTGCTTTGTTCATGTCTTTTGGAAGATAAGGGATTCAGGCAAGACCTTATTATTACGCAGATGCGAGATCTGCGGCGCTGGTGAATGAGTCTGCGAAAAATTCTTCTTCAGGCAAATGACATTTTGATGAAAAGTCTTGTCGTGCTGCATTCACCATCACTGGCGCTCCACAGGCATAGACCTGGAAGGCAGACAAATCCGGGTGGTCTTGCATTACTGCAGCGTGCACAAAGCCGGTACGGCCAGTCCAAGCGTCTTCAGCCAGGCCATCGGAAATGACTGGCGTATAGGTAAATTCAGGAATCTCTTTGGCCCAGGCCTGGCACATTTCATCAAGATAAAGATCGCTGGGGCGACGGCCGCCCCAATAGAGATGAATGGGGCGAGTGATCTTTTTAGCCTGCATCTGCTCAATGATCGATTTAATCGGCGCAAAGCCAGTTCCAGCGGCAACAAAAATAATGGGTTTTTGAGAATCTTCTCTCAAGAAAAAGCTACCTAAGGGGCCTTCAAAACGTAGGATGTCTTTCTCTTTTAAAGCGGGCGTTGTTTTGCCGAAGACAAAGTCTGTAAACAAGCCGCCAGGTAGATGGCGAATATGAAGCTCAAGCGGACCCTCAGCGACTGGGGGTGTTGCGATTGAGTAAGCACGTCTTTGCCCATCCTTTAAGAGAAACTCAATGTATTGACCCGCTAAATATTGGAACCGATCTGTAGCGGGCAACTGGAGTTTAAGAATCGCAACATCAGCACTTGGCATGGATAGGGATGCAACACGGCAAGGCACCTTACGCACTGGCATATCTCCACCCCCTTGAATCTCGCGAGCTTCAATCAAGAGATCCGATTGAGGATGGCAGCAGCAGAATAAAGCAGATCCAGCGGCTTCATCGTTAGGCGAGAGGGCGCTAGCGCTATGTTGCCCGTGGGTTACTTGACCTTCGAGTATCTTGCCCTTGCAGGAGCCACAGGCACCATTTTTACAGCCATAGGGTAGTTGTATATTGTGACGCAGAGCCGCCTCGAGCACGTTTTCATCGGCGTTAACCTCAAATTGTTTGCCGCTCGCTTTGATGGTGACTTGGTAAGACATTCTCATTCCTTTAATAAATCGTTACGATGTCAGTTATGCAATCGTTTGGTAAACCTCGAATTCTGATTATTGGCTGCGGCGACATTGGTCTGCGCGTAGCCAAACAACTCATTCGTCACTACAAAGTCTTTGCTTTAACTTCTCAAGTGAGCCGGTTTGCTGAACTCAGAGCGGTTGGAGCTGTACCGCTTTTAGGCAATCTGGACGAACTCGATAGCTTATGGCGTTTAAGTGCAATCGCAGAAACAGTCATTCATTTGGCACCCCCACAAAATAGGGGCCATTTGGACCAGCGCACTCGAAATCTCATTCGAATTTTATCCCAAAGACCCAATCAGGTCCGACGCCTCATCTATGTCAGTACCACAGGTGTCTATGGCAATCATGCAGGCGCTTATGTCAGCGAAACTACCCCCGTTCACCCCGAAAGCGAAAGGGCTTGGCGGCGCGTCGATGCTGAGCGTTGCTTGAGGTTATGGGCGCCAGCGCATAGGGTCTTGTTGACTATCTTGAGGGTTCCGGGGATTTATGCGCCGAATCGTTTGCCGCTCGAACGCTTAGAGGCCAAGACACCAGCACTAATACCCGAGGAAGACGCTTATTCCAATCACATTCATAGCGAAGATCTTGCAAGGTTGGTATGTGCCACGGTTTATCACGGTAAACCACAGAGGGTGATTAACGCCTGCGATGGTGGTGAAACGAAGATGGGTGATTACTTTGATCAGGTTGCTGACGCATTTGCATTGGTAAGACCACCAAGACTGCCTGCTGAGCAATTACAAAAAATCGTGAGTCCAATGCTCTGGTCTTTTATGCGTGAGTCTCGACGGGTCATGAATACCCGCCTGGGTGAATTGAAAACGACTTTGCGCTACCCGAGCGTAGCGGCATTCCTCAAAACTATTTCCAAGAATCCTTAAGTCCAACCGCGCGATTGAAAACTGGCTTGCCTGGTTTGGAGTCAAGTTGATCGGCAACAAAATAACCATGTCGCTCGAACTGAAAGCGCTCTTCTGGTTTCGCTTCTTTCATACAGGGCTCTAAGTAAGCGGTGATCATTTGCTTGGAGTGAGGGTTGATTGCATCTAGGAAATTCTTATCGCCGCTATCTGGATGAGGATCATTAAAGAGGTGGTCGTAAAGGCGGACTTCAGCTGGCACAGCCTCCTGAACGCTGATCCAATGAATATTCCCTTTAACTTTGTAGTTATTGGATCCTGCTGTACCGCTTTTACTATCGGGGAAGTAATTTGCATTGACTTGAGTGATATTGCCCGCAGCATCTTGTTCAAAGCCGGTGCACTCAATCACAAAACCATGACGTAAACGAACTCGGCTACCAGCTTGATCACCTATGGGTGGATACAGCCTGAAGAAGCCTTTGATTGGCTCTTTCATAAAATCATCTGCCTCAATCCACAGCTCGCGTGTGAAATGAAAATCACGGTTACCCCACTCGGAGTGCTGAGGGTGACGCGGTGCGGAGCAGAGCTCACTGGCTTGCTCATCAAAGTTTTGTATTACCAGCTTGAGGGGCTTTAGAACGGCGGTTGCGCGAGGAGCTCTGACTTCAAGATCATCCCGCAAAGCTTGCTCAAGTGTGCTCATATTAATCCAGCTATCCGCTTTAGAGACGCCAATGCGTTCACAAAATAAACGAATGCTTTCGGGGGTGTAGCCACGCCGACGTATGCCAACAATGGTGGGCATACGGGGGTCATCCCAGGCATCAACATGTTTTTCTTCTACCAGCTGGAGAAGTTTTCTTTTGCTGGTAATCGTGTAAGTCAGATTCAGACGAGCGAATTCGTATTGGTGTGGCAGAGGTCCCTTGAAGACGCCCGCTTCTTTTAAGGCATTGAGAACCCAGTCATACAGTGGGCGATTATTTTCAAACTCCAGGGTGCAGATCGAGTGAGAAACATTTTCAAGCGCATCAGAAATGCAATGCGTGAAGTCATACAGCGGATAGATACACCACTTATTACCAGTGCGATGGTGGTCAGTATGGCGAATGCGATATACCACAGGGTCTCGCATCACAATATTCGGATGGGCCATATCAATCTTTAAGCGTAATACGTGTTCACCATCTTTGAACTTGCCGTCACGCATGTCCCGAAAGAGTTGTAAATTTTCTTCAGATGTGCGTTCGCGATAGGCGCTATTTTTTCCGGCTTGACCAAAGTTGCCGCGATTGGTGTGAATGTCATCTGCGCTTTGACTATCAACATAGGCTTTGCCATGCTGAATCAGAATTTCAGCAAATTCATAGAGGCGATCAAAATAATCGCTTGCATGATAAAGATGTGTTCCCCAATCAAAACCAAGCCATTTCACAGCATCCAAAATACTCTCTGCATATTCCACATCTTCTTTGACGGGATTGGTGTCATCTAAACGCATATTGCAACGAGCTCCCCCGGGAAGCTGGTTGTAATCTTCTGCTAAGCCGAAATTGAGGCAAATGCTTTTGGCATGACCAATGTGCAGATAGCCATTGGGTTCTGGTGGGAAGCGCGTAATGATAGTTGGCAATCCATGTCCCTCACTATCGCTACGTCCAGCATATGCACCACTTGCTAAATCGTGATCAATAATTTGGCGCAGAAAATTAGATGGCTCTGTTACCGAGCTAGGACTGGATTTAGCTGATTTGCTTTCTTGGGACATTCCAACATTGTAAGGAAATCCTTGCGCTCAAAGAAAAAGCCCGCAAACTGCTGCGGGCTTGGTTCTAGGCGAATACTACTTATTCCTCTACGAATGCTTCCTCGCGGGTTTTCTTAACCGCTGGCAGTGCCACAATCACAACCAAGAGGGCTGCAGCAATTAACAGACCCAGGGAGAGTGGACGGGTAAAGAAGGTCGAGAAATCTCCACGTGATAACAATAGGGCGCGGCGGAAGTTTTCTTCCATCATGGGTCCCAAGATAAAACCCAGTAGCAGTGGAGGTGGCTCGCAGCCCAGTTTGGTAAACAAGTAACCGACTAGACCAAACACAGCAGTGATGTAGACATCAAACACGGTGTTGTTAACGGTGTAGACGCCAATACAGCAGAAGACCAGGATGGCTGGATACATAAAGCGATATGGGATCTTCAGAAGCTGTACCCACATTCCAATCAGTGGCAAGTTCAAAATGATCAGCATCATATTGCCGATCCACATGGACGCAATCAAGCCCCAAAAGAGAGCTGGATTACTCGTCATCACCTGGGGTCCTGGTTGGATGTTATGAATTGTCATGGCACCAACCATGAGCGCCATCACAGCATTTGGTGGAATACCCAAAGTGAGCAATGGAATGAAGGAGGTTTGTGCGGCAGCGTTATTTGCTGACTCTGGGCCAGCAACACCCTCAATAGCGCCCTTACCGAATTCATGGCTGTACTTGGAAGTTTTCTTCTCTACAGAGTAAGCGCCAAATGAAGCCAAAGCAGCGCCACCTCCAGGCAGGATGCCTAAAATAGAACCAATGGTTGTACCGCGCAAGATGGCAGGAATCATGCGCTTAATGTCTTGCTTGGTTGGAATCATGGTGGTCATCTTGTTCAAGAAGCCCTCATCCTCACCTTTCTTTTCAAGGTTGGTCATGATTTCAGCAAAACCAAATACGCCCATCGCAACGGCAACAAAGCCAATACCATCGCTCAACTCTGGAATATCGAATGCATAACGGGATACACCAGAGTTAACGTCAGTCCCAACCAGACCCATTAATAGACCAAGCACAATCATGCCGATCGCCTTGATCAAGGATCCAGAGGCGAGCACAACAGCGCCGATAAGGCCGAGGACCATCAAGGAAAAATATTCAGCAGGACCAAACTTAAATGCAAGTTGAGAAAGGGGGGCAGCAAAGGCGGCAAGCACTAAAGTTGCTACGCAACCAGCGAAGAAAGATCCCATGCCTGCAGTAAAGAGTGCTACACCCGCTCGACCATTGCGAGCCATTTGATAGCCATCAATTGCAGTGACCACCGAGGACGTCTCTCCCGGAATATTGAGCAAAATGGCTGTAGTAGAGCCGCCGTATTGGGAGCCATAGTAAATACCAGCCAACATAATCAGGGCGGCTGTGGGTGGAAGTGCGTAGGTTGCTGGCAAGAGCATTGCAATAGTGGCAATGGGACCAAGGCCGGGCAATACTCCAATGAGCGTGCCCAGGATGCAGCCGATAAAGCAATACAGAAGATTCTGTAGGGTGAAGGCGGTATCGAAACCGAGCGCTAGATTGCTAAATAAATCCATTTTGAGTGTCCCGGTTAATTATTGAAAGAAGAAGGGAAGTAATGGGAACTGCAATTTGAGTCCCAGCACAAAAACTAAATAGGTCGAGGCGGCCAAGACCACCGCATTGACCAAGGTGCCCCTCCAATTGAACTCATGACTAGCGTAGGCTGAAGTAAACACCAGTACCAGAATAGCGAAGGCAAAGCCCATGATGGGGAGCAGAACGCCATAAAGAATGACTGATCCAGTAATTAGCCCAATAATTTTCCAGTTAAAAGTTGGAATCTTTTCAATGGCTGCCTTGGCGCTGAGTGACTTTACTAAAACAAGTAAGCCGATGGCAGTAAGGAGTATTCCGATCCAAAATGGAAAGTAACCGGGCCCCATTTTGGCAGGCGTCCCCATTTGATACTGGCTGGCTAGATAGGCAAAAAAGATACCGACCACCATGTACATCAGGCCAGCACCAAAATCTTTTTGATTACGGATTTCCACAAAATCTCCTTGTGTATCGGCATTTGTGCCGATTTATTTATATCAAAGCTGATGAATTGTAAGGCAGACCTAGAGACCTCTTTCTAGGGTTTGCCCTAGATTTGGGCCAATGCGATAATTATTCACATGAAAGTCTCCCAAATTCGCCAAGCCTACCTGGATTTCTTTGCCAGCAAGGGCCACCAAATTGTCCCATCTAGCCCTGTAGTGCCTGGAGATGATCCGACCCTGCTGTTTACGAATGCAGGGATGAATCAATTTAAAGACGTTTTCTTAGGGTTTGATAAGCGCCCCTATAGCAGGGCAACAACGGCACAGAAATGTATTCGGGCAGGTGGTAAGCATAATGATTTAGATAATGTGGGTTACACCGCACGTCACCACACTTTCTTTGAAATGCTGGGCAACTTCTCTTTTGGGGATTACTTTAAGAAAGAGGCGATCCAGTTTGCATGGGATCTGCTGACACAGGTCTTCAAACTACCCAAAGAAAAACTTCTCGTTACTGTGTATGCCGAGGATGATGAAGCTTATGCGATTTGGAAAGATCAGATTGGCGTCCCTGCTGAACGGATTATTCGGATTGGCGATAACAAGGGCGCGCGTTACGCTTCTGATAATTTCTGGATGATGGGTGATACGGGTCCATGCGGCCCCTGTACTGAAATTTTTTACGATCATGGTGAGCATATTCCAGGAGGTCCTCCTGGCAGCCCCGATGAGGATGGCGATCGCTTCATCGAGATTTGGAATAACGTCTTCATGCAATTTAATCGCGATGAAGCGGGCAATATGCATCCTCTACCTAAGCCTAGCGTAGATACGGGCATGGGCCTTGAGCGCATTGCAGCAGTTCTGCAACAGGTGCATTCCAATTATGAAATCGACTTATTTGTTCACTTATTAAAGGCTGCTAAAGAAGCAGTCGATGCTGCTGGTGGAGGCCATTGCGACGCGAATAGTCCATCCTTAAAAGTGATTGCAGATCATATTCGTGCCTGCAGCTTTGTGGTGGTTGATGGTGTGATCCCCGGTAATGCTGGGCGCGGTTATGTTCTGCGCCGAATTGCGCGTCGTGCGATTCGTCATGGATATAAGCTAGGTGCACGTAAGCCTTTCTTCTATCAATTGGTTCCTGCCTTAGTCAAAGAGATGGGTGAGGCATACCCAGAACTTCGGGCGGCGCAAGATAAAGTCGGCGAAGTTTTGAAACAAGAAGAAGAGCGCTTCTTCCAGACCATTTCAAATGGCATGGAAATCCTCGAGAGCGCTCTAGCAGGTGGCGCAACAGTGGTTGATGGTGAGACCGCTTTCCGTCTACATGACACCTTTGGATTTCCATTGGATTTAACCGCAGATGTTTGTCGTGAACGAGGCGTTACCGTAGATGCAGAAGGCTTCGAGCAAGCGATGCAAAAGCAACGGGATCAAGCTCGAGCTGCAGGTAAATTCAAAGTAGCACAAGGGCTGGAGTATTCAGGTAAGCCAACCCATTTTCATGGGTACGAGAACCTCAAGCATGAGGGTGCTAGTGTTACAGCTCTTTATGTAGACGGCGCCCCAGTGCAGGCAATTCAGGCTGGCGATGCCGCCGTTGTGGTTTTAGACAATACCCCGTTCTATGCTGAGTCAGGCGGTCAGGTTGGTGATCAAGGTGAGTTACGTAACGAGACTGCTCGCTTTGGCGTGCAAGATACTTTCAAAATTCAGGCCGCTGTCTTTGGGCATCAAGGCGAATTGCTGGAGGGTGAGTTGAAGGTTGGTGATTCGCTCACTGCGATTGTAGATAGAAAGCTTCGCCTCGATACGATGCGTAACCATAGCGCAACTCATATCCTCCATAAAGCATTGCGCGAAGTGCTGGGTGATCATGTTCAGCAAAAAGGTTCTTTAGTGGATGCTACTAAAACCCGTTTTGACTTTACGCATAATGCCCCGATCTCTTCAGAAGAAATTCGCCGCATCGAAGATATTGTCAATGCCGAAATTTTGGCCAATGCTGCTACCTCAGCCAAAGTCATGTCATTAGATGACGCACAGAAGACTGGGGCTATGATGCTCTTTGGTGAGAAGTACGGTGAAGAAGTGCGCGTATTGGAAATTGGCAGCTCAAAAGAGTTATGCGGCGGCACTCACGTACAACGTACCGGCGATATTGGTAGCCTAAAGATTCTGTCTGAGAGCGGTGTGGCTGCTGGCATTCGTCGGGTAGAAGCAGTTACAGGTAGCAACGCCCTCCATTTTCTACAAGACCTAGAAGATCGCGTGAATGAGGCGGCAACGATTCTCAAAACGCATCCCGGAGATTTAGTGAACCGCGTGACGCAATTACAAGAAAGTTTGCGACATGCGGAGCGTGAGCTAGAGAAAGTCAATTCCAAATTGGCTGCTAGCCAAGGTGATGAATTAGCTAGTCAAGCGATTGAAGTCAATGGAATCAAAGTATTAGCAGCTCGACTGGATGGCGCAGATGCGCAAGTCTTGCGCGAAACGATGGATGCTCTTAAAGGCAAACTCAAGACCGCTGCGATTGTATTGGCTTCAGTGCAAGGTGATAAGGTGAGTTTGATTGCAGGCGTTACTGCCGACACGATTGCTAAAGTGAAAGCAGGTGATCTCGTTAACTTCGTTGCCCTGCAAGTTGGCGGTAAGGGTGGTGGTAAGCCCGAAATGGCGATGGCGGGCGGCACGAATGCTGCTGCTCTTCCTGCGGCGTTAGCTGGAGTGAAAGATTGGGTTGCGAGTAAATGAGTGAGAACTTGAATATGGTCTTTAATGCAGAAGTCGATGCGATTGGTATGAATTGCCCACTACCCATTTTGCGTACCAAGAAGGCTTTAGCTAATATGCAATCAGGCGAAGTATTGAAGATCAAAGCAACCGATGCTGGCGCAGTGCATGACTTCCCTGCGTTTGCCAAGCAAACTGGCAATGAACTGCTTGCTGCTGGAAAAGAAGGTGATGTTCTGATCTTCTTTATGAAAAGAAGATAAGCGACACCTAATTTAGGCCAGAGAGCGACTTTTCAGGTACGCAGCAAAGTCAGCGCCAACTTCTGGGTGGCGTAAGGCAAATTCAATCGAAGCCTTGAGGTAGCCAAGCTTGCTGCCGCAGTCATAGCGGACACCGCTGTACTCATAAGCAAATACGGGCTCTTCCTTGAGAAGAGATGCAATGGCATCAGTTAATTGAATTTCGCCACCAGCGCCTGGTTTGAGGTCGCGGATGTGTTGAAAAATATTTGACGATAGTACATAACGGCCCACAACTGCCAGATTGGATGGCGCATCTTTCGGTTGGGGTTTCTCTACGATGCCATCGAGACGATATATTCCCTTGCTCACTTCTGATCCCGAAACAATTCCATAAGAACTGCTCTTGGCGGGATCAATTTTTTCTACTGCCAGCACTGAACCTTTTTGAGCATCATGCACAGCGAGCATTTGCTTGAGAACAGCGGGCTGACCATCCAATAAGTCATCCGCCAGGATGATGGCAAAGGGTTCATCACGGACGAGTTTCTCTGCGCATAGAACGGCATGACCCAGACCTAGGGCTTCAGGTTGACGGACATAAACACAGTCGACATGACTTGGTTTGACATTGCGGACGATCTCCAGGAGGGCTTGTTTATTCTTGGCCTCTAACTCTGCTTCTAGTTCGTATGCTTTATCAAAGTGATCTTCAATGGCGCGTTTGCTACGACCTGTAACGAAAATCATTTCAGTAATACCAGCCGCAATAGCCTCTTCAGCCGCGTATTGAATCAATGGCTTGTCAACCACGTTCAACATTTCCTTTGGACTAGCCTTGGTGGCTGGCAAGAAGCGAGTGCCCAAACCGGCAACTGGGAAGACGGCTTTCGTAACAGGTTTATTCAAAGTGGTCATATCGCGCAGTTATTGATTAGTGAGTTATTTCAGACGTTCTAATTGTGCTACAAGCTTCTCATGATTTTGTTCAAACCCTGTAAGGCGTTGTTTTTCCTGGGCTACTACCTTTTCTGGGGCTCGTGCCACAAAGCTCTCATTGGAGAGTTTGCTGCGAGCTTTCTGGATCTCGTTGGCTAGACGATCAATCTCTTTGCCCAGACGAATACGCTCAGCACCCACATCAACCTCAATTTTTAGAAGGAGTTTCAGATCTCCCACCAGAGCCATGGGTGCTCCAGAAGCCTCTTTTTCCATAGAGGCCTCATCTTGGTAGATCTTCACTTCAGATAATTTGGCTAAGGCCAGAAGATAAGGTGTGGCTTGCTTCAGGAAAGTCTCAGGGCCGCAAATCCAAAGGGGCACTTTTTGTGCGGGGGAGACTTGCATTTCTCCGCGCAAGTTACGGCAGGCATCCACAATCGCCATAATTTGATTGAGCCATGCTTCACTTACTGGATCGATTTTTTCAGGCTGAGCAATTGGGTAGGGCTGCAATGCAATTGTTTGTTTAGTTTGCTGTGCAAGCTCTTTACCTGTCTTGGGGGCAAGGGTTTGCCACAGGGTCTCAGTGATGAATGGAATCAGAGGATGGGCTAAACGCAAAATAGTTTCTAGAACACGCAGCAAGGTTCTGCGGGTAGCGCGTTGCTGTGCTGGAGTTCCGGTTTGAAGTTGAACTTTGGCCAGCTCTAAGTACCAGTCACAATATTCATCCCAAACAAATTGGTAGATGCTATTGGCGATGTTGTCGAAGCGATAGTTTTGAAAACCTTTTTCAACTTCGGCTTCGGTTCTTTGCAATGCTGAAACAATCCATTTGTCTGCTGGCGAGAAATCAAGGTAGCCCTCTGGACCGCATTGATCATCGCAGGGTGCAAAGCCATTATCTTCAAGCGTGCCAGGACAGTTCATTAAAACAAAGCGCGTGGCATTCCACAGCTTATTACAGAAATTACGATAACCTTCGCAACGTTTTTGATCAAAGTTGATGTTGCGACCTAGGGATGCCAGGGATGCAAAGGTGAAGCGCAAGGCATCTGTTCCAAATGCAGCGATACCCTCTGGAAACTCTTTGCGAGTGCGCTTACTAATGCTCTCAGCTTGCTTAGGATTCATAAGCCCCACAGTTCTCTTATTAACCAATGCGTCGAGTTCAATGCCGTCGATGAGGTCGATGGGGTCTAAGGTATTGCCCTTGGACTTACTCATTTTCTGACCTTCAGCATCACGTACTAAGCCATGCACATATACCGTATGAAAAGGGACCTTGCCAGTGAAATGACAAGTCATCATTACCATGCGCGCTACCCAGAAGAAGATGATGTCAAAGCCGGTGACTAAAACAGAGGAGGGCAAGAAATGGTCAAGTGCCGGAGTTTTATCTGGCCAACCGAGAGAGCTAAAGGGAACGAGGGCAGAGCTAAACCAGGTATCCAATACATCAGGATCACGATTTAACTCCCCCGAATAGCCTGCTGCAGCGGCTTGCGTTTTAGCTTCTGATTCAGAGCGCGCTACAAAGATTTGGCCTTGATCGCCATACCAAGCGGGGATTTGATGGCCCCACCAGAGCTGACGAGAGATGCACCAGTCTTGAATATTCTCTAACCATTGCGTGTAAGTGCTGATCCAGTTTTCTGGAACCAGTTTGATGTCGCCTTTGGTCACCGCCTCTAATGCGGCAGCTGCGATGGAGGAACCAGGTTTGTATTGATTATCGGGACTGGGTTTAGAGACAGCAACGAACCATTGATCAGTCAACATGGGCTCAATGATGGTTTGGGTTCGGTCACCGCGTGGAACCATCAATTTATGAGGCTGCACTTTTTCTAATAGCCCAGCTTGATCTAGATCGGCAACAATTTGTTTGCGTGCTGCAAAACGATCTAAGCCTTGATATACCGCTGGTGCATGCTCATTGATCTTGGCATCCAGCGTGAGAATATTAATGAGAGGTAACTGATGGCGTTGGCCAACCGCATAGTCATTGAAGTCATGCGCAGGGGTAACTTTAACAACCCCAGTACCAAAGTTCAGATCGACGTAGTCGTCAGCAATGATTGGAATCTCACGATCGCAAAGAGGTAATACAACAGATTGACCAATCAGATGTTGATAGCGCTCATCATTGGGGTTGACCATCACTGCTACGTCACCCAGCAGGGTCTCGGGGCGAGTAGTAGCCACAATGAGTTGGCCAGACCCGTCTGCGAGCGGATAGCGGATATGCCACATCGAGCCATCTTCTTCTTCGCTAACTACTTCGAGATCAGAAACGGCAGTGCCCAAAACAGGGTCCCAATTGACAAGACGTTTACCGCGGTAAATGAGGCCTTGCTCATGAAGGCGCACAAAGACTTCAACCACGGCTTTGGACATCTTGCTATCCATCGTGAAATATTCTTTGGCCCAATCAATCGAGGCGCCAAGACGACGGATTTGACGGGTGATGGTTGAGCCAGATGTTTCTTTCCACTCCCATACTTTTTCCAAGAACTTCTCGCGACCTAAGTCGTGACGAGAAACTTTTTGGACATCGAGCTGACGCTCAACCACGATTTGGGTAGCGATACCAGCATGATCGGTGCCAGGCACCCACAGGGTATTTTTGCCTGACATACGTGCGTGTCGAACCAGCCCATCCATGATGGTTTGATTAAAAGCATGCCCCATATGGAGGGTGCCCGTCACGTTTGGTGGTGGGAGCTGAATACTAAAGTCACCCTTACCCTCATCTAGCGTTGCATCGGCAATGCCCCGTTTTTCCCACTCAGGACCCCAAAAGGCTTCAATCGGGGCTGGTTCATAAGATTTAGCAAGTTCATCCAAGGGCTGCTGATTGGTCTCAGGAGTTTTGGATGATGAATTAGGGGTATTCGAGGCATTTGGCATAAGAGGCAAATTATAATTGGGCTGATGTACTCCGCCTTACTCGCCAACCTCAATCCAGAACAGGGCGAGGCAGTTACTCTCCCCCCTGTTGATCAAAACGGCCATGCCCAATCTGCTTTAATTCTGGCGGGGGCAGGAAGCGGCAAGACTCGTGTGCTCACTACCCGAATCGCTTGGTTGATCCAAACAGGGCAAGTTTCCCCAATTGGGGTCTTAGCGGTGACTTTTACGAATAAAGCCGCCAAAGAAATGCTGATTCGCTTGGGGGCGATGTTACCGATTAATACCCGCGGCATGTGGATTGGGACCTTTCATGGTCTTTGTAATCGACTACTCAGAGCTCACCACAAAGAAGCCGGTTTGCCCTCCACTTTTCAAATTCTGGATACTCAAGATCAACTCTCAGCCATTAAGCGCTTGTTGAAGGGTCTCAAGGTGGATGATGAAAAGTACCCACCTAAGCAATTGCAG
Source organism: Polynucleobacter paludilacus (assembly GCF_018687595.1). Classification (NCBI taxonomy): domain Bacteria; kingdom Pseudomonadati; phylum Pseudomonadota; class Betaproteobacteria; order Burkholderiales; family Burkholderiaceae; genus Polynucleobacter; species Polynucleobacter paludilacus. The sequence goes on along the minus strand of NZ_CP061298.1, from coordinate 1,335,253 downwards.
TACTTTATCGCTCATGCAAAAGAGAGAGGTTTGCGTGCCAAGGACATCGACAGCGGCGATGATTTTCAAGCCAAGATGGCACAACTCTATCAAGCCTACGATGAGCAATGTCAGCGTGAAGGCGTAGTGGATTTTGCGGAGCTCTTGCTACGCAGTTATGAATTGCTCAAGCACTCTGAACCGATTCGGACGCATTATCAAGAACGCTTTCGTCATATTTTGATTGATGAGTTTCAAGATACAAATGCCTTGCAATATGCCTGGCTCAAATTACTTTCTGGACATGACGGTGGTCGTTCCTCTACGCAGCGAAGTGCTGTCTTTGCAGTGGGCGATGATGATCAAAGTATTTATGCTTTCCGTGGCGCCGATGTTGAAAACATGCGTTTATATGAAAAACAGTTTCATCCCATGATGGTGAAATTGGAACAAAACTATCGATCACATGGACATATTCTCGATACGGCGAACCACCTGATTTCCAATAACACTGAGCGGCTCGGTAAGAACCTTCGAACAGATGCTGGGCATGGTGAGCCAGTTCGTATTTATGAGGCTGCAAGTGATGGCCTAGAGGCTGCTTGGCTCGTAGATGAAATCAAGGCCCTGATCAATAGTGGTATTAAGCGCACAGAGATTGCACTGCTCTACCGTAGCAATGCCCAGTCACGAATTATTGAGCATGCTTTATTTTCTGCTGGACTACCTTACCGTGTGTATGGTGGCTTGCGCTTCTTCGAGCGGGCTGAGATTAAGCATGCATTAGCTTATTTACGTTTGCTCGAGAATCCCAATGACGATACGTCTTTCTCGCGGGTTGTAAACTTCCCGACCCGTGGCATTGGTGCTCGTTCAATCGAGGCATTGCAAGATGCCGCCCGTAATCAACAATGCTCACTCTATTTGGCTGCTTCTAGCTTAGAGGGCAAAGCAGGTGCGGCATTGGGCGGCTTTGTGCGTTTGATTGATCATATGCGCGAAGCAACCCGTCACAATACTTTGCCTGAAACCGTGGAGTTCGTGATTCAGCATAGCGGTCTGATTCAGCATTACTTAGGCGAGCGAGAAGGACAGGATCGCGTAGAGAACTTACAGGAATTGATTAACGCTGCCACTGCATTTATTGCAGAAGAGGGGTATGGGCAAGACGCTAAAGCAGCCACCTTGCCCGGTGAGAATGCGCCAGGTGATGTTGAAGTTTCTCCCTTGGCTTCCTTTTTGTCGCATGCTTCATTAGAGGCTGGCGATAACCAAGCCCAGGCTGGGCAGGATGCCGTGCAATTAATGACGGTGCACTCGGCCAAAGGTCTTGAGTTCACCTCGGTCTTCATCACCGGTCTTGAAGAGGGTTTATTCCCTCATGAGAACAGCGTTAATGAACTCAATGGCCTAGAAGAAGAGCGGCGCTTAATGTATGTTGCGATCACTCGTGCCAAAGAACGTCTATATCTGTCGCATACCCAATCTCGTATGTTGCATGGTCAGGTGCGCTACAACATGCCTTCCCGCTTCCTCGAGGAACTACCGGCTGATTCGCTGAAATGGTTAACCCCGAAAGCCAAGGATGCACGTTGGGGTGGCCGCACCTCCGGCTCTACTTGGAATGATGGCTACACCCGTCAACGCGAGTATGAGTCAAATGATTTCTTTGACTCTGGTAGTGTTCATCAAGCAACCAAGCCCCATAGTTCGCTATCGACTACGGTCAAGAGAATGGCTGCTCCCCCACGTGATACTTATCCATTTAAGATTGGTCAAAATGTCTTTCACACAAAGTTTGGTGAAGGCCGCGTTACTGCTTTAGAGGGATTGGATGCAGATGCGCGGGCGCAAATTCATTTCAAGCGCAATGGCATTAAGTGGCTACAGCTTAGTATTGCTAAGTTGGCCGCGATAGATTAATCGCCCATGACCATTGCTTCATTAGTTATGAAGCAACCCTTCCAGCTCGCATAAAAAGAGCAATGCATGATGGTGAGACCGCCCATTGAAATCGGCGCAATGATGAAAGAAGCGGCTTGACCCAAGTTGATAGCATCAAGGGATGCGCCGACCAATAAAGGAATGGCGACCAGAATTGCGGCCCAGATTAGGATGTAGTATAGAAATGCACCACGGTTTGTCCAACACGCTATCCAGCTTGAGAAGAGCGCCTGTGGGATTGACATATTTTCCCAGGCAACGAGTACAGGGGAGAACCACATTAATACCGCAATAGGGAAGTAGAGTAAACCGCCAATCAGTAAAGCCCAGTAGAGCTGATGGATTGCTTCAGGTGTAATAGCTTGATCATTGCTCATTAAGGGAATGATGGCTTGAACGTTGATGAATAAACCCAGGATCAAACTCAGTCCAAAAATCATGATGGCGTAGAGCAAGCCCAATTGCAGCATGCGCTTGCGAATCAGTGGAGTTGATCGAAGCGCGCAAAAGTAGACTTGTGGAACAATCCGCTCTTTCTGAATCGCTTGGCGACAAGCCGTCATAAAGCCTACAGAGAGGGTGGGGGTCAAAACAAGCACGGCGATGACGCCAATGATTGGAATCAAAATAGCCAGTTGCGCAACTAAAACATAGATGAAGACTAGCATCAGAAAGGCAAGAGGATTTTGCTTAAACAACCAAAAGCCCTGGCGAATCCAGTGATAGCCCTCTTGAATGCCTACTGAGTTGAGTTTCATACGGCGCGCCGGCTAAGTAGAATCTTTTCGAAATGCTTTGGATCATGTGGTGTGAGCATTTCGGCATTGCGAGGTAGATAAAAATCCCAGAGCCGAGATATCCAAAAACGCAGTGCAGCTGCACGCAACATCATTGACCAAGACTCTTTTTCAATGGGACTTAACGGACGAATCGCTTCGTAAGCATTGAGCATTGCCTCGAGTCGTTGTGGGTCTAAATCTTTTTTATTCTCAGCAAGACACCAGTCATTTACCGTGACTGCTAAATCAAATAACCACTTATCAGTTCCTGCGAAGTAAAAATCAAAGAAGCCGCCCAGACGATCGGGGGTTTGATTCGCTTGTGGATCAAACAGGACATTATCCCTAAACAGGTCGCAGTGGCTTGCGCCAAACGGCAGCGCGGCATATTCAGGAGAAGCAAAAAATTGCTCTTGTGCTGCTAACTCTGCTTGAAGAAGATCTTGTTGATCAGCGCTCAAATGGGGCAGGACTTCAGGAACTGTTTTTTGCCACCAGGCTAAGCTGCGAAGATTTTCTTGCGTCTGCCCAAAATCTTTTCCTGCCAGATGCATCTTGGCTAGCATTTCACCAACTAGGGCACAGTGATGGCTATCTGGGTTCAGTCTAGATAATCCCGGAAGCTTGCTGACTATGGCTGCAGGCTTGCCCTGAAGTTCAAATAGGATTTGACCGTGTTGGTTTTCAATTGGTTTGGGTACCGAAATACCTCGATTGGCTAAATGGCGCATCAACTCGAGATAGTAGGGAAGCTGCTCAGCAGTTAATCTTTCAAAGATGGTGAGAACATATTCTTGTCGCTTACCTTCCAGCAAGGTATCCAAAAAGAAATTAGAGTTCTCAATTCCACCATGAATGCCACGAATATCAGTGGCATCGCCAATCTGAAAATCTCGAGCAATCCACGCTGAGATATCACTCAGCTCTAACGGGGTAAAAACGGCCATGAATTACTGGATCGGAATACTAATACTGGGAACGCTCAATAGGCTAGCTTCTCCAGAGGGAGGGCCAGGCATCACTGAGTCTGGTGGAGACATGTCATAAGTAGTTAAGCGGGTCTTGACTTGAACCTGGGTTGGACTATTGGCATCTTTGTATTCAGTAATTTGCGTACCGTTTTTATCAGTATATTGATAGCTTGGTTTACGTTTGCTGCTGGAGTTGGCTGCATCCGAAGCGGTTGCAGGCTTTGAAAGTGGCTGATTATTAATCATTTCGAGTTCTGTAGGACTAAGCGCTTGGCTTGTTCCTTGGGCCCAGGTATTGCCGATCCCAAAAACACTAAAGGCAGTCAAAAAGCTCAATAAAGTCAGGGTATAGCTCAAAGTGTGGCCAAATAAGTAAGTAATAGAGTGCATGATTTTCACCTTTTTAAGCCTACTGCCCAGCTTAGATTCACCAGACTTGTAGGTAATTCACGACTAGATTGTACGATTGAGGGATGACTAAACACAGACTCTTGTTGATAGACGGCTCAAGCTACCTCTATCGTGCCTTTCATGCCATGCCAGACCTCAGAAATGGGGCGGGTGACCCCACTGGGGCGATCTATGGCATGGTAAATATGATGCGCCGGGCTCGCTCTGAGATTCAGGCTGACCATATTGCCTGTATTTTTGATGCCAAAGGCAGGACCTTCCGGGATGAGATGTACCCTGATTACAAGGCTAATCGCTCTCCCATGCCAGAAGATTTAGTGAAGCAAATCGAGCCAATTCATGCCTTGGTCAAGGCCTTGGGCTGGCCTGTTTTAGTGGTTTCAGGGGTCGAGGCTGATGACGTGATTGGCACCTTGGCTTGCCAAGCAAGTCAGGCTGGCTGGGAGACGATCATCTCTACAGGTGATAAAGATTTAGCCCAGCTCGTGAACTCGTCAGTGAGTTTGATTAATACGATGACTGATGAGCGCCTAGATATTGAAGGGGTGGTTGCGAAGTTTGGAGTACCTCCAGAGCGCATCGTGGATTACTTAAGCATCATCGGCGATACAGTGGATAACGTACCTGGCGTACCAAAAGCAGGTCCAAAGACGGCGAATAAATGGTTGGCTGAGTTCGGAGACCTTGATAACTTGATGGCTAATGCCGATCAAGTCAAGGGTGTCGTTGGTGAAAATTTGCGGGCAGCCCTCACTTGGTTGCCGCAAGCGCGACAACTCATTACGGTGAAGACGGATTGTGATTTGTCATTACATGTGCCCAGCTTAGATGAGCTTCATGCCAAACCAGAAGACAGTCAGCTACTGCGTGAATTATTTGAACGTTACGCTTTCAAAACTTGGCTACGCGAAGTCGAGCAGGCCGGTGGTTCATCTCAAGCAACTTCACCAAGTTCCGCGGCCTTGGAGGCTACCACTTCACTATCACCTGAAGCCGGCGCAATGCACAGTGCTGTCGAAAAAAATTATGAGTGCATTGTGGATGAAGCTGGTCTAGATAAATGGATTCAGAAAATTCAAGGAGCTAGCCTCACCGCAGTCGATACTGAGACTACTAGTTTGGATGCACTTGCCGCACAGCTAGTAGGTATTTCCTTGTCGGTAAATGCAGGCGAGGCCTGCTACATTCCGGTGGGTCATCTCAATGCGCCAGAGCAATTAAAGCGGGAGTATGTACTTGACCGACTAAAGCCTTGGCTAGAGAGCAAAACGCATTTCAAGGTCGGTCAAAACTTAAAGTACGACGCCCATATTTTTGCAAACTATGGCATTACCTTACAGGGTGTACAGTTCGATACCTTGCTCGAGTCTTATGTGTTGGAGTCTCATATGCCACACAATATGGACAACTTAGCAGAACGTCATCTGGGTATGAAGACGATTAAGTATGAAGAGGTTTGTGGCAAAGGCGTTCATCAGATTGGTTTTGATCAGGTTGATCTACAAACAGCCACCAAGTACGCTGCTGAAGATGCTGATATCACCTTACGCTTGCATCTGGCCTTGTGGCCTCAAATTCAGGCTAGCCCTGGCTTGTTGTATGTCTATGAAAAGATTGAGATGCCCGCAATGCGCGTACTCGGCATCATGGAGCGCAATGGCATTCGGATTGACTCTGCCTTATTGGCCAAGCAGGGTCAAGAAATTGGTAAACGATTGTTAGCTTTAGAGGGTGAGATCCATCAATTAGCCGGTCAGCCTTTTAATATTCAGTCACCAAAACAAATTGCGGAGATTCTGTTTGGCCAGCTTCAATTACCTGTGATCAAGAAAACCCCATCTGGTAGCCCTTCCACCGATGAGGAAGTTTTACAAAAGCTGGCAGAAGACTACCCATTACCTGCACGCATTTTGGATTACCGTAGTCTCGCTAAATTGATGTCGACTTATATTGAGAAATTGCCAAGGATGGCAGATCCTCAAACTGGGCGCGTGCATACGAATTTCTCTCAAGCCGTCGCGGTCACCGGACGCTTGGCATCGAGCGATCCTAATTTACAAAATATTCCGGTACGAACTGAAGAGGGGCGGCGCATTCGCGAAGCTTTCATTCCCGCGCCTGGGTGTAAATTGCTCTCAGCGGACTATTCACAAATCGAGTTGCGCATCATGGCGCATATTGCTGAAGATGCGAATCTACTCGAGGCATTTGCTACGGGCAAGGATGTACACCAAGCAACTGCTGCTGAGATCTTTGGGATTCCCTTGGCAGAGGTGAGTTCTGAGCAGCGACGTTATGCCAAGGTAATTAACTTCGGCTTAATTTATGGCATGAGCGCATTTGGTCTGGCGGGAAATTTGGGTATTGAAAGAGGGGCGGCTCAGAATTACATCGCCAAGTATTTTGAGCGATACCCTGGCGTTGCTCAATACATGGAAAGAACCCGTCTAGAGGCTCGCGATAGGGGTTATGTCGAAACCGTTTTTGGTAGACGCTTGTGGTTGCCTGAGATTAAGTCCAATGGTCCGCGCAGACAAGGTGCGGAACGAGCCGCAATTAATGCTCCTATGCAAGGTACTGCAGCAGATTTAATTAAGCTGGCAATGATTGCAGTAGAAGATTGGTTGGAAAAGGAGCAATTGAAGACCAAGATGCTCTTGCAGGTCCATGATGAATTGGTGTTTGATGTTCCCATGGACGAGATTGAACTCTTACAAGCGAAATTGCCTGATTTGATGTGTCAGGTTGCGCAACTTAAAGTCCCATTAGTGGTTAGTATTGGGGTTGGTGATAACTGGGAGGAAGCACATTAATGAAATCAAATACGCCCTTAAATCGAAGAACTTTCTTAAAAACTTCAGCACTGACTGCAGGAGTGATGGGTGTTGGCTTTGCTCCAGCGTCTATGCCAGTCATGGCTGCTGCAATCAAAACCGATTTTGTCGGGCTTGAGGCTGGTGAGCAGAATATTCAGATGGGCGACTATCAATTGCCCGTCTACGTGGCACGTCCACAGAATGCTAAAACAGCTTTGCCGGTCATTATTGTAGTAAGTGAAATCTTTGGCGTGCACGAGTACATTGCCGATGTTGCTAGACGTTTCGCCAAGCTCGGTTATCTCGCCATCGCACCAGATTTCTTCATGCGTGCCGGAGATCCCAATAACTATGGCAGCATTGCCGAGATTTTTACTAACGTCATTTCTAAAACCCCTGATGATCAGGTGATTGGTGATCTCAAGGCTGCAATTGCTTGGGCCGGCAAAAATGGTGGCGACCTAAAACGGGTTGGTGTTACTGGATTCTGCTGGGGTGGTCGTATCACCTGGTTAGCTGCGACCTTGCCGCAAGTGAGGGCTGGGGTAGCTTGGTATGGACGTTTAATTGGTGACAAAACTCCAGGTAATCCTTTGCATCCCGTAGACATTGCTGCTCAATTACATGCCCCTGTACTCGGTCTCTATGGCGGAGCTGATACCGGAATTTCTCTAGAGAGTATTGAGCAAATGCGGGCAGCATTGGCAAAAGCAGCACCCACTAATCCTGCAGCGAGAGATTCTATGATCGTGGTCTATCCTGATACTCCGCACGCCTTTCATGCAGACTATCGAGATTCCTATCGCGAAGGTCCCGCCAAAGATGGTTGGAGCAAGTGCTTAGCCTGGTTCAAGAAAAACGGGGTCATTTAACTGGTGCCAATTCTTCAAAACATTCTGTTAGTGACCATTCTTGCGGGATTGGTGAGTGTCTTAATTGCAGCTAGCTTTTCCTTGGGCTTGCTTTCCAAGATGGTCGACAATATGGTTAGCGTTTCAGTCGGCATTTTGTTGGCAACGGCCTTGCTACACTCTTTACCAGAGGCATTTAGCTTCCCTGATACCAAGCCGCAAATTTTGTTCGGAACTTTATTGGCTGGCCTGTTGGGATTTTTCTTATTAGAAAAAATTGCTTTGCTAAGACATAGTCATCATCATGAGGGTGATGGCCATGAGCACCATCACGGCCATGATGCTGAAGTCGCAGGTAGAAGCGGGTGGATGATATTGGTTGGTGATGGCCTGCATAATTTTGTCGATGGTGTTTTGATTGCCGCTGCTTTTATGGCCAATTATGAAGTGGGATTTTTTACTGCAATTGCCATCATTGCTCACGAAATTCCCCAAGAGATTGGCGACTTTATGGTGCTGCTAAATGCGGGATTTTCAAAAGGTCGAGCGCTCCTCTACAACTTGCTCTGCGGCCTTTCAGCGGTTGTTGGCGGTGTTTTGGCTTACTTCTTCCTAGAAAAAGCCCATGCAATGATGCCCTACTTACTGGTGATTGCTTCGAGTAGTTTTATCTATATTGCAGTGAGCGATCTCATTCCGCAAATGCATCGTCGGCCACATTGGGCCGAGTCATTGCGCCAAACTGTATTGATTGCTTGTGGAGTAGGTTTTGTGCTGCTCTTATCGCAAGCGTCGTAGTCCTTAAATCAACGTTCTACAGGGCGACTGGGATCAGCACACCATTCGCTCCAGCTACCCGCATATAGGCGGGCACCCCTTAAGCCAGCAACTTCCATCGCTAGTAAATTATGGCACGCGGTCACGCCAGACCCACATTGATGAATCACTTCTGCTGCTTTAGTAGTACCAAGTAATTTCACATAGTCTTGGTAGAGCTGTTCAGGAGATTTGAAGAGTTTGCCGGAAAGATTTTCTTTATAGCAATGATTCAAGGCTCCTGGAATATGGCCACCAACGGGATCCAATGTTTCATTCTCACCATGAAAGCGATCGCTTGCTCTGGCATCGACAATTTTCTTTTGATGGGTTTGAAGATTTGTAAGCACCTCTTCCATTAATGCTAGCCCAACATAAGGCATGGCATCGATAGGATGGGCGCTAGCAGAAGGTTGCCGTGGAGTTTTGCCGATAGGACCACTCCAAGCATCAAGTCCACCATCGAGTACGCGCACATTAGCATGGCCTGTAGCTTTGAGCATCCACCACAGACGGCTAGCAAAGATGGAGCCTTGATTGTCGTAAGCCACAACCAAAGTGTTGTTGTCCATCCCTAGACGTGTTTTAGTTTCAGCCCAGGCCTCAGCAGATGGCAAAGGGTGCCGACCATTTTTACCGGTTTTGCTACCTGATAAATCCTGATCGAGATCGACGTAAAGAGCGCCAGGAATATGGTTTTCGAGATAGGCGGTTTTGCCTGCTGATGGATTGGCTAAATCAAAGCGGCAGTCACAGATCAACACATCTTCGCCGCTATTAATAATTTCTTCTAGCTGGTTAGCGGTAATCAGTGGATTCATGTGGGAAGCCTGTCTTAAAGATGGTTTTCCGATTAAAGCATTGTTAGATGTCAGAAAGCTGCATCACCCGTCTGTACCACTCATGGAAGTGCTGCATGCCATCTTCCATTGGGCTTTGGTAAGGGCCAACCTGATTGATACCCCTCGCCAGCAGGGCTGCGCGACCGGCATCCATCCGTTCAGCGATTTCATCATCTTCAACGCAGGTTTCCATGTAAGCAGCGCGCTCAGCTTCAACAAACTCACGTTCGAACAAGGCAATTTCTTCTGGGTAATAAAACTCCACAATATTGCGAGTTCTATTAGGGCCCATAGGGTGCAGGGTAGAAACGCAAAGGACGCCTGGATACCACTCCACCATGACATTAGGGTAATAGGTTAACCAAATTGCGCCATGGCGCGGTGTCTTTCCATTGAATTGACGTAAGACGGCGTCATGCCATTGCTGATAAGTAGCAGAGCCTGGTTTTTCCAGATTCTTATGAATGCCTACAGTTTGAACGCTATGCCAATCACCAAATTCCCAATGCAAGTCTTCGCAAGAAACGAACTTGCCTAAGCCTGGATGAAATGGAACCACGTGGTAGTCCTCTAAATAAACCTCAATAAAGGTCTTCCAGTTGTAGTTGCAGTCATGCACTTCAACATGGTCTAAGACATAGCCATCAAACTTGAGATCATCAGCGACACCGAGATTCGCTAGGTCTTTGCAAACATCACGGGGACCTTCAAACAGAAGCCCTTGCCAGTTTTGCAAGGGAGACTTGCCTAAGTTCAGACAAGGTTTATCTTCAAAGTGAGGTGCGCCCAAGAGCTCGCCATGCAAATCATAAGTCCAGCGATGCAAGGGGCAAACAATGTTATCGACTTGGCCACTGCCGTTGAGCATGAGCGCCTGACGATGACGGCAAACGTTAGAGAGTAATTCGACACCAGATTCATTGCGCACCAGAATGCGCCCCTCGTTTTCGGCAGCAATTGTGCGATAGGAGCCTTTTTCAGGAACCATGAGTTCGTGACCGACATAACTCGGCCCCTGCTTAAATAGCAGTTCAATTTCACGTTGGTATAAATCAACGTCAAAATATGCCGAAACCGGCAGTTGTAGATTGGACGGTGCAAGTTTCTGCACGGTAGCCAGATTAGTCATTCTCCCCACCCCCGAAAACGTCAGCCGAAGCTAAGCGGAATAACCAATCCAACCATCGACGTATCGATATTGGAAAGGAAGGGGGTGATTATACCCATCTAGACCCTATATCGCTTTAATATGTAGGGCTATTCGTATGGAAATCCAGAGAAAGTCAGCATATGGCATCTAAAAAACCCGAGAACTCAGGCGCTGGCCTAGAGGTTCAAATTGATCCGAATTTGCGCTATGAGCAAGCCGTTAAAGAGCTTGAGAAGCTGATTTCTGATATGGAATCAGGCAAGTTTTCTTTGGAAGAAACCTTGTTGGCCTACCAACGGGGCGCCGCCTTGCTTAAACATTGCCAGGCTGTCTTGGCGCAAGTTGAGCAACAGGTGAGAGTCTTCGAAGCTTAGATTGCACTCTAGGTAGTTCACCATGAGCGAATTAATTTCATTTACTGAATGGCTTGCGAGTCATACGCACAGGAGCGAGCAAGCTTTAGAAAGTTTGCTTGATCTGCAGACAACGATCCCCAAGCGCCTGCATCAAGCAATGCGTTATGCGGCTCAAGGTGGTGGCAAACGCATGCGGCCACTGTTGGTTTATGCCGCTGGCGAATTGGGCGATGCTCATCCTGAAACTTTGGATGCGGCTGCTACCGCCATTGAATGTATTCATGCATATTCACTAGTACATGACGATATGCCTTGCATGGACGACGATGATTTGCGGCGCGGACGACCCACTGTGCATAAAGCATTTGATGAAGCGACTGCACTCTTGGTTGGCGATGCTTTACAAACACGGGCTTTTGAAATCTTGGCTCATGCTAATGGTTCAGCGGAGCTTCGTCTCTCGATGATCAGTGCACTTGCTGCAGCATCGGGCTCGCGAGGAATGGCTGGAGGGCAAGCCATTGATCTAGAGAATGTCGGCAAAAAATTAGATTTGACGGGTTTACAGCAAATGCATGCCATGAAAACTGGTGCATTGTTGACTTGTGCCGTCCAGCTTGGAGGCATCGCATCCCATCTGAGTCAGATCCAGATGATGCATTTACAGAACTATTCCCAAAAGTTGGGCTTGGCTTTTCAGATCATCGACGATGTCTTGGATGTAACAGGCGATAGCCAAACCCTAGGGAAAACTGCTGGAAAAGACGCCGCCCAGGACAAACCAACCTATGTCAGCTTGATGGGTTTAGACTATGCCCGTAAGCAGGCTCAAGAGCTTCAGGTCGAGGCAATTGCGAGTTTGGCTAGTTTCGGCAGCAAGGCGCAAGCATTGAAAGAGTTGGCGCTTTTGATGGTGAATCGCGGCAAATAAAGAGCCATCCCCTATTTTTTACTCAATGACTTTAGATTCTATTCACACTCCCGCAGACTTAAAAAAGCTCTCTCGCGAAGACTTGCCTGAGCTGGCAGATGAGTTACGTCAATTTATCTTAGAGTCCGTTTCTAAGACAGGCGGGCATCTTTCCTCTAATTTGGGCACTGTTGAGCTATCGATTGCGCTTCATTATGTATTTGATACGCCAGCTGATCGAATCGTTTGGGACGTAGGGCATCAAAGTTATCCCCATAAGATATTGACGGGACGTCGTGAGCAAATGAAAACCTTGCGTCAACTCGATGGCTTGGCAGGCTTTCCGCGTCGCTCTGAAAGTGAGTACGATGCTTTTGGCACCGGCCATTCATCTACGAGTATTTCTGCAGCAATGGGTATGGCCCGTGCTTTTCAAACCCTTGGCGAGCGTCACGTAGCAGTTGCAGTGATTGGTGATAGCGCGATGACTGGCGGCATGGCCTTCGAAGCAATGAATAATGCAGGCGTTTATGACGATCTGCCTCTAGTGGTGATTCTGAATGACAACGATATGTCAATCTCACCAGCAGTGGGTGCTCTTAATCGACACTTGGCAAGATTGCTCAGTGGCAATATTTACTCGGCTACTAAAAAAGGAATCGATAGCGTACTTTCGATTGCCCCTCCGCTCCGGGAGTTTGCTAAGCGTCTTGAGGATCATGCCAAGGGCATGGTTTCACCATCGACGATTTTCCAAGAGTTTGGTTTTAATTATTTCGGACCGATTGATGGCCATGATTTAGATGCCTTAGTGCCAATGTTGCAGAACGTGCGACGCTTGGCGATAGAAGGGCGTGGCCCCCAGTTCTTGCATGTGGTTACTCGCAAAGGTCAGGGCTATGAATTAGCGGAAGCAGACCCGGTCTTGTATCACGGCCCTAGCAAATTTAATCCGGATGAGGGTGTTAAAAAGCCAACTGCCCCAGCTAACAAAACGTTTACTCAGGTCTTTGGTGAGTGGCTATGTGATATGGCAAATGCCGATCCATTATTGATTGGCATTACGCCAGCCATGCGTGAAGGTTCTGGTTTAGTGGAGTTTGAGAAACAGTTTCCAAATCGTTATTACGATGTCGGCATTGCCGAACAACATGCGGTCACGTTTGCAGCCGGCATGGCTTGTGAAGGCATGAAGCCTGTAGTTGCGATCTACTCCACTTTCTTACAGCGTGCCTACGATCAATTGATTCATGATGTGGCGATCCAAGATCTACCGATTCTGTTTGCGCTCGATCGTGCTGGCCTAGTTGGGGCAGATGGCGCAACCCATGCAGGCTCATACGATATTGCTTTCTTGCGTTGTATTCCAAACATGCTGATCATGACGCCGAGTGATGAAGCTGAGTGTCGCGATCTATTAACAACGGCTTATCACCAGAATCATCCTAGCGCAGTGCGTTATCCACGAGGTGCAGGTGTTGGTGCAACGCCTTCAAAAGAATTGCGTACTGTTCCATTTGGTAAAGCAGAGCTTCGCCGAAGATCTTCTGCGGTATCCGGTAAGCGTATTGCGATCTTGGCTTTTGGTACTTTGCTCTATCCCGCCCTGGAAGTGGCTGAACAACTCAACGCTTCAGTAGCAAATATGCGCTTTGTTAAACCGCTCGATGTCGAGTTGTTGAAGACTTTGGCCCAGGACCATGATTACTTTGTGACGATTGAAGACGGCGTGATTCAGGGTGGAGCGGGCAGCGCTTGCTTAGAAGCGCTGGCTGCAATGGGTATCAATAAACCCCTTCTTCAATTGGGCTTACCTGATAGCTTTATTGAGCATGGTGATTACAAGCTACTGATGGCCGGCTGCGGTTTAAATGCCGAGGGGATTTTGAAGTCGATTCAGGAGCGATTTCCTTTAATCCTCCCTCTTAATCCTGCAGTGATCGGCAAATAATTCAGTTTTATCCGAAAATAGACCCATGAATGATTTGAACGCAGCCTTTTTAAAGACCCAAAGCATGCCCGATGTGCAGTCGACTCGGGATGAACGGGCATTAGCTATCGAGCAAGTTGGCATCCGTGGGGTACGTCATCCTTTAACTATACGCAGTAAGGGCGGTAGCTTTCCATCGGTTGCTACATTTGAAATGAATGTCGCTTTACCTGCCCACATTAAAGGCACGCATATGTCACGCTTCATTGCACTCTTGCAAAAGCAAGAGGCAGCAGTGGACAGCACAACTGCGGTGAATTTAGTGCAGGAGATGTTGCCCCTGTTAAATGCGACTGAAGGCCAAGTGCAATTTACGTACACACACTTTGTTAAAAAATCCGCACCGGTATCTGGCGTTGAAAGTTTGATGGACTATGAGGTTACATGGACAGCCCATGCTCGTCAAAATGCTAGCGGCATTCTAGAAACGCAGCTGCATTTACGTGCGGTTGTTCCTGTCATGAGCTTGTGCCCTTGCTCAAAAGAGATTTCTGAATTTGGTGCGCATAACCAACGTTCACACGTCACCATGTCAGTGGCGCTTGATCCTCAAACACAAATGACTGTGGAAGATTTAGTTTCTGCTGCAGAGAGTGAAGCCTCTAGTGAGTTGTGGGGTTTACTCAAACGTCCCGATGAAAAGTGGGTTACTGAGCGCTCTTACAGTAATCCGAAGTTTGTAGAAGACTTGGTCCGTGATGTGGCTGGCCGTTTACAACAAGATCAACGTATTCAATCCTTGGTAGTGGAGGCTGAAAACTTTGAATCGATTCACAATCACAGTGCCTACGCCAAAATTAGTTTGACGAAGTAACTTACTAAGAATCCACTAAGTCCCAGCGGGGCTTGACATCAAACGATCCCGATTGAGTCGCGGCATGATTCTTTTGTAGCATGCGCAACGCTCCTGCAAATGCAATCATGACCCCGTTATCCGTACATAGTGCAAGTGGGGGATAGTGAACTGCAAAGCCATGTTTACTAGCGCTTGCGTTCAGCGCGAATCTGAGTTGCTGGTTTGCAGCAACGCCGCCAGCGAGAACTAGGTCTTTGCAGCCTGTCTGCTGAATTGCTTTTTCAGACTTGCGCAGCAGAACAGCAACCAAGGCCTCAACAAAACCCCGCGCAAGATCCGCATGAAATTGCATAACTTCATCAGCGTTAGCGATGTTCTTTGCTTCGAATTGTTTGACTTGATTTAAGACTGCAGTTTTGAGTCCTGAAAATGAAAAGTCGAAGTCTCCTGAATGCAGCATAGGCCTAGGTAAATCAAAGCGACCTGTTTGCCCTTTTTCGGCAAGTGTAGAAAGAGCGGCTCCCCCGGGGTAATCCAGGCCTAAGAGTTTGGCGGTTTTATCAAAAGCTTCGCCAGCGGCATCATCAACAGTTTCGCCAAGAAGTTCGTATTGGCCAATATCTTTGACCAACATGAGCTGGGTGTGTCCTCCTGAAACCAGTAGGGCGACAAAAGGGAAATGGGGTGCAGATGGGCCTAAGAGCGGGGAAAGCAGATGGCCCTCAAGATGATGGACCCCTATTGAGGGAATATTGAGTCCTTGGGCTAAAGATTTGGCAAAAGCAGTGCCGACTAGGAGGGCGCCTGCTAAACCTGGGCCTTGCGTATAGGCGATCGCGTCAATATCGCTCAGCTTCAGACTCGCTTCCGTAAGACTTTGTTCTAAAAGGGGTAAAACCCGGCGAATATGGTCGCGTGAGGCCAATTCTGGGACAACACCCCCATAATCTCGGTGCATGGCAATCTGGGAGTGCAATCCTTGCCCCAAAATCCCTTGTGAGGCGGGCAGGCCCTTTTCCCAGGGGCTGGTGTTGTATAAAGCCACCCCGGTCTCGTCACATGAACTTTCTACTCCTAAAACAATCATTTTTGGCCTGGTCGTGCTAGAATCCGTGATTCAGTTAAATTTCGATATTTTTCGAGCATAAACGAGTTAAACCAGTATGACTACAGTCCGCCTACGCGAAAACGAGCCCTTTGAAGTAGCTTTACGCCGTTTCAAACGCACCATTGAGAAAAACGGCCTCTTGACCGACTTGCGCGCGCGCGAGTTTTACGAGAAGCCAACAGCTGAGCGCAAGCGCAAAAAAGCTGCTGCTGCAAAACGCCATTACAAGCGTATTCGCAGCCAAATGTTGCCTAAGAAGCTCTACTAAGCAGCTTTTCAGAATATAAAGCTCTCCTCACCGAGAGGCTTTGAACCCGCTGACGGTGATTCGCAGCGGGTTTTTGCTTTTTGAACACTAGAGCATTTACGATAAGAATTCATTTCCATTAAACGGATTTATTTATGAGCCTCAAAGACCAAATTACCGAAGATATGAAAACCGCAATGCGTGCCAAAGAAGCGACACGTCTTGGAACCATCCGCTTACTTTTAGCAGCCATCAAGCAGCGTGAAGTAGATGAGCGTGTGGTGGTGGATGACGCCGGTGTTTTAGTGATTGTTGAAAAACTGATCAAGCAGCGGAAAGATTCGATTGAGCAATTTGCAAAAGCAGGACGTGATGATCTCGTTGCGGTAGAGCAGTCAGAGATGGTGATTTTGCAGGATTATCTTCCTGAGCAATTATCGGATGCTGAGATTGCTGCCGCAGTATCGGCCGCCGTTAGTGCTAGTGGTGCATCTGGTCCGCAGGACATGGGTAAAGTCATTGCAATTCTGAAACCCCAGTTGGCAGGCAAGGCGGATATGGGCAAAGTCTCTGGTTTGGTTAAGGCTGCTCTCGCAAAGTAAGTTTCATGGCGCTCATCCCTCAATCTTTCATTGCCGATCTATTAAATCGGGTTGACATCATTGATGTGGTTGGGCAGCATGTAAAGCTCAAAAAGGCTGGCGCAAACTATCAAGGTTTGTGTCCCTTTCATCAAGAGAAATCCCCTTCATTTTCTGTTTCACCAAATAAACAGTTTTATCACTGCTTTGGCTGCGGAGCCCACGGTTCTGCGATTAGTTTCTTGATGGAGTACTCGGGACTAGGCTATGTAGATGCCATTGAGGACCTAGCACGCTCTGCTGGCCTTACTGTTCCGCGTGAAGAACGCACCGTGCAGGATGTTGCACGCCAACAGCAAGCTATGGCCTTAAGTGAGGTCATGAGTTCGGCGGCAGACTGGTATCGCGCACAGCTCAAGAATGCCCCGCGTGCCATTGACTATCTCAAAGGCCGCGGATTGACGGGCGAGATTGCCAAGCGTTACTCCTTAGGTTATGCCCCCGATGGTTGGCAGGGCTTAGAGGCGGTCTTCGGACCCTACAGTAATGATGAGGTTGCCAAGACCTTATTGGAGGGGGGCTTGTTGATTCAGAGTGAGGCAAGCGAAGGTAATCAAACAGTGCGTCGCTACGATCGTTTTCGAGATCGGATCATGTTTCCAATACGTAATCCCAAAGGTCAAGTGATCGGATTCGGTGGACGCATTCTCGATCAAGGCGAGCCTAAGTACCTTAACTCTCCTGAGACACCATTATTTTCAAAAGGCAACACGCTCTATGGTTTGTTTGAAGCCCGCCAGGCTATTCGTGCACAAGAGTATGTGCTGGTCTGTGAGGGTTATATGGATGTGGTGGCGCTTGCACAGTTAGGCTTTCCGAATGCGGTAGCCACACTGGGTACGGCATGTACCGCAAATCACGTGCGCATGTTGTTGCGTCAAACAGATCGAGTTGTGTTTTCTTTTGATGGTGACTCTGCAGGTCAGCGTGCAGCACAAAGAGCGCTAGAGGCCTGTCTGCCCTTGATGTCAGATGACAAAGAGATTCGTTTCTTATTTTTGCCAACGGAGCATGACCCCGATAGTTATGTGCGTGCTTATGGTGCGTCTGCATTTGAGAAAGTTATTAAAGAAGCAGCATCACTTTCAACCTTTTTCTTTAGGGTAGCGAGCGCAGACCACGATCTCACCACTCCTGAAGGTAGGGCGCAAACGCATCATGCCGCCAAGCCATTGCTGCTATCAATGCCACCAATAGCCTTGCGTACACAAATTTTGAGAGAGTTGGCCATTAGGACAAACTCCTCGCCAGCAGAGTTAGAGGCCTTCTGTGGCTTGAGTGTTATACCTGCGGCGCCATCAGTTCAGCCCAGAATGCAGCCACGCACTGAGCAAAGCAATTTCCCTAATCGCACTCAAGGCGGGCCATGGCAAGCAGGTAAGGGTGCCTCAAAAAGAATGGCGCAAAATATTCCTCCGCCACAAGCTCCTATGGATTTGGCCGAACAAATTTTGCGAGTAGTTTTGCAGTTTCCGCATTTAGGTAAAGGATTGAATGCAGAGCAGCGCACCTTAGCGATTGAAGCGGCAGAACTGCGGTCGCCCAATGCCAAGAGCATGATGCAAGACCTTTTGATCCAATGTGACAGTGTGGAGCTCATCCCCGGTGAACATGGTGGAGCTGGTGAAGTGGGTGCCGGGGCTTTTGCGATGTTTCAAGAACAATTAGCGCAGAGTGAATTGGCACCCCTGTACGAGGTACTCCGCAAGCGAGTCATGGAATCCGATTTAGATCTCGCTGGTGCTAGTGCAGACCTTGAGGGCGCCTTTAAAAAGCTACAGACCAATCAGCTCAAAAAAGAGATGAATGAAATCACCAAAAAGCTGTCTGATAGTTCGGCGAGTGACCAAGACCGCGCCCGATATCGTGAATTGGGTGAAAAACTGAAATTCTCATAAGAATTTACAGAATTCCACCTAGATTTTTCTGAAAATATCCCCTTATTTTGCTGAGGAAGCAGGGGAAAAATATCATAATCGACTATAATCCTCTATTCCCAGAAAAAAACCGATTTAATTCAGTCACTTGCGCATTATTTTGATGAAATTTGGGGCAAGTGACAAACGGGGCTGTACTTAATCAGTCGATATCAATCACCAGTAATGTAAGTAAGTACCAACAAATGCCAACTACCAAGACAAAAAAACCCGCCGTTAAAGCCGTTGCTAAAAAGCCTGTTGCGAAAAAAGTGCCAGCAAAAGTAGCAGTCAAGAAACCGGTTGCCAAGAAAGTTGCAGTCAAAGCCAAGCCAGTAGCTAAGAAACCGGTTGCCAAGAAAGTTGCAGTCAAAGCCAAGCCAGTAGCTAAGAAACCGGTTGCCAAGAAAGTTGCAGTTAAAGCGAAGCCTGTTGCTAAGAAAGTGGCTGGAAAGCCAGTAGCTAAGCCTACCGCAAAGCCAGCTGCTAAGCCTGTCGCTAAGGCGGCAGTAAAAGTGACTGCGAAAGTCGCTAAGGTAGTACCGGCTAAAGTCGCCAAGGTTGTCGCAAAGCCAGAGCCGGTTGCTAAGGGTAAAAAAGCAAAAGAAGCGTTGTTGCCCGTAGTTGAGGTAGTCGAGGAAAAGAAAACACGCGGCCGTAAGCCAAAAGCGGAAGTTGCACCAGTTGAAAGCGGTGAGGTTGTTCTGACCGATCGCCAAAAAGCCCGTGAGCGCAAAGCAAAAGAAAAGGCCCTCTTAAAAGAATTCGCTGCGCAGCAGTTGGGTTCTGAAGAGCAACAAGAACTCCGTCGTGCCCGCTTGAAGACATTGATCAAGATGGGTAAATCTAAGGGTTACTTAACCCATGGTGAGATGAATGACGTGATGTCAGATGAGTTGTCCGATGCGGATGCATTAGAGACTTTGATTGGTTTATTGAATGACATTGGCATTACTGTTTACGAGCAAGCGCCTGATGCAGAAACATTGCTCCTAAGTGAGAACACAGCTGCAGCCACCTCAGAAGAAGAGGCAGAGGAAGAAGCCGAAGCTGCTTTATCTACAGTGGATTCTGAGTTTGGCCGTACTACTGATCCCGTGCGCATGTATATGCGTGAAATGGGCACGGTTGATCTCTTGACGCGTGAGGGTGAGATTGTCATTGCCAAGAAGATTGAAGCTGGCTTAAAAGACATGGTGATGGCTTTGTCTGCTTGCCCAGTGACTATTGCTGAGATCTTGGATAACGCTGCCAAGATTGCTTCTGGTGAAATGGAAATTGATCAGTTTGTGGATGGTTTGGTTGATCCTAATGCTGAAGATATTAAGTTGGGACCTGAAGAGCCTGAGATTGACCCTGATGCTGAAGAAGGCGAAGAGGGTGGCGAAGGCGAAGAGGGCGGCGGTGGCGGTGGTGCTGCTACAGCAAATGCAAAGCAGCTCGAAGAGCTTAAGCAAATCTCCCTCGAAAAATTTGCAGTAGTTCGTGTTCAAGCTGACAAAATGCGTAGAGCTTTTGACAAAGACGGCTATAACTGCCCTGCTTACCTTAAGGCTCAAGAAAACATTCGCAATGAGTTGCTGGGTTTCCGTTTGACTGCAAAAAGTGTTGAGAAGTTATGCGATACCATGCGCTCGCAAGTGGACCAGGTCTGGAAACTGGAGCGCGGTATTGTGAGCCTGTTGGTCGATAAAGTCGGCGTTAACCGCGGTGAAGTCTTAAAAGAGTTCCCTAAGATGTCAATGAACTTGGGCTGGACTGCTAAATTACTCAAAGAAAATAAGCCTTACTCAGCCCTCTTGGAGCGTAACGTTCCAGCGATTCAAGAGTTGCAACAAAAGCTGATTGATATTCAGACTCGTGTGGTTCTGCCACTTCTTGAGTTGAAAGAAGTTAATAAGCAGATGATCGCTGGCGAGAAGCGTGCCCGTGAAGCGAAGCGTGAAATGACCGTGGCGAACTTGCGTTTGGTGATCTCCATTGCCAAGAAATACACTAATCGCGGATTGCAGTTCTTGGATTTGATCCAAGAAGGCAATATTGGTTTGATGAAGGCGGTTGATAAGTTTGAATACCGTCGTGGTTATAAGTTCTCCACTTATGCAACTTGGTGGATCCGTCAAGCTATTACTCGCTCTATTGCTGACCAAGCCCGCACGATTCGTATTCCAGTGCATATGATTGAGACCATCAATAAGATGAACCGCATCAGCCGCCAGATCTTGCAAGAGACTGGTCATGAGCCCGATGCTGCAACCTTAGCGCTCAAGATGGAAATTCCAGAAGATAAGATTCGCAAGATCATGAAGATCGCGAAAGAGCCTATCTCCATGGAGACCCCAATCGGTGACGATGAAGACTCTCATTTGGGTGACTTCATTGAGGACTCGAATACCTTGGCGCCAGCAGAGGCAGCTTTGCATGACTCCATGCGGGATGTCGTGAAGGATGTCTTGGACTCACTCACACCTCGCGAAGCAAAAGTATTGCGTATGCGCTTTGGTGTTGAGATGAGCACAGACCACACTCTCGAAGAAGTCGGCAAGCAATTCGATGTCACCAGAGAGCGTATACGTCAGATCGAAGCAAAAGCACTCCGTAAAATGCGTCATCCAAGTCGTAGTGACAAGCTAAAAACTTTCCTAGAGGAAGATTGATCGAAGTATTTACGGGCCCATAGCTCAGTTGGTTAGAGCAGAGGACTCATAATCCTTTGGTCCCAGGTTCAAGTCCTGGTGGGCCCACCAGAAAAGCAAACCCTCATCAGCAATAGTGGGGGTTTTGTCTTTTAAGCGTTACTTTAAGTAACGCTGGGCATGCTAGAGAGTGTGTAGGCAAATATTGCACAGTTTTAGTTGAATTTTGATGTGAAGATTAGTCGGCCATCCCAGGCCCTGGTCGATTTAGCCCCGGGCCACCAAAAAAACATCAAAACCACCTTCGGGTGGTTTTTTCGTTTGTGCGGTTATCTCTTTCAAAACGATATAACTATAGAATAAAATATGAATTAACCTTCTTTAGGCTCTTAATTAACCCAATATTTATGAAGACTATAGAAATTAAAAGCGCTTGGAACGGTAATAGCAATTGCGAGGCGTGCTCTATTAGGAGTTCTGCGTTATTTGCCGAGCTGAATGAGGAAGATTTTTCTAAGATTCATAGCCCTATAGATGATTTGAGCTTTGAAGCTTATGCAAATATATATACTCAAGGCGATTCATCACAGTCTCTGTATACCTTGCGTGAGGGGTACATTAAATTACTTCATATCAATCCCAACGGCTCAAGTCGAATTGTGAGAGTGGCATTGCCCGGAAACTTATTCGGAATGGAGGCTCTGTTGGGTGAGCATTACGAGCATTCAGCTGTTGCTCTCACAAATGTACGGTTATGCAAAATTCCTAAAGTCATCATTTCTTCATTAGGCGAGGAATCTCCTAGACTTCATCGGCAAATAGTTAAGAAATGGGGTGAGGCATTATCCCAATCAGAGTCATGGTTCTCGGAGATTAATACTGGAAGAATTGAAGTGCGACTTGCTCACTTTCTTTTAAAGTTAGCTAAAGAGTTAGGATCCTCTGCTATTGCTCCGCTGTTCAGGCGCGAAGATATGGGATTAATGATGGATGTCAAGTTTGAGACGATTAGTCGTGCATTAGCTTCAATGGCTGAACAAGGTTTACTCACTAATATCACCCGTCTTTCAGTACAAATTCCCAGCATTGAAGCATTGCGTAGGTTCTCTGAGAGGGGAATTTGAGCTCTAATTAGATCCATGATCTAGATCAAAGATCATTTTATTTCAGGCCTTAAAATAGCTTGATGCCAAATTTCCTTTTTAATAGGCCTTAAATGGACTTTACTGCTTCTCTTTTACTTGCCACTTTTATCCTCTCTTTATTTGCCCTTTTTCTTTATATTTGGTCAATGTCCAAAGGAATGTTTGGGGATAGTGTCAATGCTGCAGTAACCATATTCAGCAAAAATGAAGTGGGTTTTGTTGACGATCCTGCGGCTACGCTTGCTCAATTAAAAGAATTGCAGGCAACAGTTACTGGTACAACACCGCTAAGCGATGATTTAATTCAGGAGGACTTAAGGGCTAGGGCAGAGGCTGATAAATCTAGCTCATTAGCGGTAGGTATTTGCCTTACTTTGGCTGTGATTTGGCTGTTAATCGCTTCAGTCGCAGGTTTAGTTTCCTCTGTTAAGTTGCATTCCCCTGACTGGCTGGCTCAATATAGTTGGCTCACTTTTGGACGCATTCGGCCTATACACCTTAATTTAGTTGCTTATGGTTGGTGCTCCCTGGCTGGAATTGGGGTCTCGCTTTGGCTCATTCCGAGATTGCTTAAGACACATTTAGTTGGCTCAAAGTATGCAATTGCAGGAGGAGCTCTTTGGACCGTAGGAGTTTTTTTAGGGGCACTTTCTATCGCCCTAGGCTACTCTGATGGTCTCGAGTGGCTTGAATTTCCATGGCAAATTGACATCTTATTGGTGGTGGGTGGCGGACTGGTTGGGTTGCCGCTTTGGATGACACTTTTAAGGCGTAAGGTTGATCATCTTTATGTATCTGTTTGGTATATTGCTGCAGGACTTTTATGGTTTCCAGTACTGTTTCTAATTGCCAATGTCCCGTACTTGCATTTTGGTGTTGAGCAAGCAACGATGAATTGGTGGTTCGGCCATAATGTACTAGGGCTTTGGTTTACGCCCATTGGTTTGGCATCGGCCTACTACTTGATACCCAAGATCCTTGGTAAGCCAATTTACTCTTATAACCTCTCACTTTTAGGTTTCTGGAGCCTTGCATTTTTTTACAGCCAGGTTGGGGGACACCATCTAATAGGCGGCCCTGTTCCCACTTGGCTAATCACTATGTCAATTGTCCAAAGCGTGATGATGATTATTCCTGTGTTTGCAGTAACAGTAAATTTACATATGACTGTTTTAGGGAATTTCAAGGCACTTGTTTATTCGCCTACACTAAGATTTATTGTGCTAGGAACAATTCTTTATACGGCCGCTTCTGTGCAGGGATCATTGGAGGCCTTGCGTTCTGTTAATACTGTTACGCACTTTACTCACTTTACAGTAGCACATGCTCATCTTGGGCTCTACGGATTCTTTTCAATGGTGATGTTTGGAGCAATTTATTACATCATGCCCAGGGTCATGAATTGGGAGTGGCCTTATCCCAAGCTGATTTCCCTGCATTTCTGGCTTGTATTGATTGGTTTTTTAATCTACTTTATTTGGCTCTCAATCGGCGGGTGGTTACAAGGATTGGCGATGCTCAACCCAGACATGCCATTCATGCAAAGTGTTGCGGTGACTCTTCCTTATCTTGAGGCTCGATCTATCGGGGGCGCACTAATGACACTTGGCCACTTTGTATTCGCATTTCACTTTTTTGCTATGGGATGGAAGTTTGGTCCAAAGCGCCTTGGCGCCAGCCTGATAGGTGGTTCAATGGCTAATAAAATTTGGTCTTACTTTGAGGGTAAAAATGTTTAAAAGCAAAAATCCTTGGGAAATGGACGAAGTTCGAATCGTTGTTGGCGCCATGGTGATACTTGCATTCGCAACAGCTCTACTTGTAGTTATTCCATATTTTTTATTGGATGACATTAAAGCGCCTGAAGGTCTAAAACCCTACACTAGAGAGCAGCTAGATGGACGTCAAGTTTACATAGCCAATGGATGTGTTTATTGCCATTCACAGCAACCTAGGGACTCTGCTCAAGGGCCAGATTCAAAACGTGGTTGGGGAAGGGCCTCTGTTGCTGGGGACTACAAATACGATACACCTCATTTATTAGGCACAATGAGGACTGGTCCTGATCTGTTTAACATTGGCGCAAGACAGCCAAGTAAGGATTGGCATCTTGGGCATCTTTATCAACCTAGAGCTTATACCCCTGGTTCAATCATGCCCGCGTACCCATTTTTATTTGAAGTTAGAAACGGGTCTGCAAAAGATGGGGAAGAGGTTGTGAATCTTCCGCCTGGCTACGTCAAAGAGGGGCAAGTTGTTATAGCCAAACCTGAGGCGATAGCTTTGGTTCAGTATTTGCAGTCTTTAAATCATACTTACCCAGCCTTAAATTCAGATGTTAAAGAAACACGGGACAGCAATTAATTAATAGATACAAGATGATAGATAAAGAATCTCAATCGAAATATAGCGATCAAATTCAGCGAGAAAAGATCGATCCAGGCGAAGGTATGCGACCCTTACCATGGATTGTGACCTTGCTTTTGGGGGCCATGTTGATGTGGGGTGCTTTTTATATCGTTGTTAGCCCCACCGGTGGCGAATCAAGTTTTGGCGATCAAAGGACACTTGCATCATTGGATCCAAAATCCTCTTCAAGTGGAGCAAGTCAAATTGATGGAAAGCAGATCTACATCGGGAAATGTGCAGCCTGTCACCAGGCTACTGGACTAGGCTTACCGGGTGTTTTCCCGCCCTTGGCAGATTCAGAATGGGTTAAGGGTGATCAAGATGTTCTCTCCAAGATACTTTTGCATGGAATTCAAGGGCAGATCGAAGTTAAAGGCGCAGCGTACAACGGAGTAATGCCCGCTTGGCATACCCTTTCTGACGGAGAAATCGCTGCTGTAATAACATATATCAGGTCTGACTGGGGCAATAAGGAGTCAGCTGTTGCTGAAGATGTGGTCAAAAAACAAAGAGACTTAACTAAAGCAAGGCAAGAGCCGTATAAAAATGCCGAAGAAATCAGATCTGGAACTTAACTATCTTCCGCTAACTTTTATCTGTGCAACAGCAGTATTACTAATTGGATTTTTCATATTAGGTTTTGCTACCGACTTTGGAAGATCCTTTACAACTGAGAGTTATAGGCGCCACCAGATAGCTCGGCAGCCTGCCGAGATACCCAACTTAATGCTTCTAAATATGCAGGGTGGGCAAGAGCGTCTGAGCGATTCTATTCGTAAAGATGGGCGATTTGTGCTGTTGGACTTTTTTTATACTTCTTGTAAAACAATTTGTATTGCACAAGCAAGTATCTTTGATAGCATTCAAGAAAAAATCAAACTAAAACATCTAGAAAATAAAGTTAGATTGATTTCTATCAGTTTTGACCCTGAGCATGACGATGTTGAGGCGATAAAAAAATATTCACAAAAGATAGCTGCTGATAAGTCAGTTTGGAATATCTACACACTACAAAATCTAAATGACCTAGATTTATTACTTGATAACTTTGGGATATACGTAATTAAAATCCCGCCATTTAATGATTTAGATCACAACGCATCACTCCACCTTATTGATCCTCAGGGAAGATTAATTCAAATTAGCAATCTTGAAGATATGGATGAATTATTTTCTATAGTTAGCAAGAGGCATTGAAGTGATGCGTATTCAGAAAAACTCTCTCTCTGGGTTGTGCTTTCTGTCCGCCATTACTTTGTCAATAAATCCTTTTCGGGTACTCATCATAAATGACATGATGTGGCATATGAATATTCAAATGCCGCTTCTAATTCTTTCGGGGGTTTTCATTACATTCCCAGAGAAATTTAATTTTGATAAGTTAAGCAGATTAAACTTATACGGGCTTACTAGCTTTATTCTGTCACAACTCATATTGGCATATTGGATGCTACCTATATCAATAGATAGGGCTATCATCAATTGGAAGTACGATATTGCAAAAATTATTTCACTGGTTTTGTGCGGAATTCTTATCAGACTTTCGTTGAGTAAATCAACCTTGGTAATGGAAATATTTTTTATAGGCTACTTTCTGTCAATGATGATTTGGGCGGGTAATTTTTACTTTCAAAGTAATGAAAGGCTTTGTAATGTTTATTCACAAGATTCACAGCAGTTTACAGGTGCAGGGCTAATGCTGATTGGAGCAATGCTAACTTTAATTTGGATATCGTCTAAATTAAAAAGTCAAAAATGGAGTTGATAAACATCTATTTATGCGACGCTCAGTGTTTCCTGGCTGTCAAAAAAGGGCTTCATAAAGCTACACCATCTCAATCCAGGCGGTTCGTCTAGCATTGTTCAAATTGTGACTCCCGTTGATTTATTTAGAATGGGGGCTTTATTAGGCGATTGTTATTCTCATTCTGTAGCTGCCCCTAGAAACATTCCACTTCGTAAAATTTCTAAAACATTATTTCCACCCTTGGTGAAGAGCCTCTAAGCTTTCATCGCTAAATAGTAAAAAATCGAGCCAAGCTTTATTTTAGGCGGAGTCATAGTTTTCTGAGATTAATGCTGGCATGATCGACGTAGGATCATATTATTTTTCTAAAGCTATTAAAGCCTCCCAGCTGCCCTGCAATAGCTCCTTTGTTCAAATGCGAAGACATGGATTGATGCTGCACTTTAAAGTTTAGGCGATTAGAGGGGCCTTAGCATCCATGTCAGAGTAATTGCTGGTATTGAATGTCAGTGGGCTTACTGCCGAAATATCAAACAATGATACGTTACGTGCTTTTTCGGAGCGCGGTCTTTAATTTCTTCAAAAGAAAGGCTGCCGAAGCAGCCTTTTAATGGCATTAATGCGAATGCAGCAATTAAGCCTTCTTGGCGTAAGCAGAGCACCAGCCTTTACCAGCAACTTGCTTGCCAGCAAACAATGAACAACCACCAGCGGCAGCATCAGCCTTGCCCTGAAATAATGCGCAGTTACTGCACTGTTGGCCAGCAGCATACTTGGCGTACTTTGCTTTATCTACTTTGGTGGCATCGGACTTATATCCCAAAGCAGCAGCTTGTGGATCAGTTTCAGCAACCATTGCTTGAGCTTGTACTTTACCGTTCAAGGCTAAGGTGCAGGCGCCAGCAGCAGACAAAATTATAAATTGACGACGGGTTGGTTTCATATATTTCTCCAAGTTAAATAAAACATTTATAGATAAGACTAAGTGCTACTAAAAATGTAAAGATAGAAAAAATTTGCTGGACTCTTGGACCGCTAATCTTTTTTTCTAATATCTTGCCAACCAATAATCCTATTAGTGATCCAATAGCAAAGGGGAGGGCAATTGATAAATCTAAGATACCTGTGGCTAGAGATACAAAAGCGCCTCCAGCTGAGACGATAGCCAGTACACCTAATGATGTTGCAACTATCGCTTTCATCGGAAGGTCGGTAAATTTTTTGAGGGAGGGAACGATGATGAAGCCTCCACCAACGCCAAGTAAACCTGATAAGAATCCAGCGCATGCACCAGCAAACATGAGAGACCTAGCGCAGGGAACAGTCCAAATTAATTTACCAATAGACATATCCAATTGACATGGAGGAGGTTTTTGTAGAACAGGCGCATTTCCAGCGATAGTCTGAGTTGCTTGAATAAACATTCTCGTGGAAACGTAAATTAATACGCCACTAAACATCAATAGCATCGGAGTGTTTGGCGCGCGTTGTGCCACCCATAATCCAATAGGTGAAAGAATAAGGCCAAATACAGCCATAAACATTGCTGCTTTATAGCGCAGCACCTTTTCTTTCAGTCCAATAATTGCTCCAACCCCTGCAGATAGGGCAATTGCGGATAGAGCTATTGGTCCTGCCTCAGAAATTGGCATATGAAAGGCAAAAACCAGCAACGGAACGGAGAGAATTCCACCACCTGCGCCGGTGAGCCCCATTAATATGCCAACAAATACTCCGAGTGCAGGAGCGATTAAATAACTTTCCATTATTTAGTTTTCAAAAGGACGAGCCAACCACTCTCTACCTTTCAGCATTGCATTCCAGTACAGCCATGGCAGCACATCTTTTTTCAAGATCCATCCTAACTTCGTTGCTTTTAACGGATTGATCAACCAAGGGAAAGTTGGCAAGAGCTTGCCGCCAAAACCAAATTCAGCAAGCACAATTTTTCCTCGCTCCACGGTAAGCGGGCAGGAGCCATAGCCATCATATTTCAGTGGCATTGGCTGCTGATGTTTATGGGCAAGGAGATTTTCAGCAACGACTACCACTTGTTTTCTGGCTGCAGCAGCTGTTTTTGAATTTGGTGATGAGCAGCAGTCGCCAAGTGCAAAAATATTTGGGTAGCGTGTGTGCTGCAAGGTAAATTGATCGACCTCCACAAAACCAGTCGCATCTGCTATGGGGCTATCTTTGACGCAATCTTGCGGCCCCTGAGGGGGAACTACATGCAGCATATCAAATGATTTCTCAACCTGAGTCACATTGCCGTCGGCATCTTTGACTGCAAAGATCGCCTTTTGATTTGGCCCATCTACAGAGATAAGGTTGCAGTTAAAGTTCAGAGTGGCATTATATTTTTGGACGTACTCCATTAAAGGTGGGACGAAGTCGGCTACACCAAACAAAGCTCCGCCAGCATTATTCAGTTCCACTTCAATATTTTTTAACTTCCCTTGCTTTTCCCATTCATAGCAAGACAAATACATTGCTTTTTGGGGGGCGCCTGGGCATTTAATTGGCATAGGTGGCTGGGTAAAGATAGCTTTGCCAGACTTCATTTGTTTTACCAACTCCCATGTATATGGAGAGTAGTCATAACTATAGTTTGAAGTGACACCATTTTTACCGATTGTCTCAGTCAACCCGGGAATTGCATCCCAATTGCTTTTAAGACCTGTCGCAACTGCTAAATATTGGTATTGAATAGGCGATCCATTCGCTACCATGACTTCATTTGAATCGGGTTTAAAACCGGTGATCTTGTCTTGTATCCAAGTCACGCCAGAAGGAATCAGGTTTTTGGTTTTACGTTTGCTATCTCTCACATCAAACGCGCCACCACCAACTAAAGTCCATGATGGTTGATAGTAGTGTGCATCCGAGGGTTCAATAATGGCGATGCTTAGAGATTTATCACGACTTTTCAGGCTTGCCGCCAATCCTATCCCTGCTGCACCACCGCCTGCGATAAGCACGTCATATTTTGTATTTTTTTGCTCTCTATTCATTTTTATCCACTTTCTTATTCAATGGTTATATAGCAATATCATCTATATAACTAAAAGTAATATCTATATAAGGGTTAGTTATTAGTGTATTTTTACCAGCATTATTCAATAATTGCACTAAGAAATATTACTTAGGTGAGCAGAAGATGAACCCCGTTGTAAAAGGATTTTTTGATCCAGAGACTTGGACCGTAACTTACGTTGTTTATGAAAAAACAGGCTCTAGTTGCATCATCATTGATTCAGTTCTCAGTTATGACCCCAAGTCGGGTCGCACTCATACCAAGTTGGCCGATGAAGTCATTCAGTTTGTAGAGAAAAACCATCTCAAGACGGAGTGGATTCTTGAAACCCATGCGCATGCAGACCACATTACTGCAGCACCTTACTTAAAATCAAAGCTCGGCGGCAAAGTAGCGATTGGTGATCACATATCAGCAGTGCAGGGCGTGTTCAAAGGCATTTTCAATCTCGAAAATTCATTTTCCACAGATGGTTCGCAATTTGACCATTTACTAAAGGATGGTGAAGAGATTCACTTTGGCGACCTTAGCTTAAAAGCACTGTTTGTACCCGGTCACACGCCTGCCTGCATGGCTTATCAAGTAGGAAATGCTGTGTTTGTGGGTGACACGATGTTTATGCCAGATGTTGGGACTGCGCGTTGTGACTTCCCTGGTGGTGATGCCCATGTTTTGTATCGGTCTATGAGGAAGATTTTGAGTCTTCCACCTGAGACACGATTATTCATGTGTCATGACTATCCGCCAAATGAAAGACCAGTTCAATACGAAACTACCGTTGCAGAACAAAGAAAGTCCAATATTCACATGCATGATGGAATCCCAGAAGAGCAGTTTATTGAGATGCGAACCAAACGTGACGCAACTTTAGAGATGCCTGTACTCATTCTCCCGGCTATCCAAGTCAATATTCGGGCTGGTGAATTTCCACCTAAAGAAGCGAATGGAATGACTTACCTCAAGATTCCAGTTAACGCTGTTTAAAGAATTCCAGAACCGAATTTAGTGCTTATATTTACAGGAGTTTTTCCTTAATGTCAGATCCAAAACGAAGAGGCCAAATTCAGCAGGCCCCTGAAAACTTTTTGTCTCAAGATTTAATTGCAGACCTCAATCAGAATGGCATGGATGACACTCGTCGTGGTTTCATGCGCAATGGATTTATGGCTGCTTTGGGAGGTGCGGTAGGTCTAGGCGCATCCATGAACGTGCTAGCGTCAGCAGAAGGTGATCCAGCAATTCTAGAGAAGCAGGTATGGCAAACCACGCTTGGTAAAAATGTTGCGACTATGCCATATGGGGCTCCCTCAATTTACGAGGCTAATTTAATTCGTCGTGAGTCTCCTGGATTAACGAGAGTTTCTGCGGCATCAGTGGCATTTACCCCATTGCAGGGGCTATTCGGAATCATTACCCCAAACGGCTTGCATTTTGAACGGCAGCATCAGGGCTGGTACAACATTGATCCGGAAAAGCATCGTTTGATGGTCAACGGTTTGGTAAAACATAATCGCGTCTTTACCATGAATGATTTGATGCGTCTGCCGTCTGTCTCGCGCATTCACTTTATTGAATGTGGGGCTAATACTGGTTTGGAGTGGGGTAACGTGGCTGTACCTACTGTGCAGTACACCCATGGCATGCTCTCATGTTGTGAATTTACTGGCGTGCCATTGGCTGCTCTCTTAGAGGAGTGTGGTGCTGATTTAAAGCAAGGTAAATATTTATTGGCAGAAGGTGGTGATGGTTCTGGTATGACTCGAACCATAAACTTAAGTGATGTATTGAATGAAGCAATCGTCGCCTGGGGTATGAATGGTGAAATGCTACGCCCTGAAAATGGCTTCCCTTTACGCCTTGTAGTTCCTGGTGTTCAGGGGGTAAGTTGGGTGAAGTGGTTGCGTCGCTTAGAGGTTGGAGATATGCCATATGCAACGAAAGATGAGGCGGTCCACTACAACGATCTCATGCCCGATGGTATGGCACGTCAGTACACCTCTATTCAAGAATGTAAATCAGTCATTACTACTCCTTCAGGTGGTCAGCAATTACTCGATAAGGGGTTCTATAACGTCAGTGGTTTGGCATGGTCTGGAAGAGGCAAAGTCAAAAGAGTAGATGTATCTTTTGATGGTGGAAATAATTGGAAGACAGCACGCCTAGAGACTCCAGTCTTAAGTAAGGCCCTTACTCGTTTCAATATTGATTGGGTGTGGGATGGCTCCCCTGCAATTTTGCAATCTCGCGCGATTGACGATACTGGCTATGTTCAGCCATCCATCAAATTATTAAGAGATGTCCGTGGAACTCGCTCGATCTATCACAATAATGCTATTCAATCATGGAAGGTTGGCACTAATGGGGAGGTTAGCAATGTTCAAGTTGGCTAAATTTGCAAAATCTACTCTGTTTGTTGCAACAACGTGTTTTGTGATTGGCTCTGCAGTTGCCCAGAATTCTAGTACACGTTTTCCTGGCATTGGTAGGGTCGCTACACCAGCAGAAGTTGCTGCTTGGGATATTGATGTTCGACCAGACTTCAAGGGGCTTCCAAAGGGTTCTGGCTCAGTAGAGCAAGGGCAGAAGCTTTGGGAATCTAAGTGCTCTGTTTGTCACGGAACTTTCGGTGAGTCTAATGAAATCTTTACACCCATTATTGGTGGGACAAGCGCAGATGATATTAAGACGGGTAGGGTAGCCTCACTATCCGATAGAAAGCAGCCTCAAAGAACAACCATCATGAAGGTGGCTACTGTTTCCTCGTTATGGGATTACATTTATCGAGCCATGCCGTGGAATGCACCACGCTCATTAACACCAGACGATACCTTTGCCTTAGTGGCATATCTTCTCAGTATGGCTGAAGTTGTTCCCGATGACTTTGTGCTGAGCAATACCAACATTGCTGAAGTCCAAAAACGGATGCCTAACCGCAATGGCATGACTTTAAAACACGGGATGTGGAATTCAAAAGGCACTCCTGATGTTCATGCAACTGCATGTATGCATAACTGCGTGCAATTTGTGCAAATTGGTTCTGAGTTACCTGATTACGCAAGAAATGCTCAAGGAAATATTGCTGAGCAGAATCGTCAATATGGCCCATTTCGTGGCTCCGACTCCACTAAACCACCTTTGGCAAAGTTACCTGGAGCTGCAGGCGAAGGTTTGGCACATGCGTCTGAGACACATGCAATTAGCAAGGGCCCCGCAGCATTGTTTAAAAGCGAGAACTGTACCGCCTGTCATGCGATGAACAGCAAGTTAGTTGGTCCTTCTGTTGCCGATATCGCTTCTAAGTATCAAGGTCAGAGCGGAGCTTTAGACAAGTTAATGGCTAAGGTGAAGAATGGCGGCTCTGGGGTTTGGGGTGCCATTCCGATGCCTCCACAGGCTCAATTATCGGAAGAGGATCGCAAGACATTGGTTACTTGGGTGCTGTCTGGAGGGAAATAGGACATACCCTAGCAACAACTAGAATGATTGACTAGAAAGTAATATATTCACGTAGAGAGCTTAATAAAGGAGTTTTTATGAATCAGCAGCGACGCAGTGTATTGAAGTATTCAGCCGTATTTGGCTTGATGGCTTCTGCAGGCCTTATTAGTTTGGCGCAAGCACAAGAGTGGAATAAAGCCGCTTTTGAAGGCAAGGGCTTAGATGATGTTTTCAAAATTTTAGGCGCTGGCAGTCCCGACAAATCAGCAGCCATTACCTTGAACGCTCCTGATATTGCAGAAAACGGTGCAGTTGTTCCGGTTGGCATTACAACTACGCTCAAAGCTGATCAAATGGCAATCTTGGTTGAAAAGAACCCGAGTGCCTTGGCTGCTCAATTTTTTATCCCTGCCGGAACTGAGTCCTTTGTGACGACCCGTATCAAGATGGGTCAAACCTCTAACGTCTATGCATTGGTAAAGGCAGATGGCAAGTGGAGTATGGCCGTCAAAGAAGTAAAGGTAACTCTCGGCGGTTGTGGCGGTTAAGCACGTAAGAGCCCAGCGAAACATTTAACTAATTACTAATTACAAGAGGAACATATGTCTGATCCAATGCGCGTTAGAGCAGCCGAGAACGGTGGAATTGTGGATGTAAAAATTTTAATGAAACATGACATGGAGTCAGGTCAGCGCAAAGATGCGGCCGGAAAAGTCATCCCTGCATGGCATATCACTACCATTAATGTGAAAGCAAATGGTAAAGATGTATTGAATGGCCAATTTGGTCCAGCTGTTTCCAAAGACCCATTTTTGAACTTTAAGTACAAGGGCGCTAAGGGCGACAAGATTGTTGTGAATTGGGTGGACAACAAGGGTGATAAGCGTACTGATGAGGCAACTGCTTCATAAGCAATACATCTTTAAGTGCCTTCATTGTTCTGAAAGGGTTACAAATGCAGCGTAAATTCACCTTGGGCTTGACCTTAGGAATACTGGCAGCCAGCATATCGCTTTCATCTTTGGTCTTTGCGCAAACGGCAACGGATGAAATCGCAAAATATCGCGAAATGATTGCTGATGGAAATCCATCCGAGCTTTATGAGGCGGCAGGTGAAGATTTATGGAAAACACCTGCTGGCCCAAAGAATGCCACACTGGAGAAGTGTGACCTAGGTCTTGGGCCAGGGGTTGTTAAGGGTGCAGCGGCACAGTTGCCACACTACTTTAAAGATACAAATAAGGTCCAAGATCTTGAGTCGCGCTTGATGACTTGTATGCAGAACTTGCAAGGTCGTAACCCAAAAGAAATGATTGATGCACCATTTCAAGTGGGCCCCAAAAAGGACATGGAGGCTATTGTTGCTTACGTCGTCACTTTGTCTAAAGGTGAAAAGATTAATGTCAGCACCAATCACCCAAAAGAAAAAGAGATGTATGAGCTCGGTAAGCGTGCATTTTATTTCGAAGGCGGCCCTATGGACTTCTCATGTGCATCGTGTCATGGAGAAAATGGTAAACGCATTCGCTTGCAGGATCTCCCCAATTTGACGACTCAGAAGGGCGCAGCGATGGGATGGGGTTCTTGGCCTGCATATCGCGTATCTAGCGGCCAATTTTGGACCATGCAACAACGTTTAAATGATTGCTATCGTCAACAGCGCTTCCCATTCCCAATTTATGCCTCCGATGTCACCATAGCGTTATCTATGTATATGGCGAAGAATGCCAATGGTGGAATAGTAGAGACCCCTGGTTTGAAGCGTTAATGGATAAGAGATAGAGAAAATGAAAACTAAGAACATTAAATCCATCTTCGCTTTTACCGGAATAGCTTTAACTCTGGTTTTAACGCAGGGTAGTGTCTTTGCTCAACAACAAAATGATCCTAAATTTAACAAAATGATGAAGGATGGTTTTAGGGCTGAGGGTATTGCTGGTTTAGATCGCATTCAACAAGATGAAACACAAAAGTTTTGCTCTGACCCTGTATTTGCTAGTAGTGAAAAAGCCCAAGGGATGCGTGAAAAGATCCAAAAAATCAATATGGATGATATTAAGCAGCCATCTGATGGCAAGTACATTGGTGACTGGAAAAAGGGTGAAGCGATTGCCCAAAGCGGTCGTGGTGCCACTTGGACTGACAAAGCTGATACTCCAATTGGCGGCGGTTGTTATAACTGCCATCAAATCGATAAGAAAGAAATTTCTTATGGAACGATTGGGCCTTCTCTTTGGAACTATGGAAAGTTACGCGGTAACTCTCAAGAGTTAGTGGTTTATACCTGGAATCGGATCAATAATTCAAAGGCATATAACGCTTGTAGCAATATGCCTCGGTTTGCTCATTTTAAGCTCTTGAATGAGCAGCAAATTCAAGATTTGATGGCATTGCTATTGGATCCAACTTCACCAGTTAATCAATAAATAAATGAAAGACAGGCCGATAGGCCTGTTTTCATAGAAGGAATCTTATGTCATTAAGTCGTCGCGATTTTTTGCAAGCTTTAGCTATAGCATCTGCAGGAGGGATGAGCCTCCAATCTAATTTTGTAAGCGCTCAAAGTAATGCGCAAAAATTTTATGATTTGCCTAAATTTGGTAACGTCCATTTTTTGCATTTCACAGACTGCCATGCTCAGTTATTGCCAATTTACTTCCGTGAACCTAATGTAAATATTGGGATTGGTTCGCAAGAAGGCAAAACACCGCACCTAGTAGGCGAATACTTTTTAAAGGCAAATGGTATTGCCCCGGACACTCGTGATGCGCACGCTTTTACATACTTAGACTATGTCGCTGCAGCACAGAATTACGGCAAGATGGGTGGCTTTGCTCACATGGCAACCCTCATTAAACAAATGAAGGCAAATCGCCCTGGTGCGTTATTGCTTGATGGAGGAGATACTTGGCAGGGATCAGGTACAGCCCTCTGGACTAATGGCCAGGATATGGTTGATGCAGCACTTGCATTGGGTGTTGACGTAATGACGCCTCACTGGGAAATGACTCTGGGTGAAAAGCGTGTAATGGAGATCGTAAACGGCGATTTCAAAGGTAAAGTTTCGTTTATTGCGCAAAATATTAAGACGGCAGATTTTGGCGATTCTGTTTTTAATCCATATGTTATGAAAGTACAAAATGGCATTCAAGTTGCCATTATTGGACAGGCATTCCCCTATACCCCAATTGCAAACCCCCGTTACTTCACGCCTGATTGGACCTTTGGTATTCAGGAAGAAAATCTTCAAAAAACAATCAATGAGGTTAAAGCTAAGGGCGCTAAAGTAGTCGTCTTGCTTTCTCACAATGGTATGGATGTTGATTTGAAGATGGCTTCCCGTGTGAGTGGTTTAGATGCAATTATGGGCGGCCATACTCATGACGGCGTTCCTATCCCAGTAAAGGTTAAGAATTCTGGAGGTGTAACCCTAGTTACTAATGCTGGCTCTAACAGTAAGTTCTTAGGCGTATTAGATTTTGATGTCAAAGGTGGAAAGCCAGTAGATTTTCGTTACAAGCTATTGCCCATCTTCTCCAATATGATTCCTGCTGACCCTGCGATGTCAAAGTTGATTGCTAAGGTAAGGGCACCCTATGAAGCCAAGCTAAATGAAAAATTAGCAACTACCGATGGTCTGCTCTACCGTCGCGGTAATTTCAATGGCAGCTTTGATCAATTAATCTTAGATGGTTTGATGTCTCAGAAAAATGCGGAGATTGCATTTTCACCAGGGTTCCGCTGGGGAACAAGCCTGCTACCTGGCCAAGCGATTACTCGCGAAAATCTTCTCGACCAAACTGCCATTACTTATCCCTACACCACAGTAACGAATATGAGTGGTGAAATGATTAAGACGATCCTAGAGGATGTGGCTGATAATTTATTTAACCCAGACCCTTATTACCAACAGGGCGGCGATATGGTGCGTGTTGGCGGCATGCAATACACCATCGATCCCGTCCAAAGTGCTGGAAACCGCATCTCTGATATGCGTCTGAATGGGAAAGCTATCGAAGCTAGCAAGACCTATAAGGTTGCCGGTTGGGCGCCTGTAAGTGAAGAGGCTAAAAACGCTGGTGGTGAGCCAATTTGGGATGTGATTGAACGTCACCTAAAAGATGTGAAGGTTGTCAAAGCAGTGAAACTCAATGAGCCCGTTGTTAAAGGGGTTGCTAACAACCCTGGTATGGCTCCTATTTAACCCCCTTATTTGAAGGTCAATGAGATGAAAAAACTCATCAACTTATTTCTTGCCACCATATTGACTTTTGGTCTTGGTTCAATGGCATTTGCACAGCACACAGGCGCAACAAAAGTGGTTTATCACATTGATGATGCTGAATCACAAGGTCTAAAGGGGTTGCGTAATATTCGTAACCATTTGGATACGGCCCCTGATACCACCATCATTGTCGTCACCCATGCCAATGGCGTTGATTTATTGATGGAAGGTGCTAAAGACAAGAAAAATAATATCGAGTACGCACCACTGATTGGGGCATTGAAGTCTCGTGGCGTCAAATTTGAAGTATGTGAAATTACTTTAAAAAATCGCAATCTTAAGAAAGATCAATTTATTCTCGATGCTGATTTCACGCCATCTGGAGTGGTGCGGGTTGCGGATCTTCAATATAAGGATGGCTTTGCCTACATTAAGCCATAAGCAGTTTTTGTCATGATTTGTTTCATCCGCGCTTGGACGGGGATTCTTGGGTCCCTTATCTTTTTGGGGGCCGCTTTTGCGCAGTCCGCTGGAGCGCCAGATAATGTCCAGCTCAAGCCAATACAAGTTGCTCCTCATACCTATTTTGTCCAGGGGCGCCCCGAAATGGGAAGCAGTGCAAATCAGAACTTTATTTCTAACGCTGGTTTTGTGATCACGCCAGAGGGTGTAGTGGTGATGGATGCTTTGGGATCACCAATACTTGCCCAGAAGCTCTTAGCCGAAATTAAGAAGATCACCAATCAAAAAGTTGTGGCAGTGATTGTGAGTCACTATCACGCTGATCATGTTTATGGATTACAGGAGTTTAAGAAAATTGGTGCAAGCATTTATGCTCAGGGTGAGGGCAGAAATTACCTGTCTTCTGAAACAGCAAAACAACGTCTTATCGCTTCTCGCATTGATTTTGCTCCTTGGGTTAATGCAAATACAAGGCTGATATCAGCTGATGTCTGGATTGATGAAAAAAAGAGATTGAATATTGGCGGAGTAGAATTTTTGATCACTAGGGTTGGTCCTGCCCACACTCCAGAAGATCTCATAGTGTATGTGCCCTCAGAAAAAGTGCTTTTTGCTGGAGATTTAGTATTTCGTGGGCGAATTCCTTTTGTGGGTAACGCTGATAGCAAAGGCTGGTTACTGGCTTTGGATGAAATTGAAAAGCTCAACCCCAATGTCGTCATTCCAGGTCATGGAGCGTACTCTGTCAAGCCAGTTGAGGATATCGGCTTTACTCGCGCTTACCTTAAATACTTAAGAGAATCTATGTCAGCAGCAGCAATTAATATGGATCCCTTTGAAGAGGCTTATCAACAGGTGGATTGGTCTGAATACGAAGGTATGCTTTTATTTAGATCGGCCAACCGCATGAATGCGTATAACGTTTATCTATCCATTCAGGCCGAATAGGGCGAAATTAGTCACTTAGCTCTAAAATGGTGGTTTTAGCCATAAATCACTGATTTGTAATGACATTCACCGCATTTATTCGTAGGTCTTTTGTATTGGCCTTGATCTCTATTGCTAGCTCTAGTTTTGCGAGTGCAAACCTAGAAAATGGGAAAGCAATTGATCAGCAGAAGTGCTACGCCTGCCATGCAAAGAAAACAGGCTTTGGTAATGGCGACATGATTTACACGCGATCTGATGGCAAGGTGAACTCTCTTCCAAAACTAAAGTCGATGGTAGAGCGTTGCAATACTGAATTGCGCCTGGATCTTTTTCCGGAGGACGAGGCTGATGTAACTGCCTACCTGAATAAACAGTTTTATAAATTTAAACCTTAATTTTTCTGAATCTAATCACCATGGATGTTGTTGATATTTCCTCTTTAGGCAAGTCTGTTCTTTGGGCAACTTTTGCCATTACTTTTGCGTTGGGCATGGTGATGCAAAAAACAGGTTTTTGCAGTATGGGCGCCATTACTGATGTTTTCATTATTGCCAGCTGGAAACGCCTGAGGCAGTGGTTCTTAGCGATCGGCGTTGCCTTATTCCTAGTATTTGGGCATATCGCTATGATTTCGGGAATGTTAGACCCATCATTACTTGGCTATAAAGGTGCTGACACTCATCAAATGAGTGGCAATGCAAGGTATGAGCAATGTGATCCTTCAATGCATTCACAAATGATGCAAATGCACCAACAGATGATGGGCAACATGACTCCTGCACAAATTAAGCAGATGCAAAAGCAAATGCCTATGAATGGTGGGAACATGCCAATGGTTGGAGGGCAGATGCCTCAGCAAATGCAGCAGAATATGCCTATGGGTAATTCAGGGCATAACCATTAATCCAATTTACGTTAGATCTAAACCGCCTTCGGGCGGTTTTTTTCTTTTTATGACTGCTTTGGGTCGGTAGCGGTCGTTGGTTAAACAAGCGTTACTTTAAGTAACACTTACAAATCATTCAAAATGTACTTTGGAGCAACGAAGTGCTAGATGGTTGTTCCAAAATTCCTGTGGTTTTGAAAACCAAAGAGTGATCCCACGCTTCCTTTAAATCCACGAATTTGCTTACACATTTGCTTACACACCGACACTGACCACCCGCAGAGCCCCTGTTTATAAGGGTCTATCTTGGATGTCTGCTCTCATAATCCTTTGGTCCCAGGTTCAAGTCCTGGTGGGCCCACCAGAAAAGCAAACCCTCATCAGCAATGGTGGGGGTTTTGTCTTTTGGGCACACATTCATTTTGCTTGCTATGCTTTGTGAAGTTTTTAAATATCTGAAATGAACTAAATGAATATCAACGCTGATTACAGTCAGAGAGTTGTGATAAATCATCACGACTTACCGTGGATCCCAAGTCCCGAATTGGGGGTGGAGAGACGCATGCTGGATCGTATGGGTGACGAGCTGGCGAAAGCGACTTCCATAGTTCGCTATCAACCAGGATCCAAGTTTCCAACCCATAGTCATGAATTTGGTGAAGAGATATTTGTTTTAGATGGAGTATTTAGCGATGAGACTGGCGATTATTCCGCTGGGACTTACATCATGAATCCACCGAGCTCTTCTCATGCACCATTTAGCGATGCTGGGTGCACTCTCTTTGTGAAGTTGCGACATCTTGGTCCCGATCAAGTGGAGCGAGAGATCGTCGATACCAAAACAGCCCCTTGGTATCAAGGCATGGTTCCCGGTCTTCATGTGATGCCACTCATGCGGCAAGGTAGTGGATCGACTTTAGTTCGTTGGGCGCCGCAAACCTACTTCAATCCACATAAGCATTTTGGTGGTGAAGAAATCTTTGTCATTGATGGCGTGTTTGAGGATGAGCACGGGCGCTATCCAACCGGTTCATGGATTAGAAGTCCCCATATGAGCTTGCACCAGCCCTTTAGTCAAGAAGGCTGTACGATCTTTGTGAAGACTGGGCATCTACTGATCTAGATAAGCACATGCTCTGCAGCCAAAGTTATCTTTGATATAGTCTTTTTATTATTAACACCCAACATAAGTTGTCTCATATGGAAAAGAGTAGTGAGCTAGAGCGTGGTCTGAATCAACGCCATATCGAAATGATTGCCATTGGTGGATGTATTGGCACCGGCCTGTTTATGGGCTCAGGCAAAACTATTTCTTTGGCTGGACCTGGAATCATCTTTATCTATGCCATTACTGGGCTGATTCTGTATTTCGTAATGCGGGCGATGGGCGAGTTATTGCTGCATAACCTGGCTTACAAATCCTTTGTTGATTTTTCAGAAGATATCTTGGGGCCTGCAGCAGGATTTTTTGTGGGTTGGTCTTATTGGTTTGTCTGGATTGTGGCGGCGATTGCTGAAATTATTGCGATCACTGGCTATGTTTCATTTTGGTTCCCCGATTTGCCGCATTGGATTTCGGCAGTGGTCTTGATTCTCTTATTGCTGACCTTAAATCTATTAACAGTGAAAGCATTTGGTGAGCTTGAATTTTGGATGGCCATAATTAAAGTCATGGCCATTATTGGCCTGATTGGTTTAGGTATTTATTTGTGCGCCACCGGTTTTGTATCTCCTTCTGGAGTGAAAGCGCAAGTGAGTAATCTGTGGTCTTACGGTGGCTTTTTTCCTCATGGAATTTCGGGATTGCTGGCCGGTCTACAAATGACCATTTTTGCTTATGCTGGAATGGAAATTATCGGCACGATGATGGCGGAGACCCGCAATCCTAAAGTCATGTTGCCTGATGCGATTCACAAGATACCCATGCGGATTATCATTTTCTATATTGGCACAATCGTGATTTTGATGATGGTCACCCCTTGGACTGATATTTCCCCGAATGAAAGTCCTTTTGTTGGTATGTTTTCTTTGATTGGCATGGTCAGTGCTGCATCGCTTGTGAACTTGGTGGTGATTAGTTCTGCCACCTCATCGAGTAATAGCGGCATCTATGCCACTTCACGGATGTTGTATGGCCTGGCTAAGCAACACCATGCCCCAGCGGTATTTGGTAAGCTGACTGCCTTCAAGATTCCATCCGGCGGTATCTTTTTGGGAACTGCGCTGATTATGTTGGCGACTGTATTGTTAACGACTACACAGTCCATGATGGCGGCTTTTGAAATTGTGAGTAGCGTAGCAGCCATTATCTTCATCTTTATCTGGACTATGATTTTGCTGGCTTACTTGGCCTACTGCAGACGACTACCCCAAGCTCACGATGAGTCTGAGTACAAAATGCCTCTGAGCAAGGTGATGCCCTATGTAGCGTTTGTATTTTTTGCAATTGTTCTCTATGCGCTAACACTGAGTGAAGATACTCGTGTTGCACTATACGTTTTACCTATTTGGTTTGTTCTGCTCGGAGTGCTTTATTGGCTTAAGACCCATAGAAGCACTCACCAAAAAACATTAGTCGCTAATTTCCGTGAGAAGGTAATCGCTCAAAATGCAGCTGCCAAGGAATACCGCTCTAGGGCCCGCTAGAGCACATTCCCCTCACAGCAATAAAGGTAGTTGAGTAATCTGATCAAGCAATTGTTTTACCCATGTCCGAAGAGCATAATGAAAGGACAAGATAAAAATAAGGGGTAATACGATGCTTGATGCACTTATTTTGAGCAGAATTCAATTTGCTGCCAACATTACTTTTCATATTCTTTTTCCAACTATCTCCATAGCATTAGCCTGGGCTCTGTTGTATTTCAAGATCAAATTTAATAAGACTGGCCATTCCGAATGGAGCGAGGCTTACCAGTTCTGGGTCAAAATATTTGCCTTAACCTTTGCCTTGGGCGTTGTGAGCGGCATTACGATGAGCTTTCAGTTCGGCACGAATTGGCCAGGATATATGCAAACGGTGGGTAATATCGCCGGACCCTTGCTGGGTTATGAAGTGTTGTCAGCCTTTTTTCTTGAGGCGACCTTTTTGGGGATCATGCTCTTCGGAGCGAAACGGGTTTCACAACGAGCTCATACTGTTGCCACCTTCCTCGTTGCCTTTGGAACTTCGCTGTCGGCCTTTTGGATCATCGTTTTAGATTCTTGGATGCAAACCCCGCAGGGCTTTGAAATGATCAATGGTCAAGCGCATGCGACCAATTGGCTTGAGATTGTTTTCAATCCCTCCATGCCATATCGCCTCTTCCATATGATGACGGCTTCATTCTTGACGGTAACCTTTTTAATTGCCGGTATCTCTGCCTATCGATACTTGCGAGGTATTAATCTTGCTGGTAGCCGAGCATTGATTAAGCTATCTATGACAGTTGCTGTAGTACTGGCCCCCTTGCAAATTGTCTTGGGCGATATGCATGGCTTAAATACTCTGGAATATCAGCCTGCTAAGGTAGCGGCAATGGAAGGTATTTGGCAAACCACCAGAGGGGCTGATGCAGTCTTGTTTGCAGTCCCAGATGAGGCTAGCAAGGCAAACAAGTATGAAGTTGCTGTACCAAAACTGGCATCCTTGTATCTGACACACTCTTGGGATGGTGAGGTTCAAGGCTTGGATGCCTTCCCTGATAAGCATC
Source organism: Polynucleobacter paludilacus (assembly GCF_018687595.1). Lineage (NCBI taxonomy): Bacteria > Pseudomonadati > Pseudomonadota > Betaproteobacteria > Burkholderiales > Burkholderiaceae > Polynucleobacter > Polynucleobacter paludilacus. Next base: position 1,292,126 of record NZ_CP061298.1, on the reverse strand, counting down.
CTCCAGTCAAACCGGTTTTCTTTGCTTTTCGCATCATGGTTGGAATTGGAATGTTAATGTTGCTCACAGCATTTGTGGGTTTCTACCTTGTGAGAAAAAAACAAGAACTACCAAGATGGCTTTTAAAGACCCTAAGCGCAATGAGTTTTTCTGGATGGGTTGGTGTCGTAGCTGGTTGGTATGTGACAGAAGTGGGCAGACAACCCTTCTTGGTCACGGGAGTTCTAAAAACGGCTGATGCTGTTACCAAACTACCAACTAATATGATTTTAGGAACCTTGGTGATGTATTTGACCTTATATCTCGGCCTGATCCTTTCTTATATCTGGGTGGTGTTCTATTTGGCCCGTCAGACTAGTCCCGTAAAAGCTGCCGATGACGCAAGGCCAAACTTAGTTAACCGTCCTATCGGAGCTTAAAGAAAAATATGATTCCCAATCTACTAGAACCTGCAGGCTGGCTGCCCCTTTTCTTTTTGGTGGCCATGGGTATTGCCATGGTGGCCTATGTTGTCCTCGACGGTTATGACTTAGGCGTCGGCATTTTGCTTAATCAGGCAACAGATGAAGAAAAAGACATCATGATTTCTTCAATCGGCCCATTTTGGGACGCAAATGAAACCTGGTTAGTGCTGGGCGTTGGCGTGCTCTTGATCGCCTTCCCAATGGCGCATGGCATTATTTTGACTGAGCTCTATTTACCCGTTGGCATCATGCTTGCTGGACTCATTCTGCGCGGCGTTTCTTTTGACTTCCGGGCAAAGGCACATCTCAGTCAAAAAGCGGTCTGGAATTTCCTATTCTTTTTTGGCAGCTTCTTGGCCGCCGCATCCCAAGGTGTTATGGTGGGCAGAGAAGTGATCGGCTTTGACTCTGGAGGCTTGGGCTGGTTATTCGCATTCATCGTCGCATTGTGTTTACCCGCTGGCTATGCCCTATTGGGAGCGGGCTGGCTGATCATGAAAACCTCTGGAGAGCTTCAGCGCAAGGCAGTAGCTTGGGCCAGAAAATGCTTGTGGTTGACAGCCCTGGGAGTAGGCATTATCTCTATAGCCACTCCATTTTTTAGTGCTGAGATTGCGGCAAAGTGGTTTACTTTCCCGAACATCTTTTATTTGTTGCCATTTCCAGTGTTATCGCTGGCCTGTTTTGTTTTAATTGATTTGTATTTAGTAAAAATGCAAAGAGATAAACCTGCGCCTGTCTGGCTTCCATTTGCGCTGAGCGTCACCATTTTTGTGTTGGCCTTCTTAGGAATCGCTTACAGCATGTTCCCTTATATTGTCGTCGGCAAAATGACCATCTGGGAAGCAGCTTCTGCAACAGATTCTTTGTGGATGATATTTTGGGGTGCAATTGTTGTGCTGCCAACCATCATTGGCTACACCATTTATTCCTACAAAATCTTTTGGGGAAAAACAGAGCCCCTCAGTTATTACTAAGTTGCCAGATGCAGGGAGTTGTAAATAAAAATACCAACCCACAGGTTGGTATTTTTTTATCTCTCAAGAATCTGCTAAGAGAATCTGAACTGCTCTTTTAGACAAGCACAGAGCGCAGATTTTTTTCTTGCCATTCTTTGGCGGCCTTATAAGAAGCCAGTAGATCTTGTAAAAATGAATTAAATGATTTCATGATTAGAGGCCCCGTACAGTGCTGTAGTGAAATAAATAGTCACGTGTGAGCTCTTCAACATCGTGCTCAGAGGCGGGGTTGTGGCTGTTAATAAATTGCTCAAGATTGGCGGTCTTGCTTTGTTGGGCAAAAACCTCATTCCAGAGACTCAATAATTGTGTCATTTAAGGCTCCTTATTTAGCGTATTAGGGTTAATACTTAGCTATTATGAGCCTTTTTGATGAATATTGCATGATAGCAATAAGTATGGGTAGTTACTAAAGGTCTGTTTTTACAGGTTTTTAGCGAATTTGGGCCCTCACTTCGGCTGAGCGATCCCATAAATTGGGGGTTTGGGTTGATGAGTATCCAGATACAAAGTGTTTGATTTCACCGGTATCTAGCCCATAGACATGCCGTTGGATAGCGCCAATATTGCCTCCATACACATGGATGCTGATGGAGGTCTGGTCGTCAAAGGCATTACTCACCACATGAATGTCACCAATGTGAGGGCTCACTGCATCAATATCGCCTGGTTTGAGGGTGGTCTCTGGCCCATCTACTACCAACTTGCCAGTGTTGTCGAATTGGTAACGCTGTCCCTTTTCTGCGCCCCTGAGCATGCCAATTAAGCCCCAGGTGCAGTGATCATGAATCGGGGTTTTTTGTCCCGGACCCCACACAAAACTTACCACTGAAAACCGCTCGAGTGGATCAGCATGCAGCAAGTATTGCTGATAGAACTCCGGGTGGGGCACAGTACAAAACTCAGGTAACCAGGAGTCACTTTGAATCAGGTTTGCGAGAAGTTGCTTACTTTCTGCGAGCAAGACGGTTTCATCTTGAGTGGTTTCAACCAAGCGAGTCATATTCGTAATGAAATTCCGCAGAGGGGCTATGGATGGGGTCTGGTTCATTTTGATGGGTATTTAACTCACACTGATTCCTTGTAATGTACTCCAAAATCATGGTTCTGAATTCCTAAAGGTCTAGCGATTACGGGTTTTGGAGGGGGTTCGATCACAATCTACGTTTTATCCCAATGCTATGATTTTGCAGACGATTGGCCTATGAGGCTAGCAATAAAAAATAAAAATAGGAGACAAGGGTGAGCCAAAAGAATTCAGCAACACGCGTATTAACGGCTAGCTTAATTGGCACCACGATTGAGTTTTTTGACTTTTACATTTATGCCACAGCAGCCGTTTTAGTTTTCCCAAAACTCTTCTTTCCATCGAGTGATGCAAACACGGCTGTACTTCAGTCCTTAGCCACCTTTGCACTGGCTTTCTTTGCGCGCCCCATCGGCGCCGCTTTATTTGGACACTTTGGCGATCGTATTGGACGTAAAGCAACGCTAGTAGCTGCACTGATGACGATGGGCCCTTCTACTGTGGCGATTGGTTTATTGCCCACCTATGCCTCGATTGGTATCTTGGCTCCGATTTTATTGGCGTTGTTTCGCTTCGGCCAGGGCTTGGGCCTAGGAGGTGAGTGGGGTGGAGCGGTTTTGCTAGCTACAGAGAATGCACCCGCAGGTAAGCGAGCTTGGTATGGCATGTTCCCGCAAATGGGGGCGCCAATTGGTTTCTTATTGTCGAGCGGAACTTTCCTGATTCTGAGTAAAAACTTAACAGATGAGCAGTTCTTTGATTTTGGCTGGCGCATTCCATTTCTCGCGAGTGCGGTCTTGGTATTTGTCGGCTTGTATGTGCGTTTGAAGATTGAAGAGACCCCTGCATTTTTGGAGGCTATTCAGAAAAATCAACGCGTGCAAATGCCGATGATGGAGGTCCTCACAAAACATACTGCTACCTTGTTTTGGGCAACTTTGCTATCAATTACAACCTTCGCCGTCTTCTATTTGATGACAGTATTTACCTTGAGCTGGGGCACTTCTGTTCTGCATTACCCTCGCTCGAGTTTTCTAATTGCGCAAATGATTGGAGTGCTGTTCTTCGCAATTGGGGTGCCCGTTTCTGGAGTTTTATCTGACAAGTTTGGTTGCGGCAAGGTACTCATTGTGACGATGCTGGCAGCCTTCGTATTTGGTCTCGTATTCGCACCGCTCTTTACTTCAGGAAGTTGGCTAAGCACTGTTATATTTTTAGCGATTGGCTTGTTATTGATGGGCTTTACTTACGGCCCACTCGGGACTGCTCTAGGTCAGTTGTTTCCAACCACCGTGCGTTATACCGGTTCATCACTGTCATTTACGCTAGCCGGTATCTTGGGCGCCTCATTAGCTCCTTATATCGCTACTTGGTTGGCGACAAACTGCGGCCTAGAGTTTGTGGGCTACTACCTCTCGACTGCGGCAACCATTTCTCTTCTAGCATTATTGGCAGTCCATAATCGATTGCACAAACATGCTTAAGCAAAATAAAAACGGCAATAATTAATTGTTTATGTACAAACTCATTGCTTTTGATGCCTACGGCACCTTGTTCGATGTTTACTCAATGGGAGTATTGGCAGAAGAATTATTCCCCGGTCATGGTGCAGCGCTTGCCTTGATGTGGCGGGATCGCCAAATTGAGTACACCCGTTTAGTCACAATGAGTGATCCCAATCCTAGTGGGAGCAAATACTACATTCCATTTTGGGATTTGACGATTCGCTCTCTGCGTTACGTCTGCAAGCGAATGGATCTTGAGCTATCCGCCGCAAGTGAGAAACGCTTGATGGATCAGTATGCCAAGCTCACTGGATTTGCGGATAGCCTAAGTGTGCTCAAGGCTATCAAAGAAAAGGGGATTGCAACAGCGATTCTGTCGAATGGAAGTCGTGAGATGCTGGCTACCGTGGTTGAGAGTAACGGTCTCAAGCCTTACCTGGATCAAGTGGTTACGGTTGAAGAAGTGCGCTTATTTAAAACTGCACCGCAAGCTTATGAATTGTTATTAAAAGCCTTTCCGATCCAAAAGCAAGAAGTCTTATTTGTATCGAGCAACGCTTGGGATGCGCTTGCCGCTAAATGGTTTGGCTTTGATGTTTTTTGGGTCAATCGCCTTGGTCATCCATTTGAGGAGATTGGCGAAAAGCCTAATTACGAAGGCAAATCCTTAACAGAGGTCTTAGAAACACTATAGTTAGGCCGTAATACGTCGTACACCCTTTTGCAATAAGATGGCTGTATGAAAGCGTTTTTCAAAGCCTCGTGTGCTGCCTTGTTGCTATTTACTGCAATCGGATCTAGCTACGCTGATGAAGCTCAATATATGGATAAGTTGCTTAATCAAGCCAAGATTCAGAGCACTGGTCGATTAACGTATTGGGGCTTACCTATTTATGATGCCACTCTCTATCGAAGTGCGGCTCCTAATGCAAGTGAGTTTGCTTTAGAGATTCGCTACCAACGTTCCATTTCTGGAGACATTTTGGCAAATCGTACCGCTGACGAAATGGTCAAGACCGGGATCCCTGAAAGGCAAGCAGAGGTATGGGGCAAAGAGTTGGCAAAAATTTTCCCGAATGTAGAGCCTGGCACGATGTTGACTGCAGTCTATGTCCCAAAACAAGGCACTACTTTTCTGTTAAACCAAAAGCCCTTAGCTCAAGTTCCGGGAGAGGATTTCTCTAAAGCCTTTTTTGGAGTTTGGTTTTCCGACAAAACCAGCTCGCCTAAATTGCGCAAAACTTTACTGGGGCAGAATTGTCTGTCCCCTTTATTTAGTGAGCCTTGCACACCATGAAAATCTGCTACCGAGTATTAGCGATCTGCCTCATCTGTTTCTTGTCTGCTTGTGCAGGCCCTCAAGTAACCGACTATGCCAATCAGAAGCCAACGCTTGATTTATCCGAATACTTTAATGGCACTCTAGATGCTTATGGGATATTTACTGACCGCAGTGGGGAAGTCGTTAAGCGTTTCACCGTGCTCATGCAATGCCGTTGGGAAGTAATTGATGGCATAAAGGTGGGTACTCTTGATGAAAGCTTTGAATACGCTGACGGGACAAAGCAAAAGCGAATTTGGAAGTTAACCGAGGTAGCACCAGGGAAATATATTGGTAAGGCAGATGATGTGGTCGGTGAAGCTATTGGTGAGTCTGCGGGCAATGCCCTCAATTGGACCTATACCTTAGCGCTGCCAGTCGATAAAGATGTTTATAACGTGCAGTTCAATGACTGGATGTATTTGGTGACCCCCAAAGTGATGCTCAATAAAGCCCAAATGAGCAAGTTTGGCATTTACCTGGGTGAGGTAACCCTCAGTTTCTACAAGCGTTAAGTCGCCTACCAGTTCTTCGCATTCGCCGCATTCCAAGCATTGATCAGATAAGCATACTCACCTGTAAATGCATTGCTTGGATCACTTTGCAATAAAGATCCTGCCTGAATATGAAGTAAATGTTTTGAGAAGGGTTGAGTAATCCCATTTTCATCCCGGCGCATGATGTGATCTGGCTTTAACTCTGAGGGATGTCGAATGGCTGCCGCAGCCAGAATTTCTCTAAGCGCATGCATTGTATTTTTATGGAATTGGTAGACTCGGGTTCCTTTATCAACGGGATCCAGCGCTTTTTGTCTTTGGGTGTTTTGAGTTGCCACTCCAGTGGGGCACATATCCGTATTGCAGGTGCGTGACTGAATGCAACCAATGGCAAACATGAAGCCGCGTGCTGAGTTACACCAATCTGCACCGATCGCACAAGCGCGCACAATATCAAAAGCGGAGATGATTTTGCCTGCGGCGCCAAGTTTGATGCGAGATCGTAAATTGGCACCTATCAGGGTTTCATGGATAAGGCGCAAGCTATCGCGCATTGGCATGCCGATATGATCAATAAACTCAACAGGTGCAGCGCCTGTGCCACCTTCGCTGCCGTCTACTACGATAAAGTCTGGCGTTAATTGGGTGTCGATCATGGCCTTCAGAATGGCAAACCAATCCTCAGGTTTACCAATGCAGAGTTTGAAGCCTACTGGCTTACCACCGGATTTTTCACGCAGCAAAGAGAAAAACTCCAACATCTGAACTGGGGTATTAAAGGCCGTATGCCTGCTTGGTGAAACACAATCGACTCCCATCGGAACATCCCTGGTGAGAGCGATTTCTGGCGTAATTTTGGCTGCAGGCAAAATACCACCATGACCTGGTTTGGCGCCTTGAGATAACTTGATCTCAATCATTTTGATTTGGGGATTTGTGGCAACTTGAGTGAACCTCTCAATATCGAAGTGGCCATCTGCTTGACGACAGCCAAAGTAGCCTGAGCCAATTTCCCAGATGAGATCGCCGTCGTAGACCTTGTGATACGGGGAGACTGAGCCCTCACCAGTATCTTGCGCAAAGCCACCGAGCTTGGCGCCTTTATTTAAAGCAAGAACTGCATTGGCTGAGAGGGAGCCAAAACTCATCGCTGAGATATTAAATAGCGATATGGAATAGGGCTTAGAGCAACTCTGTTGCCCAACCTCTATTCTGATGTCATCTGGAAGCTCATCGGTAATTGGCGCATTGGAATAATTCAGCCACTCATAGCCCGGTTTATAGACATCATCGATCGTGCCAAATGGACGTTGATCGGATAAATTTTTAGAGCGCTGGTAAACCAAGGCCCGTTGATTACGTGAGAAGGGGAGTTTTTCGCTATCGGACTCGACAAAGTACTGCCGAATTTCAGGTCGGATAAATTCGAGCCAAAATCGCAAATGCCCTATGACGGGATAGTTGCGGAGAATGGCGTGCTTCTTTTGGATTTGGTCGAGAGCGCCAATGATGCTGAGAATCGAAAAGAGAATGAGACCATACCAAATGAGGGGAGTCTGGCGGTCTGATAACAGTAAGTATGCAAACAGAATGCTGAGAAATACCGAGGCGTTCCAAACAAAGTAGCGAGTCATATTGATATAGGGATGGGCGTTAGGGTGTACGTCGAGAAGACGATAGCACGACTACTGATTTTAGAAAACCAATTGCTACTGCTTATTTATAGGCAGCCAAATCCTCTTCTTTTAATTCTTTTACTTCCAGCTGTCCAAAGATGAAGGATTCTACTTTTTCAAGAGACCAATCCAAGTCCTCAAAAACAGCTTGATGCGGACCGGAGTATTTGTGGGAGATGCCATAAAAAATATCGGTTAACTCTTCTTGCAGATCTTCAGGAACGGTTTCTGAAAAATAAATCACTTTTTCGCCGTTATAGGTATCGCTGATTTCTGCGCCCTTGAGATCCTCAAGGCAAATACCAACAGCAGGATTATAGGTTTTGAGGAAAGTGGGCTTATGTGGAGTGATTACGGATCCCAGCTTCCAGACTAGGCCACATTTGATCTCCATATTGGATTTGCGATAAATCTCGCGCTCAACGAGGGAGCCCATTTCAAGAGGAATAATTTGGTAGAGCATCTCATCACTCCCGATCGGTTGTGGTATCGAATATGGTCCAAGTTTCCCATCGAATTATGACAATCCGATGATGTCGGGAGATTGTGGGGGTGCTGATAGCCTCCCTAGGCCTGACTCAGCCAGATTTTGGCCCTTAGTGTAGGATAGTTGTTCACTGAAATAACATGTTTTAAGGTTAACCAAATGATCAATATTCGTAAATCGGCTGAACGGGGTTATGCAGACCACGGCTGGTTAAAAAGCTTCCACTCCTTCTCTTTTGCTAACTATTACGATCCTCAATTTATGGGTTGGGGTAATTTAAGAGTCATTAATGAGGACTGGATTGAGGCTGGACGTGGTTTTGGCGATCATGGCCATCGCGACATGGAAATTATTAGTTATGTCGTTGAAGGTGAATTGGCTCACAAAGATAGTATGGGCAATATCAAAGGAATCCCTCCTGGTGATGTGCAAAGAATGAGTGCCGGCACTGGGGTAGTACATAGTGAGTTCAACCATGCTGAAGGTAAGCAAACGCATCTCCTGCAGATTTGGATTGAGCCAAATGTAAAAGGCATTCCTCCGGGCTATGAGCAAAAAACGGTTCCAGAGATAGAAAAGCGCGGCAAATTGCGTTTAGTGGCCTCGACTAATGGAGAAAAAGATTCTGTTGTGATTCATGCCGATGCGAAGTTATATGCTGGCTTATTTGATGGAGCTGAGTTGGCTAGCTTGACAATAGATCCAGCTCGTAAGGCCTATGTTCATTTGGTCAAGGGCGAGCTCTCTGTCAACGGCAAAGTGCTTCAAGGTGGTGATGCAGCTTATCTCGCTCAAGAGCATGAAATTCAACTCAGCAATGGACGTAATGCTGAGGTCTTGGTATTTGATTTAGCACAGTAGGACGAGAGTCTTGCGCTATGATATTTTCTTAACAAAATAATAATGAGGTGATGTGTGGCAACAGCTCGAATGGTTAGTCTTGCAAAGCATGGTGGTGCTGAAGTAATTGAATTGATTGACAAGGAGCTTCCCGCTCCCGCAGCAGGTGAAGTACAAATTCGTCAGACCGCGGTTGGCTTTAACTTCATTGATATCTACCAGCGCTCGGGTATGTACCCTTTAGAGTTACCAACGGGTTTAGGTCATGAGGCTGCTGGTGTAGTGGAAGCGCTTGGTCAAGATGTAAATGGTTTCAAGGTCGGCGATCGCGTGATGTACATCAATGCCGGCATTGGTGCGTATACCAGCTTACGTAATGTCTCTGCTGAAAAATTAGTTCATATCCCTGAGGGTGTTTCTAATGAAGTGGCTGCTGCCGTATTTTTCAAGGCAATGACAGCGCAGTACTTGGTGAAGAAAACATATAAAGTCAAAGCAGGTGATGTCGTATTAGTTCATGCTGCTGCAGGTGGTGTAGGACAGATTTTGGCAGGCTGGGCTAAGGCCTTAGGAGCTTTTGTAGTGGGCACTGTTGGCTCTGAAGCGAAGTTTGCTGCAGCAAAGGCAGCGGGCTGTGATGCGGTTGTGGACTACTCCAAGCCCAATTGGGTAGAGGAGGTTATTAAGGCGACTGGTGGTCGTAAGGCTAATGTTGTTTATGACTCTGTTGCCAAGACTACTTTCTTAGGATCTTTAGATTGCACCGCGCCTTTTGGAACGGTGGCGCTCTTTGGTGCTGCTTCTGGTCCTGCGCCAGATATCAATCCAGAGATTTTGAACAAGAAGGGCTGCTTGTTTTTAACTAGACCATCCGTCTTTCCTCATAATGCAACAGCTGCCTTGCTTCAAGAAAATGCAAAAGATGTGTTTGATGCAATTCAGAGTGGCGCGGTCAAAGTTCAAATTGGCGCTCAGTTTCCGCTTGAGCAAGCTGCCGATGCTCACCGAGCTGCAGAAGGAAGAAAAGTGTCCGGTGCCATCATCATGATTCCTTAGGCACTAAAGAGTTTGTAGATATAAAAAGCCTCGCAATCCAGTGGGGCTTTTTTATTTCTAGATTGAAGGAGCTTTATGAATATTAAAAAATTATTCCAAAATGGCGCTACTTACGTTTTGATTCAGGCTGTTCTTTTGGGGATACTTTTTCTGGGGCCAGCGGATTGGTGGGGCATTCTCCCCTTTTCTCCGACTGTAAGCAAGATCTTGAAGATGATTGCTTTGCTCCTCTTTCCGCTTGGGCTCCTGATTGCCATTGTGGCAGCCATACAGCTGAAGAAAAATCTTACGCCTTTGCCTATGCCAATAGAGCATGGTGAACTCGTTCAAACTGGCCTATATGCCCATGTCCGCCATCCAATCTACTTGGGGGTGATTTTGATGGCTTTAGCTTGGTTTTTGCATACTCAAGCTACATTGACTCTGGTTGAGTTCATTGCTGTAATGATTTTCTTTGAGGTGAAGTCTAGGAAGGAGGAGTATTGGATGGGGCAGGTATACCCTGAGTATGCTGGGTATCAAAGACGCACTGCTAAACTGATTCCTGGGGTTTATTAATATATTGATGCAATGATTAGGATTATGAAAAAACTGACTACCTTCTTATTGGTTTTATCGATGTTTTTGGCAGGCTGCCAATCTACTGGCAAGAATGGAGAGCCGCTGACTCCAGCGCAGATTAATCAGATGCGCGAAGCCAGATTGAAGATGGCGCAAACCGGCCTAGACTCACTGATTAAGCAGAATCCCAAGGTAAAAGATCTCGCTGCTAAATCTGCTGGATACGCTGTATTTAGTACAACGAATATCAATGTAGTTTTGGTGGTGGTAGCAAGAGGGCAAGGAGTGCTCTTTGATAAACGCCGCAAAGAACCGATCTTCATGAATGCCCTAAAAACTGGAGAGGGTGTCGGTGCAGGCTATCAAGATCAATATCAAATCGCCTTCTTTAAAACCCCTGGATCAATTGATGAGTTTTTGCTGACTTCGATAGATGGCCAGAAAGGCGGTATTGATATCGCTGCAAATTTCTCCGCAGGTTCGGGCGGCACAATTCGCTCCTTTAATCCCGATATTACGTTTTATACCGTCGGGTTATCTGGCTATGATTTGCAAGCCAATTACGGTGGCACACTTTATTTAGTCGACCAGCAATTAAATGATGCAAGTACTTTGGCTTCATTGCCCAAGAAGGCTCAGCAAAGTAGCAAGCCAAAGGAATAAATAATAATGAAACAGGTACGCTACACCACTCCAGCCATTCTCATTCACTGGGTAATGGCAGTTTTAATTATTGTGGTCTGGACTATTGGCACGCTCGCTGTAGATATGCCCTTGGGCCCAGATCGAATTGTGAGTTTTAGTTGGCATAAGTGGATCGGAATCACAATCTTATTTTTAGTCTTATTGCGTATCGTTTGGCGCCTGACTCATCCAGCACCTGAGCTCCATATCGTGATGCCAAAGTGGCAAGAGCGCACCATGGTCTTCACGCATTGGGCTTTGTATATTTTGATGTTCTCCATTCCTGTGGTGGGTTGGTTAATGAGCTCTGCTCATGGCTATACAGTGAACTATTTTGGCCTATTCGAGCTGCCAGACTTGGTGTCAAAAGATAAATCCCTCGCTGAGCAGTTAGAGGATTTACATGCTTTTCTAGCAGATGGTTTAATGATCTTAGTGGGTCTGCATGTCTTAGCAGCTTTGAAGCATCAATTTATTGATAAGGATGGCCTCATTACTCGAATGTCATTCTGTAAGTCATCGAATAAAAAGAATGCATCATGAAAAAGTTTTTTACTGTTTTAGCGGTATTCAGTACTTCCTTATTCTTATGTGGAATTACATTGCCCGCCCAGGCAGCTGAATTTAATTCTATCGATGCGGTCAAAAGTAAGATTACCTTTACAACGAAGTTGATGGGCTCTAATCTCAATGGTGGCTTTAGCAAGTTTTCTGGCAAGGTGGATTTCAATCCCGACCAAGCAGAAAAAGCCAAAGCCAATTTAGTGATTGAGATTGCTAGCTTTAATGCGGGTGGCGACGATTTGCAAGAAGAGGCTAGAGGCAAGGATTGGTTCAATACCAAAAGTTTTCCAACAGCCAACTTTGTGAGTGATTCAGTGAAGAACTTAGGCAATAATCGACTCGAGATTGCTGGCAAGTTATCGATTAAGGGCAAGGCAATGCCATTAACGATGGTAGTAACCTACCAGGTGCAGGGCAAGCAGGTCATCTTTGATTCGTCATTTCAGTTACTTAGACTGGATTATGGTTTGGGAGCAGGCAATTGGGCCGATACCTCTGCGGTTGCGAATGAGGTGCCCGTTAAAGTCCATTTAGTATTAAATTCTAATTAGTAGTGTTTTTTAATCACGGAGAAATCAATGAAATCTAAATTACTCGTTGCCCTTTTGGCAACTCTCGGTTTAACAGTTGCAGCATTTGCTGCTCCAGCTACTTACACGGCTGAGCCAAACCATACATTCGCGCAGTTCTCTTATAACCACCTCGGCTTCTCGGTTCAGACTAGCCGTTTCAATACGGTTACCGGCACAGTAACAATTGATCAGGCTGCTAAAAAAGGAAGTGCTGATATTACGATTGATACCAAGTCAGTTGATACTGGTTCCAATGTATTTAATGGACACATCCAGGGCGAAGATTTTTTATCAACTACTCAGTTCCCAACCGCAACCTTCCAAGCTGATCAGATGGTATTCAAAGGTGACAAACCTAGTGCATTGAAGGGCGTGTTGACTTTGAAGGGTGTAAGCAAGCCAGTCACTTTGGCGATTACCCATTTTGAGTGCAAAAAGCACCCTATGTCTGGTAAAGATGTCTGCGGCGCCAATGCTGAGACCAAAGTAAAGCGTAGTGATTTCAATATGGCCAAGTACGTTCCAAATGTTGGCGATGAAGTTACCATCGCAATTGCGATTGAGGCTGTAAAGGCTGAATAAGTCTGGCTAGCTCAAGCCAAAAAACCACCTGCGGGTGGTTTTTCATATCCAGAGCTTGCGTCTATAATTCTTTAAATACTTGAAATAAAAGACAATATTCTCCAAAGTTTGTTTCAAGCCATAGTTCCATGACAGCCTATATTTCTCATCCCCCTTTTACACCCCAGAGCTTGCAAGCGAGGGATCTGAGCTGCGTGCGAGGCGAGCAAACACTTTTTGCCAATCTGGGTTTTACTTTGAGTTCAGGCGATTGTTTGCATGTGAAAGGTGAGAACGGCGTTGGTAAAACCAGCCTCCTCCGGTTATTGGTTGGACTTGCGCAGCCAGAGCAGGGCGAGGTCATCTGGAATGCAGCGAATATCAAAAACGGTCTAGAAGATTTTCATCAAGGGCTTTGCTTCCTAGGACATCGTGATGCCTTAAAAGAAGATTTGAGTGCCTTGGAAAATCTCATGATGTATGCGGCGCTTGGTAAAGTCGACTTCAGTCACAAGGCTGCGTTGCAATGCTTGTCGCAATTTGGCTTGCGGGGACGGGAAGATCTGCCAGTGCATTATTTATCAGCAGGTCAAAAAAAACGGATAGTACTAGCGCGGATTGCAATGCGCAGAGCGCCTCTATGGGTATTGGATGAGCCTTTCAATGCACTCGACTTTAATGGTGTGCAATTATTAGTTGAGCTCATTGAGCAGCATCTATCTCAAGGCGGAATTACTGTATTCACTGGCCATCAAGAGATCAGCATTGCTGGATTACGGGCTTTGCAACTATGAACGCTTTCTTCATGATTGTTCAGCGGGATTTATTGTTAGTCATGCGCCGTAAGAGTGAAGTGCTGACCGCTTTATTTTTCTTTGTGATTGTGACTAGCTTATTTCCCCTGGGTATTGGAGCGGATGCTGCTTTGTTGCGTAAGATTGCTCCCGGTGTGATTTGGGTGTCGGCTTTATTGGCTACCTTATTGGGTTTACAAAGACTCTTTGCAAGTGACTATCAAGATGGAACCTTGGAGCAATTGGCTTTATCACCACGCTCATTCGTCGTACTCGTTTTGGGAAAGATCACGGCTCACTGGCTGGTTTGTGGATTACCACTGTTGATATTGGCGCCAATGATTGGCTTGCAGTTTGATCTAGACAGTGCTTCTTTAGAAACCCTATTGCTGACCCTATTATTGGGCACTCCAGTACTTTCCTTGATTGGGTCGATTGGCGCTGCATTGACCTTGGGGGTGCGGGGCGGTGGGGCGCTCATGAGTCTGCTGGTATTACCCCTTTATATCCCGGTGCTCATCTTTGGAGCCGGTGCGGTATATGCCAAAAGCGTTGGGCTTGATGTCGCTGGGCATTTTTCACTCCTAGGCGCCTTATTGATTTTGGCTTTAGCATTTGTCCCTTGGGTTAGTGCTGCTGCCCTTAGAATTGCGATTGAATAATTTCGATGAACGATCTGACTAACAAATCCTGGCTTAATTGGTTTAGGCTTGCCAGCCCCAGTGCTTTTTATCCTGTGGCCGGAAAACTCATTCCTTTTTTCTGGGTTTTGACTGTTGCATTTGGTTTGGCTGGACTGTGGGTGAGTTTTTTTGTTGCGCCAGTAGATGCAGTGCAAGGTCAAGGTTATCGCATTATCTTTGTCCATGTCCCCGCATCCTGGATGTCGATGTTTTTGTACATGATCATGGCCGCATGGGCTGGGATTGGTTTGGTCTTTAATACTCGACTTTCAGCCATGATGGCGCAAGCTATAGCACCGATTGGGGCTGTCATGGCTTTTCTGTCTCTGTGGACAGGTGCATTTTGGGGCAAGCCAATGTGGGGGGCATGGTGGGTTTGGGATGCTCGTCTGACTTCTGAGCTGATCCTTTTCTTTTTATATCTTGGCTTCATTGCTTTGCAGGCTTCCATCGATCAAGTACGTCGTGCTGATAAAGCGGGAGCAATTCTTGCATTAGTTGGTGTTGTTAACGTGCCGATCATTTATTTCTCGGTGAAGTGGTGGAATACTCTGCATCAAGGCGCTTCAGTCTCGATGACGAAATCTTCTTCGATGGCGCACACCATGCTGTGGGGAATGTTACTCATGGCTCTGTGTTTTTGGATGTATGCAATCGCCATGACGCTGATGCGAGTACGAGTCATCATCTTGGAGCGAGAGTCTCATACGGATTGGGTGCAGAATTTGAAAGAGGTTAAGGGCTAATGTGGAATAGTGCCAGTGAATTTCTAGCCATGGGTGGCTACGCACTTTATGTCTGGAGTAGCTTTGGCCTCTGCGCCATTGCTTTTTTCATAGAAGTGCTCATGGTGCGCTCACAGCGTAAGTCCATATTGCGTAGACTCAAACAAGCATTACTTGCCGACCAGTATCATCAAGAGAGTCGACAGTGAGCCTTCAAAGCAATATGAAGCCGCGCCATAAGCGAGCCTTATTCATTATTGGCGCGCTGATCGTCATTGGAGTTGCTGCACTCCTGATCCTGAATGCTCTGAATAGTAATATCGCCCTCTATGTCACACCGAGTGATGTTGCTAATGGTAAAGCGCCTCAATCTCAGACCTTTCGTATTGGCGGATTAGTAAAAAGTGCTTCGTTGAGACGCGATGGCATCACCGTCCACTTTGTAGTGACTGATCTGGTTAAAGACATCCCAGTCAGCTATACCGGCATTCTTCCCGATTTGTTTAAAGAGGGTAAGGGCGCTGTTGTACAAGGACGCTTAAATCAGAGTGGTGAATTTGTGGCTAGTGAAGTGCTCGCCAAGCATGATGAAAACTATATGCCACCAGAAGCAAAACATGCACTAGAACAGGCGCAAAAACAGGAAGTACAGAAATGATTCCTGAGCTAGGGCACTATGCTTTGATTTTGGCTTTTTGTATCGCCTTGGTCCAAGGGGTATTGCCTTTGCTCGGAGCTTATCAGGGCCGACGAGAGTGGTTAGTTCTAGCCAAGCCAGCAGCGCAGACGGTTTTCGTGTTATTGGCTTTTGCGTTTGGGAGTTTGGCATGGAGTTTTTATGTCAATGACTTTTCAGTGCTCTATGTTGCTGAGCACTCGAATACCCAATTACCAACAGTCTATCGCTTCGGTGCAGTTTGGGGCGGACACGAAGGTTCGCTTTTGTTGTGGCTCTTGTTGCTGAGTACCTGGACCTTTTTAGTTGCGCAACTTTCTGACGCGCTTGATGAGTTTATGGTTGCACGGGTGATTGGGGTGCTTGGTCTGGTATCCAGTGGACTGCTCTTGTTTGTAATCGCTACTTCTAATCCTTTTGAAAGATTGTTACCTGCTGCACAAGAAGGTCGCTCTCTCAATCCTTTGTTGCAAGATCCTGGCTTGGTCTTCCATCCGCCCATGCTGTATATGGGCTACGTAGGTTTCTCAGTTGCCTTTGCCTTTGCAATTGCTTCCTTGCTCTCCAATCGTTTAGATGCTGCTTGGGCGCGTTGGTCGCGTCCTTGGACCACAGCTGCTTGGATTTTTCTGACACTGGGTATTGCGCTGGGGTCTTGGTGGGCGTATTACGAATTAGGTTGGGGTGGCTGGTGGTTCTGGGATCCCGTTGAAAATGCCTCTTTCATTCCATGGCTAGTCGGCACGGCTTTACTGCATTCTCTAGCGGTCACTGAAAAGCGGGGCGTCTTTAAGAGTTGGACTGTTCTGCTGGCTATCACAGCCTTTTCTTTATCCCTACTTGGAACCTTTTTAGTGCGCTCGGGTGTGCTCACTTCAGTGCATGCATTTGCAACGGATCCCAGACGCGGCATTTTTATTCTGATTCTCTTATCTCTGGTGGTAGGCTCATCTTTAACTCTGTATGCAATCCGAGCCCCAAAACGTGCAACAGGTGCGCAATTTACCCTGACTGCTCGTGAGACCATGATTTTGCTCGGGAATGTCTTCTTGGTTACTGCAGCAGCTTCTGTTTTACTGGGGACACTCTATCCCCTCTTGATTGATGCTTTAAACCTTGGCAAGATTTCTGTAGGGCCCCCATACTTCAATGCCGTCTTTGTTCCTATCATGATTCCTTTGCTCGTATTGATGGGTATTGGCCCATGGACGAATTGGAAAAATACTAATTTGCTTGTGGTGATTAAGCGTCTTTGGATTGCCGCCTTGCTGGCAGTGATTGCAGCCGCTCTCATTCCAACGGTGATGGGTGAGTTCACATGGCTGGCTAGCTTGGGCTTTCTTCTGGCTTTTTGGATTATTGGCTCTGGTATTCAGCAAGTAATGCGTCAATTCAAAACCGGCAAGCCCACGCGCTCCTTTATTGGTATGCAGTTTGCCCACCTGGGCATTGCAATCTTTGTGATTGGTGTCACCATGGTTGGCGCGTATCAAGAAGAGCGGGACGTAAAGATGTCTTCAGGTGATACGGTGACAGTAGGCGCTTATCAAATTCAGATGCAGGGCATTGGCGCTGTGTCAGGACCAAATTACAAAGCCACCCGCGGAACTTTCGAGGTGAGTCGTAAAGGCAAACTGGAGACCACACTCTATCCAGAGAAGCGTAATTATTTTTCATCGACGATGCCGATGACCGAAGCTGCTATCAATGCTGGTCTAACTCGCGATATTTACGTTTCTCTTGGTGAAGAGCTCCCAGATCAATCTTGGGCCGTCAGGGTCTATTACAAGCCATTTGTAGATTGGATTTGGGGTGGTTGTTTACTGATGGCGCTGGGCGGGGTAATTGCAATATCAGATAAGCGATATCGTTCAAAGCTGAGGGCGAAGTATGAATCCTAGACTATTAATCCCCCTGATTCTTTTTATTTTTCTGGTCGCTTTCTTGGCGATTGGACTCAGTCGCGATCCCCGTGAAGTACCATCTCCGCTCATTGGCAAGCCTGCACCCAATTTTGAGATTGGGCAGCTGGCTGAGCCTCAAAAAATGTTCTCTCCAGAAAGTATGAAAGGGAGGGTGTGGATGCTCAATGTCTGGGCTTCTTGGTGCGTAGCTTGCCGCGAAGAGCATCCCCTCTTAATTGAATTTAGTAAGACAAAAACCTTGCCGATCATTGGCCTTGATTACAAAGACCAAAGAGCAGATGCCATGACCATGTTATTGCGGGAGGGTAATCCTTACACTCTGAGTGCTTTTGATGGCAATGGGCGTGTCGGAATTGATTATGGTGTGTATGGGGTGCCCGAGACTTATGTCATTGATAAAGCCGGCGTGATTCGGTATAAAAATATTGGTCCGATTACTCCAGAAATTCTGAAAGAGAAAATTTCTCCTTTGATTGCAGAGCTTAATCAATCATGAGGACTTTCATATCCACCCTGCTGCTGATATTTGCTTGTCATGGGCTGATGGCCAATGAGGCTGCCCCTCTGGCAGAAGATCCTGCGGTAGAGCAAAGACTGATTACCATCTCAGAAGAAATGCGCTGTTTGGTTTGCCAAAATGAATCCTTGGCAGGATCTCGTTCTGACTTGGCTAATGACTTACGTGCGCAGATTCGCACCATGATTAAGGCCGGTAAGAGCAATGTGGAGATTAGACAGTATATGGTGGATCGTTATGGCGACTTTGTACTCTACCGACCCCCAGTCAAGCCAACTACCTGGCTACTTTGGCTCGGACCTTTTACGATTCTGTTGATTGGAATCATCGGCTTGCTGATGTATTTACGTCAGAGAAATACCAGCATGGATAGCAAGACACTTTCGGATGAAGAAAATCGTCGTCTTGATGTGCTCTTAAATACAGTGGAAACCGAATTCAAAAAGGATGCTCGTCCATGATGTTTTTTTTGATTCCAGCACTGTGTATTTTATTGCTCAGCCTTGCCTTCCTCTTGCGCCCGCTATTTTTTAGAAAGCAGGCAGCCAATACTTCCCGTCGCCAGATGAATGCAGCAATCTATCGAGAGGAGCTTGATAAGCTCGAACTGGATCGTCAAGCTGGTGAGATGGATGCTACAAACTATGAGATGGCGCATGCTGAATTGCGACAACGTTTATTTCAAGATACCCAAGAAGTTGATGATCAAGCGAGTTTTGGATCAATTAAAAAAACGATTACTTTTGTGTGCCTGTCGATATTTCTGCTCTCATCTGGCATCTATTTTTATCAAGGCGATGCCGTTAAGGTGGCAGAAGAAAATGCCAAGCATCAGGTCTCACAAGCCGATGTTGAGAAAATGGTCAGTGAATTTGCTGCTAAGCTGGAGAAAGATCCTACTAACCTCAAGGGCTGGGCAATGTTAGCTCGATCCTATCGTGTGATGGGACGAAATGCCGATGCTCTCAAAGCATATGAGCGTGCTGGCCCCTATCTCGATAATCAAGCTGAACTATTGGCTGACTATGCCGATCTCTTGGCGACCAATGCTAGCGGTAACTTTGCTGGCAAACCCCATCAACTCATTGCGCAGGCGCTCAAACTCGACCCCAATAATCTATTGGCCTTGTGGTTGGCTGGTAGTGATGCATTCAGCACGAATCAATTTCAGCTGGCAGTCCAGAATTGGGAGAAGATAGTTAAACAGTTGCCACCTCAGTCAGAGGAAGCGCGTGCAGTCTTGAATTCGATCGCGGAGGCGAGGGCTAAAGGACATCTGCCAGTCCCTCTGGCTGTTGCTGGCAAAGGCGTTAGTGGAGTCATCACAATCACGCCAGAGTTGGCCTCGCGTATCAAGCCTGATGAGCTACTCATGGTTATTGCTCGCAAGCCTGGTGAAAGAATGCCAGTAGCTGTTCTTAAGACACCAGTGAGCGCTTTCCCCATCCGATTTACCTTAGATGATTCTTTGGCGATGAATCCTGCGGCACTCATATCTCAGCAGTCTGAGGTAACGGTTGAAGTACGTATTTCTAAAACAGGCATGGCTAAAGCCGAAGCAGGCGACCTGCTCTCCGGTCAGCAGACTGTGAAAGTCGGCTCCAGCAACATTCGTCTGACTGTTGATCAGGTCCAGCAGTAATTTTTTTACTACCCTCTACCAACATAAGGCATGTTGGTAGCCATAATGGTCATCGACAAAATATTGCTCTCAAGCGGTAGCTGCGCCATATGCAGCACGGCTTTCCCTACATGATCCACATCCATTCTTGGCTCAGCCTTAACCGATTGATCTGCTTGCAAAATGCCCGCAGCCATCGGCTCTGTCATTTCAGTCGCGGCATTGCCAATATCAATTTGCCCACATGCGATATTGAAAGGGCGACCATCTAAGGCAATGGTTTTAGTCAGACCCGTAATCGCATGTTTCGTTGCGGTATAGGGGGCTGATAGTGGGCGGGGTGCATGAGCAGAGATCGAACCGTTGTTAATAATTCTGCCGCCTTGTGGAGACTGAGTCTTCATCATTCGGATGGCCTCTTGGGAGCACAGAAAGGCGCCAGATAGGTTGGCATGAAGCACATTCATCCATTGCTCGTAACTGAGATCTTCCATGGGAATTGCTGGTGCTCCCATACCCGCGTTATTGAAAAGTACATCAATACGACCAAAGCGTTCTTTAAGTGCTTTGAATAAATTCTTCACTTGCTCTGGCTTGCCAACATCACATGCCACAGCCAAACAGTTTTCTGAACTACCACCAATATCGATCATCGCTTGCTTTAGCCTATCGAGATTCCGCCCCGTCAGCACTACTTGATAACCGCCTTGGAGTAATGCTTTAGCCGCAGCTTTGCCGATGCCAGCACCTGCGCCCGTGACTAGTGCAACTTTAGTGTGAGTTGTGCTCATAACAATCTTTCTGATGAGGATACATAAAGATCATCTTATCTTGGGTAATCAATATGTAGGTCAAATTTACGTTCAAGTCTACCTAAGACTTGATGAAAAAATAATTCTGCGGAGAGAATCACGAAAGCCATACGCAGAACGTGAAAGACGGCAACAGCGGGGACGTTCAGGTGAAAGTTCTTCGCAGTGATCCCCATCTCTGACATGCCACCAGGAACAGTACTCAGAATCAGTGATTCAATATCAAGACCTGATGGGCCAGCAATTGCCAATGAAAATAGCACACTAATGACGCAGGCAAGAAGGGTGTAAATAGTGACGCCGATTGCTAATTTTTTGGCATGAATAACAAACTCTCGGGTAAAACGTATACCTAGGCCAACGCCGATTAAAAGCTGCCCTGCATTGGAAAGCTCTTTTGGCCAAGCGGTCCACTCAACTCCACATGCAGTGACGATCGCGCTGACGGCTAGGGGCCCCAATAGAAATGCATTGGGTAGCTTTAGAAAATGAAAGCCGGCAATACCAATCGAGGAGCAGAGCAAGAGTAAACCCATTCCGGAGTATGAGATTGGCAAGTGGAGAGATTGAAAATCGAGATTGCCAGGCACTCCATAAATCTGAAAGATCCCAGGAATAATCGCCAGGATCAACAGTAATCTGAGAGAGTGCGCAGCCGCAACCAAGTCCGCTCTTTGCTCATGTCGCTCTGCCAGCACAGTCATTTCAGATGCGCCACCAAGGGCAGAGGCAAAGAAGGCTGTTCGAAGCGGAATATGAAAGAAGCGCCATAACATCCACGTGCCAAAGGCTAGTAAGATGGTTGAGACCACACAGGCGATGGCAATAAAGGGGAGGTCATGTCCAATATTGACAACTGCACTTGGCGAAAAATAAAGCCCAATCGCAATCCCTAAAGACCACTGCCCCATGCTTCTGCCAAGGGGTGGTGCTTGCAGAGGAATGCCAAGTGAGCCAATTAAGGCCAGAACAAAGAGGGGTCCCAGCATCCAGGGCAGCGGGGTATGGAGAAGCTGGGCGATCGCTGCACTAGCAATTGCAATGAGATAGGTCAGCAACCATAAGAGTAAAGAAGATCGTTGATCTTGGCGCAGAAAATCGAGAAGATGGTGGGCTGGCTGCATGATGTTAGCCCCCATTTTAGCGTTTAGAAGCTACCATCGTTAGCGCATTAGCCTAAAATAGGACAATGTCATTAGCTCCCTTATTAACTCCACGCCAGGAGATTGTCCAGTCGCTCAAAACGAATGGATATGCCGTGATCTCAGCCGAAACGGTGTCTGAGTTATGTCATGTTGACGCGATTGAGCTCAATGCCCTTAATCACTTTTGGGATGAGATGCCCAGAGATCCCTATTTAAAGGATGGTGGTCGCTATCGCTATCGCCGTCATGCCAGTTATGAAATCACTGGTGAGCAGATAGAGAGGGTTCCACATCGCGCTCACTGGCAGTCAGTCACTTATAACGCGCTTCATGGTGGAATTGAGAGATGGTTTGAGCCTATTGAAGCTGATTTAGCGAAGTCTGCTGCATGGCAGTCAATTTTGCTAGGCATTGCAAAGACATTAAGTGGTTTGAAGCCAGTTAAAACCTGGTTTGTAGAGGCGCACCAATTTCGGATTGATACCACTGATGGAATTGGTCGTCCAACACCTGAGGGTGCGCATCGCGATGGAGTTGATTTTGTCGCAGTGTTCTTATTGAATCGAGTGGGTATTAAGGGTGGTGAAACCCGTATCTTTGAGGCAAATGGTTCTGCTGGCCTACGTTTTACGTTATTGCAGCCTTGGTCTCTGTTGCTAATGAATGATGAAAAAATGATTCATGAATCAACTCCGATTCAGCCGCTGGCTGCGCATGGCCATCGCGATACTTTAGTGTTGACTTATCGTTCAAATGGGTTCCAGGATTCTCCTCAGCAGGCCCAGCAGTAAAAACAGTTCATTTTTGTGCGCATCAGTTCTGTAGCTTACACCCCCTTTATGCTCTTAGCGCAGGTCTGCGCTTTACTCGGTTTTGCTTGCTACGCAGTAGTCCTCACTCCCTTGCAAGAGGAGTGGCATCTCAGTAATCTGCAATCCGGCTTGATTGCAAGCGCCTTTTTCTTTGGCTATATGCTGGCTGTCCCGCTCGCTACGGCACTGACAGATCGCATCGATGCGCGTAAGGTGTATTTTTGTGGTGGCATATTAGCAAGTTGCGGCCTATTCGGTATGGCTTTCTTCGCTAACGATTTTTTTACTGCACTCTTTTGGATGGCATTGAATGGGGCGGGACTCGCAGCGACCTATATGCCTGGTTTAAAAATTCTATCTGATCGCATTCAAGGTGGTGAACTCACCAGACACATCGCCTTCTATACCGCTTTTTTTGGAATAGGTACTGGACTTTCTTATTTGTGCTCTGGTTGGATTAATTCGGCCTACGGCTGGCATGCAGTGTTTGCGTGGATTGCCTTAGCGCCGCTAGCTGCAACAGCGATTGTGTTCTGTTGTATTCCGCCCTTGGCATCTGCTCAGTGGCATGGGCCTATTCATTTACGATTACAGGATATTTTTCCTGTGGCGAAGTGGAAGTTGGTTTTACAAGATCGCAATGCTGCAGGATTTATTTTGGGTTATACCGCACACACTTTAGAGCTCTTTGCCTCGCGTAGTTGGTTGGTAGCCTTTTTTGGTTTTTGTGCAGCTGATGCGGGACACAACTTTCTCATCGCGGCTACCACCCTAGCAGGGATCGTCAATTTCTTTGCGGTACCCGCATCCATTTTGGGAAATGAGATTGCATTGCGTATCGGACGCCAAAAATGGGTCTGTATGGTGATGCTGATTAGTGCTGTGCTCGGAATATCGCTGGCAGCTTCAACGGGTCAAAGTTGGTGGCTGATCGTGATGCTGGCTGTTGCACATGCCATTTTTATTATGGCCGATTCGGCGACCCTAACCGCTGGTTTAGTGATAAGTGCCCGAGC
Organism: Polynucleobacter paludilacus; assembly: GCF_018687595.1. Taxonomy (NCBI): domain Bacteria; kingdom Pseudomonadati; phylum Pseudomonadota; class Betaproteobacteria; order Burkholderiales; family Burkholderiaceae; genus Polynucleobacter; species Polynucleobacter paludilacus. The sequence continues at coordinate 1,268,566 of NZ_CP061298.1, read as the reverse complement.
AGACATTAAGGGTGCCGCAATGGGACTTCATTCCCTAATGGGATTTGGGGGCGGTTTACTCGGTCCAGCCATTTTTGGTTTTGTACTAGATGTGAGCGGATCAAGAAGCTCACCCCATGCATGGATTTGGGCTTATGCTTCGATTGTGATGTGGGGTGTGCTGTTTGTTCTGTATGAGCGACGCAGAGGCTGGGCTAGTCGGCCCATTTGAAGCGGGGTATGCGCTTTATTTTGCCCACTCCGCTAGCTTATAAATCAGACCGGATACTGCCGCAGTGACCAAGCTACCCCAAGCAATATCAATGAAGGCTAAGCGAGTTGGGAAGTCCCGAATAACGGCCAGATTGGTTAAGTCATAGGTCATGTAGCAAAAAAAGCCGAAGAGGGCGCCATAAAGCAGGGCATTCGATAAGGATTGCTTCGATATCGCAGGAATGACTACAAAAATACAGGCCCCAAGAGCGTATAAAACATAAAAAGCTAGCCCGGCCCAGAGTTTGGGCTCCGTTGCCATTAGGCTACCCATTTCATCTCGATAGAGGTTTTTAGCGATTCCTAATAGCCATACCAAGTCGATTGAAACGAGTGATACGAGAAACGCAAGATAGAGTAAAAAATACTTGAGCATTTAAGTTACCTTTGTGAGGGTTTGAATCGATAAATAGCATTATGATGGAATTAGAAAAAGTGCCAACTTCACGAAAGTGAGTAAACTAGGGGGTAATATGTTTAAGCAATTATTGGTTCCAGTAGACGGTTCAGAGATCAGCAAAAAATCTCTCAAGAAAGTTGCTCAATTAGCCAAATCCGATGGCGCTGCGGTGACCTTGGTTTATGTTTCCGACCCAACTCCGCCCTTAGCTTACTCAGATAGCACTATGGGGTACATGATTACCACCAAAGAGCATAAGCAAGCTTGCGAAGCTTATGCAAAAAATGTATTCAAGCAAGCGCAGACCCAATTGGGCGCTGGAATTAAAGTGAACACCATTCATGCTCTCGATATTTCTCTGGCTCAGGGTATTTTGGATGCTGCTAAAAAGGCGAAAGCCGACGTGATTGTGATGGCTTCACATAAGCGCACCGGAATTTCGGGCGTATTGCTTGGTAGCGAAACGCATGATGTCATTGTGCATACCAAACTGCCAGTGCTAGTGCTGGGCTAATCTAGCAAGATTAGTTTTTCAGTACGCTACCGAGTAAAAGAATTTCTCGGGTGAGTTGACCGCTATCGATATCGCGCATGAGCCAGAGATTCAGTTGGGTCTTTGCGCTATAGGGGTCGACATAGACTCCATCTTTGCGTAACTCAAAGTGTAGGTGAGGTCCAGTTGATCTTCCGGTAATGCCAACAGTGCCAATCTCAAAGCCACGACGGACCTCATTGCCTAACTCGAGTTCTGGGTTGAAGCTACTGAGATGGGCATAGTAGGTACGGTAGCTTCCGGGGTGCTCAAGAATGATGAGATTACCAAAGGCGCCACTAAAACCGAGTTGAATGACTTTGCCAGTAGCCACGCTGAAGACGGGTGTTCCAATCGGCGCCGCATAGTCAATACCCATATGTGGCCGATAACGTTGCTTGCTTGAGCCAGGCTTAGGCTCAGAGTTAGCGGCAGCTGCAACAGCAGCTTTCGTATTCGCGGCAGTAGGTTTGGCGCTTTTTCTTCTGCCTGCGGGTACCATGCCGACACCACGTGAGATGCGGCGATAGCTCAGTGGATTGGTCCAGAACGAATGCTCAAGAGGTTCACCACTTGCAGTAAAGAAGCCCCCGGGAATGTCGCCTCGGTCTAACCAGTAGGCGCTTGCATAGACTTCACCGTTGGCGGGATTGATGATTTCAGCGGCCCAAATTTGTGCCCAGCGCTCTCGATCGCCAAAGTCGATGATCAGCCTGACCACGCTATCGGTATTTTCAAGGGCATTGCTTGTCTCGGGATAAATTTGCTTAATTAATGCATTCAGATCCCAGACTAGCTCGACTGGTAGTTTGTCACTGACTTTATTGGGGTCGTATAAAACATTTCGCAAAGGAATTTGAATTTCCACAAAGCGCTTCGACTCATCCTTGAGGTAGTCTTGCTGAATCAAAAATCCCCCAACAGCAGATGGCGTAAAGGTCCAAACTTCGGTCTTATTGTCCTGTACAGGACCATTCATGACGCTCAGCGATTCAAAGCGATTACGTTTACCAAGGGCAACTGCATAAGGAACGCAATTACCTCGCATATGATCAAAAAAGCTTCTAGTTTGATTCCTAAAAAACTCAGAGAAAGCGCGGTCTTCTATACCTATGCTCGCAGGTAAATTATCGTCGTTAAGACTGCGACGCAAGCAACCCCTAGTAACACGATAGTCCAAATTATCAGCAGCATCACCGGCAAAGTTTTGGGTCGAACTATCGTCAATGAGGCTAGGGCTTAGGCTATTCGATTTAGAAGTGGCGCTATCCTTCAGTCCGACAGACCGTGTATTTTGAGAGCCTGCACGTTTACGAATTTGCACAGTTTTATTATTTTGGTTGCTTTGTGCACTGGCGTGGGCGATGAGCTCAAAGCCTGGGATCTGCAGTGCAATTAGCAGAGCAATGCTAATGATCTTCAGCCGCTGAAAACGGGGCCTATAAAGTGCAATTTTTTTCACAACACCATTATCTACTAAAGCTAGTAGAAACTATTTGTTAGGCGAGCGCTAAATTACAGACCTGGCATGTCAAAATGAATCGCTTTTAATTCACTCATCAATTGCCCTTGCTGATCTGCACTCAATTGCATGAGTGGCGGACGTACCCGAAGCCAATCAGGATCTTTGCTAAAAAAGGCGAGCGCTGTTTTCATGCCAGCAATCATTTGGTACTTATCAAATACAGAGCGAACTCGATCTAAGGCAGCTTGCTGCTCGGCAGCATTACCGTCTTGCCAATTTGCAGCAAGTGTGGCTATTGCCTTTGGATTCATATTTACAGTCGCAGAGATGCAACCAGCGCCACCTGTTTTCATGGTGCGCAATAAGAAAGCTTCATTACCGGCATAGACTCTAAAGCCATGGGGCGCCAAGAGCTTAATCACGGATTCTGTATAAGCCCAGTCTCCGGAACTATCTTTCATACCTACGATGGTTTTTGGATAGGTCCTTACCAAGCGATCTAGTAAAGAGAGACTCAATGTGACTTTGGTGACGGCAGGAATGTTATAAAAATACAGTTGTAAAGCAGAGTTGCCAACCTTTTGAATCACTTCAGAAAAATACGCAAACAATCCATCATCCGAAACATCTTTGTAATAGAACGGCGGAATCATGAGGACGGCAGCGCAATGATGTGCTAGTGCATGATTCGTCATGCTGACTGCGGCATCGATAGAAGTGGCACCGGTACCACTCATAATGTGGGCAGGATCTATACCCCCTTCAATCAGCTTGGTTAACGCCTCCATTTTTTGACGAGCCGACATCGAGTTTGCCTCAGAGTTGGTCCCAAATAATGCGTGGCCAACACCATTACTTGCTAGCCACTGACAGTGCTTTAACAGGCGCTGATGATCGACATTGCCATCGGCCATAAAAGGAGTCAGGACTGGTGATAACACTGCAGGCAAGCTGGAGGGGTGGAGGGTAAAGGTCATAGGTGCTCCAAATCAGAGATAGGGTGTCAGATGAAATTGAATGGGATAAATCATACTTCTAAATTCCTTGTCTTAGGAAAGATCCCGAATATGCAATTTACGTAATTGTGGGGCTAGTTTGGAGGTAATCATGACTACGGCAATAGTGGCAATTCCGCCGAAGATGATAGAGGGAACTAGGCCCATCAAGCTTGCAGCGATTCCAGACTCTAAAGCCCCCAGCTCATTAGAGGACCCAATGAAGATCCCGTTAATTGCGCCAATTCTGCCGCGCATATGATCTGGGGTGGTGAGCTGAATAATGCTGCCACGAATGACCACGGAGACTGAGTCACAGCATCCTGAAATAAATAGGAAAAATGCGCAGACCCACAAGCTATTGGAGAGACCAAAAGCAATGATGGCCAAACCAAATCCAGCGACAGCAAGCAGTAAATATTTTCCTGAATCCATCACGAGAGGCCTGCTTGCTAAATAAATTCCAGTGATGACCGCACCCGCTGCAGGCGCAGCACGCAAGATGCCCAAAATCTCAGGCCCAGCATGTAAAACTTCTTTAACAAAAGCAGGCAATATCGAAACTGCGCCACCAAATAAAACGGCAAACATATCCAAGGCCATAGTGCTGAGAATGAGCTCATGCCCCTTCACATAATGAAAGCCTTCCAGAAAACTCTTCAAAAAGTTTCCGGAAAGATTACCGGTATTTTCTTGTTTAACCTTAATTAAGCTGACACCATACAAACCAATTGCGCCGGCAATAGCCGCTACAAGATAGGTCCACTCAAGCCCAGCAAAACCAATTAATAGTCCACCTAATCCAGGGCCGGCTACGACACAGATCTGAAACGCAGAAGAGGCATAGGCTGTATAGCGAGCTAAATGTTCACGTGGAATGACTTGTCCAAATAAAGCTTGGTAGGCGGGTCTCATCACAGCGCGGCCAACTCCAATCAAAGCCACTGCGGTGTAGATCAGGGGGACCGGAGGGCTTAACCAACCCAATGCAATTGCTGTAAGAAACAAAGCCACACTCATGTGAATGCAACACGCTACAGCAGCAATCTTTTTTCGAGAGTAGTGATCAACTGCATGCCCCGAGTACAGGGCGAATACAAAGTAGGGTACAAGCTCAGCAAGACCAACCAAGCCTAAGGAGACGACACTATGAGTGATTTCATAGAGGTGCCATCCCACCGCAACCATCATGATTTGGTAGCTCAGGGTATTGCCAACGCGATACAGCAGGATGGTTTTAAAGCCCTTGCTAGGCGACATCGAGTTCAATTAGAAAATCATCCGCAAAGGTGTCATCAGGAGATCAATCAGACGCAAGAATAGATTACTGAGAGGCTGCATCCACAGTTCGCCAATAATGCCCGTGAATACCAGAGCCAAAACAATAAAGAATCCCCAGCGCTCTAATCGATCGAAAGCTAGGGATTGACGGGTGGGGAGTAGGCCTGACAGAATGCGACCGCCATCTAAGGGTGGAAGCGGAAATAGGTTAAACACGAGAAGGCCGATATTCCACATCACTCCTGCTTGAGCCATGCCTGTCAGAAAGGCTTCCTGAATACCGAGCCCCTGAATCACCACCCAAGCCATGGCCCAGATAATGGCCTGAATCAAGTTTGCTCCTGGTCCTGCCAGGGCTACCCAAATTGAGTCTGTTTTGGGGTGACGTAGGCGGTCAAAGCGGACTGGTACTGGCTTGGCATAGCCTACCAAGAAGGGTGAGCCAGCCAAGATGAGCATTAAAGGGACTAAAACAGTGCCTATTGGGTCAATATGTTTTGCTGGGTTCAGGCTGACTCGTCCGAGGACGTAGGCGGTGTTATCACCGAAGTAGCGGGCGGCATAGCCGTGCGCAGCTTCATGGATCGTAATGGCAAAAATTAAGGGAATCGCATTAATTGCGATAGCTTGGATAGAATAGTCAGTAATCATGGCAATATGATATCGATAGGAGACCATTGTGACTGATGATAAAAAACCCGTAGCAAAAGTGCCTGCTAAGCCCGTTGTGGTCGCTAAGCCTGCCTTGCGTCCTCAGCCCTCCAAGGGCCCACAAGCTGGCGGCGGACGCCCTCAGGCTGGTTTTGGTGGGGGTAAGGGGATGATGCGTAAGGCTGGTCGGGGCCGATAGTGGATAATTAATCCATTAATACTGTATTTACTAAGGATTTGGTATGAATGAATGGCAAAACGAACCCAAAGAAGTGATCAATAAAAAGATCATCACCCTGGTGGTGATGTTGGCAATCGCTACTAGCTTGGCGATTTTATTTGCTCTGGTTGCCGCCCATATCGGCTACGTTTTCGGTTAAAAGTAGCATTTAGATTCCTCATATGACTCACCGTCAGCCTGCAATCTTTGTGGGTCATGGTAGTCCAATGTATGCCCTTGAGCCCAATCGTTATACCGATGCTTGGGCCAATTTAGGTAAGTCGCTTAAACGACCCGATGCGATTTTGATGATTTCAGCGCATTGGGTAACCAGAGGTATTTGGGTGACGGCGATGTCTGCGCCCAAAACTATTCATGACTTTGGTGGCTTTCCAGAGGCGCTTTTCAAGATTCAGTATCCCGCTCCTGGTAGTCCAGCATTAGCAGACCGTATCCAAGAATTACTCAGCATGCCAGTAGTTCTTGAAGAGCATGAATGGGGTATCGATCATGGTGCTTGGTCTGTTCTGAAATATCTTTTTCCCAAGGCAGATGTTCCAGTTGTGCAGCTTAGTCTGAACGGCGCAATGAACGCACAAGCACATTACGATTTGGCAAAGCAGCTACAAATTTTGCGTGATGAAAATATTCTCATTATTGGCAGTGGTAACGTAGTTCATAATTTGCGCACGATCGACTGGCAGAGTGATGCAAAACCTTATCCTTGGGCAGAATCCTTTAATCAGTTTTTCATTTCTCAAATCCAGGCCAATCAGCATCAGCAGTTAATTGAATGGGAGCAATTTGGCGAGGCTGCGCACTTATCTATTCCAAGCTCAGAGCACTATTGGCCCGCACTCTATACCCTCGCATTACAGGCCAAAGGAGAGCGGGTTGAGCTCCTAGTAGATGGTATTGAAATGAGTTCAATTAGTATGCTCAGCTTTTATTTACAATAGACCAATTATGTGGCTATCCGTTTGCGCAATCTTCGTTGGTGCTGGCTTTGGTGCTTTGCTCAGAGCGGGCTTTAACTTTTGGACGATTAATTCACCTTCAGTGATTCCGATGGGCACTCTGCTGTCGAACATGCTCGGCGGCTACCTGATTGGTTTAGCGGTTGCCTTTTTTGGCAATAACCCAAGCCTCTCTCCTGAGTGGCGCCTATTAGTCGTTACGGGTTTTCTGGGCGGCCTAACGACATTCTCCAGTTTCTCTGCCGAAGTAGTTGGCTTTATGCAGCGTGGTGAGTTCACTTGGGCGCTCGGAACAGCAGTCATTCATTTGGTAGGCTCCTTGACACTGACCTTCCTCGGCATTATGACTTTTCAGGCCTTATTTTCTAGATAAAACCAAGCCCGCCGAGTAGTGCGCCTAGAGCAATCAGATACAAGGGATGCCAGCGTGTCAATAAAACAATCGCAATGGTGAGTCCACTTAATAGGTAGGCCATCAAGTCATGATTAATCTGTAAGGCGATTTCGAGAGCCGAAGAGAGCACTAAACCAATCGCCAAAGTAGCAGCGGCATATTGCACCACCTTCTTCTTCATGGGATCTTGCATCTTCAAGATAAAGCGTTGCAAGAAGAACACCAAAATCCCAGCAGGCCAAATAATGGCAAAGGTGGCCATAAATGCGCCCAGCAATCCGCTCACATGCCACCCAATGAGGGTAACCGTCATAAAATTGGGGCCGGGAGCGGCCTGAGCAATTGCAAAGTAATCCGAGAAGGTTTGCAGATCTAACCAATGCTCTTGATGTACAGCTAGTTCCAGTAAGACGGGAAGCAGGGCATTGACTCCCCCAAAGGCAATCAGAGAGAAGGCCGAAAACTTCAGGAACAGGGTGATCAGCGTTGACATTATCTTTTTGCTTTATGCCACGCTAAGAAAAATGCTACTGGTGATGCTAGTAATACAACCCAACCTAAACCGAGGTGAAAAAAGCTTGCTGCAATCATCACCACAACGACTACCAGCAAACTGGGCGGATAGTGGAATTCGTCTTTGAGCATCTTAAATCCGGTAGAGGCAATCAATCCGACCCCTACTGCAGAGATGCCTCTTAAGATGCCACGCACAGACTCTAAATCACGAAAGTGGTTATAGAGTAAGGCCAATAAGATGACGATACAAATTGGCCCGAGAGAGAGGCCTAAAACGGCAGCGATTGCCCCAGTTACCCCGCAAAATCTGGAACCCACACAAACCGCTAAATTCGTCACATTCGGGCCTGGAACAATTTGGCAGATGCCGAGCATGGCACTAAATTCTTCAGAGCTGAGCCACTTTTCCTCTTCCACAATGGTGCGTCTTGCCCAAGGCAGCACTCCCCCAAACCCCGACAGACCGATCCTCGAAAAGCCGATAAAAAGTTGGAGGGGCGTGAGGGTTTTCAAGGGGATTAAAAATTATTGTGGCTTGAAGGGCATGGGTACTGGCTTCTGATCTAACCAAGCTTCTAAAGTTTCAGTGATGCCTTTGGAGAAAGTCTCAAAAATCGGCTCTGCAATAAAACCCAAATGGGGTGTGACCAGTAAGTTGGGGGTATTGCGGAGGGGATCATGTTGAGGAAGTGGCTCGAGATCGAAGACATCTACCGCAGCTTGTCCTGGCCTGCCAGCGACTAATGCTTTTTGCAGATCGGCCATATTAATGAGTGCCGCACGCGAGGTGTTAACCAAGATTGAATCTGGGCGCATTAGTGCTAATTGTTCTGCGCTAATGAGGCCTTTCGTGCCTGGACCAGCAACCAAATGCATCGTAACCACTTTGGAGGTGCTGAGCAATTCTTCCAAGCTAACTGACTTCGCATTTTCTGCTGCAGCTCTTTCTGGTGTCATGCGTGGACTCCAGGTGACTACCTCCATGCCGAATGCTGCGCCTACTCTTGCTACTCGACTACCAATTGCACCTAAACCCATAATGCCAAGACGCTCGCCTGATAGCATCGGAACGAGCGATAAAGAATCTCTCCAGCCCCCTGTGGCGATTAAATGATTTTGTTCAATTAAGCGCTTAGAGGCGCCCAAGATGACGGCCCATGTGAGCTCAGCAGTGGTCTCTTTTGATGGGCCTCCATGGGTGCATGCCATAGGGATATTTCTTTTTACTAATGCCGCTGCCTCGAGTGTGCCATTGCGCTCCCCGGTAAACATCAGAAACTTGAGTTTTGGTAAACGCGCAATCATTGCCTCATTGAAGGGCGAGCGGTCACGCACGATCGCTATCGCATCTGCATCTTTTACTGCCTCATATAAGGCTTCATCTCGCAAAGGCTCGTGATGAATGGTGAGGCTCGCACGTTGGTCAAGTTGATCCCAGGATGAGAAACGACGTAAGGCTTTTTCGTAGTCACCCAGAATCACAATGGTCGGTTTGGTAGTTTCAGTCATTGCTTTAATCTGGTGTAGAGAGTTGAATGATTTGTTTGAGATCGGTGGCTTTGCTGAGATTCCAAAGCGCTGAAATCAATTGAACCGTTTTTTGTTTACCAATAATTGGTTCAGCCAGACTGGTAAATTTTTGCTCAAGGTTAGCGTCGCTCATGGGGTTTTCAACAGAGCCAATGGCATTCTTTACAAAGACATGAACTTCTTTGCCGTCCTTCAGAATCGCCGTGACATCAACAGAGGCTTCGCTAATATTGGTATCAGTAGTGGCATTGACTTTTGCTCTCAGTGCTACAACGTCAGCCCTATTGACGAGGTCATCGTCATATTCACCTTCACCGGCTTGGCCAAACATGAGACCCATTGCACAGCCGTGATAGACGCTGAATTTTCCTTCTAAACCCGTTTTTGGGGTTTTCTTGCCGGTAAGTTCAAGCACGAGTGGGTGAACACGCAGCTCAATCCGCTCTACATCATCCGCTTTAACTCCTTGGGCACGCAATTGTGCGCAAGCATCAATTGCAGGATGAATCACAATACCGCAAGCGAAGGGTTTGTAGGTATTGAGTGAGATTTCAAAAGACTTGCCGAGGTCGCGATCAATTTCTGACCAATCATTTTTGGTGGAAACAGTTTGCATATATCCTCGACCAGCCTCTAATGCACGTAAGCTTGCGGTAAAGCCGTGTTTCGCTAAGAGGGCTGACATTTGTCCTGCGCGTGCGGCTGCACCAGGATGAAAGGGTTTAGTCATCGTTCCAAATTGCTCGCGCATACCAATCGGTTGTGAGGCGGCAATACCTAAAGCCATGATGGTTTTATGAGTGTCTAAACCCAAAATACGTGCACATGCTGCTGCTGAACCAAGCATGCCAGTTGAGCCAGTAATATGCCAGCCACGATGGTAGTGATCGGGATACATCGCATTACCCACTCGACATTCCACATCGATACCGAGAACCATCGCATCAATGATTTGACGACCATTGGTATTGATGTGTTCACCAAGCGCCAAGATGGCAGAGGCTACTGGACCAGCTGGATGAATGACGGTCTTGAGGTGTGTGTCATCAAAGTCGAAAGTATGTGAGCTAATGCCATTCACCAAAGCAGCGCCACCCATATCCACGCGCTCTTTGCGCCCCAGGATGGAGGCTTGAGGCGCTGGTTGAAACTCTTGAACAGCTGCCAGCGAAGATGTAACGCTCTCGTGCTGGGCTGCACCAATTGCGCAACCTAACCAATTTAAAAAAGTACGGTGAGCCTCATGCTCAACCTCTGCAGACCATCCTTGAGATGGGTGAGTGCTGACAAACTCCGCTAGGGTTTTGGTGACTGGTGGAGCATTCAAATCGGCTGCGGCGGCGATAACTTGTGACATAAGAATTCCTAAAAAATAAAGAGTGGGATGATTATTCGATTTCGATGTGACGGTCTTTGGCTACCTTGCTCCAGCGTGCAATGTCATCTTTAATATAAGAGCCAAATTGCTGAGGAGACATTGGCATTAAAGTCATTGCCTCAGCAGACATTTTGTCTGCAAACTCAGGACTAGCCAATGCTTTATTGAGCTCGGCATTTAATTTAGCAATGATTGCTGGCGGCATATTCGCAGGACCCGCAATGCCATACCATTGCTGACCTTCAAAGCCGGGATAGCCTAATTCTTTAAAGGTTGGGATCGAGGGGTCCGCTGGACTGCGTTTGAGGCCGCTGACGGCTAGGGGGCGTACCCGATCGGTTTTAATATAGGGCAGTGCTGCAAACAAGCCTGGGAACATGGCATCAGTTTGACCGCCGATTAAGTCAGTAAAGGCGGGCGCAATGCCGCGATAAGGGATGTGGACCATAAAGATCCCAGTAGACATCTTGAATTCTTCCATAGATAAATGGGTCAGCGTGCCTGGACCGGAGCTGCCATAGCTGAGCTTAGATGGATTCTTTTTTGCATAGGCAATAAATTCACTCAGTGTTTTTGCAGGCACCTGAGGATTAATGATGAGGACATTGGGGGTTGCTCCAATCATGCCGATTGGGCTGAAGTCCTTAATCGCATCGTAATTTAGCTTGCGAACTGCTGGGTTTGTACCGTGTGTTCCAACATAGGCAATCATCAAGGTGTAACCATCTGGATTGGCTTTTGCGGTGGTAATGGCTGCGATCGCACCACCACCGCCAGAAAGGTTATCAACAATGACGCTTTGCCCCAAATTCTTGGATAAGCGTTCTGCGACTGCCCTGGCAATATTATCTAATCCGCCGCCAGCAGATACTGGCGCAATCAGTCGAATCGGTTTTGTGGGGTAAGCACTTTGACTATGCGCGACAGGGCTGAAAAATAGTGAGCTACTCGCCAGTGCTAATGAGGACAAAAAAATCGGCAGCAGCCGATTGCAATATTTAGACATGTCTCGCATCCTTAGGTTTGGATTAATATGTTGTTGTGTAGGAATTCTACTATTTAGTCTCACATCAATAAGGGAATCGCCATGATTTTGGAAGTCGCCGATATTGAAATTGATCCAAGTCAGCAAAAAGAGTTTGAAGAGGCTATTTTGCGGGGTATCCACACCGTGATTTCGAAGGCTAAGGGGTTTCAAGGCTTTAAAGTGAATCACAGCCAGGAAAGCCCAGGCCGCTATTTACTCATGAACTATTGGGACACTCTCGAGAATCACACCGTAGACTTTCGGGGATCTCCTGCCTTCACGGAGTGGCGCTCGATTGTGGGGCCATTTTTTCTGAAACCACCAGTGGTAGAGCACTTTGATTTGGTGGGTAAGTCGGCGTAGTGAGTCTATGAATTAGCCAGCTTGAATTTTTTTACGAATTGAGTGCTCGGGTGGAATGATGTCCAAACTCGGCTCGAGTGCCTCACGTTCATCAAACACAAAGCAGGACCCCTCGTAATGGGCTGCACCAACTTCTTCAAAGTATTTCAGAATTCCACCTTCCAACTGGTAGGTGTGCTCCATGCCGATCTCACGCATATACAAGCCAGATTTCTCGCAGCGAATGCCACCAGTACAGAAACTCACTATCGTTTTGTCTAGCAATTCTTCTTTGTGTTTCGTAATCGCCTCTGGAAATTCGGTGAACTTTTCAATATTGAAGTGCAGGGCATTTTCAAAAGTGCCGTAGTCAATTTCGAATGCATTCCGCGTATCGAGCATGACGACTGGCCGTCCCAAATCATCAGTACCACGATCTAGCCATTCTTTTAATTTCTGGGGGGCAATAAAATTAGCTCGACCCTTTTCTGGCTGAATGCTCGGGTGATTCATGCGAATAATCTCGCTTTTGAGTTTGATCAGCATTTTTTTAAAGGGCTGCTCATCTGACCAGCTCTCTTTTGCCTCGATAGCAGCAAAGCGGGAGTCGCTACGTAGCCATTTTAAGAAGCCACTCATCTCTAGCTCTGCACCAGCAAGAAATAGATTGATGCCCTCACCAGTCAGCAAAATGGTCCCTTTTAAATGTCGCTCATTACACTCCTGAAGCATGAGCGCGCGTAACGCGTCGAGCTCATCGAGGCTGACAAATAAATAGGCGGCAATGTTCAGAATGGGTTTCATGGCTTTAGTCTCTGCTACACCCCCTATTATCAAACAAGGAGCTCTGGGAGTGGTAATCTTATGTCCTTAAGTGGAGGAGACCTGTCATGAGACACCTATTTAATCAAATCACTCGAGCCCTATCGATGGGCCTTATTTTGTGCGGTATGAGCAGCCTCGTGCTAGCTGCAGATCCTGGGGTTGGTACTTGGCCTACCCAGAAGCCAATCCGTTTAATTGCAGTGTTCCCAGCAGGGGGGTCAGTTGACCAGGTGGCTCGTATTTTGGCGCCAGCGCTTCAGGCAGAATTGAAGCAGAGCGTTATCGTAGATAACGTGGGTGGTGCATCTGGCGTCATTGGAACTTCCGCAATGACTCGGGCAGAACCAGATGGTTATACCTTCGCGGTGGTCTTTGATACTCACGGCGTCAATCCCAGTCTCAAAGATAAGCTCCCCTATGACACGATTAAAGATATTGCTCCCGTTGGCTTGATTGGAACTTCCCCAATGGTCCTTGTGGCCAGCAAACAATCAGGGATCAAGAGTTTCAAGCAATTGGTTGAAGAGTCAAAAGCAGGCAAGAAATTTAGTTATGGCTCAATTGGGATTGGTAGTCTTGGACATTTGGCCATGGCCCGTTTAGCCAAAACGGCAGGTTTTGATTGGATCCACGTACCGTACCGTGGCGGCGGCCCTTTAATGCAAGACGTCTTAGGCGGTCAGGTACCTTTGGGTGTTGGTTCCCAATTCTTGGTAATGCCCCATATTGAAAACGGCGGAGTTGTGCCATTAGTGATTACAACCGCCAAGCGCTCTCCTGAATTACCTAATGTTCCAACGGTTGCTGAAAGTGGTTTTCCGGGCTTCAATGCGCCTGCTTGGTGGGGTTTGTTAGCTCCAGGCAAGACACCACCTGCGATTGTGAAAGCGATGAATGTAGCGCTCAACAAGGCTCTCAAGAATCCTGCGGTGTCTGATAAGTTTAAAGCCCAGGGTATTCAAATCGTGGGTGGTAGCCCTGAGGTATTAGGTGATTTCGTTGGCAAACAAATTGCAATCTGGGGTAAGTTTGTTATTGAGAACAATATTAAAGAAACCCAATAAATTATTTGAGTGATAAAGCCAATGAGTAAGGAACGCTCTCAGCGACTAATTGACTACCAGCCGATGGATTTGTCTGAACCTGCAGAATTGGTTGCTGCCATTCGGAAACGACGCGGTGGAAAGTTTATTAATTTAGATCGCATGCTCTTGCATAGTGTGCCGATTGCTGAGGGCTGGAATCATTACATCGGGGCAATCCGCAATCACCTTTCCTTGGATCCCAAGTTACGTGAACTTGGGATGTGTGGAGTAGCTGTTTTGAATGGCGCTGAATACGAATTCATTCATCATGCGCCACCCTTCAAAGCGGCTGGTGGGACACAAGAGCAAGTGGATGCGCTCCGTTTGTTGGGACAAGCAAGTTTCCCGAAACCATTATTTAGTCCAATTGAGCAAGATGCTGCTGAGCTCACCTTGCAGATGACTCGCAATATCAAAGTTGATCCAGAGTTAATGAAGCGCTTACATGTAGAGCTGGGAAATACTGCAGTAGTTGAGTTAGTGAGCGTGATTGCTGCCTACAACATGGTCTCGCGCTTTCTGATCGCTTTAGACGTTACCCCCGAAGATCACTGACTCCACCCTTGAGCCCCGATCAATCCATCAGCTGGGAAGAGGATGGTGTTAGCCACTCTGCCTTTTGGCGCTCCGAAAATGGGATTCGACCTCACCAAAAATTGGTGATTGGCGATGACACTCTGACTGCAGATGCTGCTTATCGAATGGCTTGCGAGGGGACCGCCATTCTATGGCGCGGAGATTTTCAGAATGCCCGTCAGCTTTTACAAGCACTAGCCCGCAGGCTGGATAAGCCTTCTAAAAAATCACAGCGGGTCAAAAAAGAGCCTAATCAAGGCCCGCTTGATCTTTTTAATTTGCATCGTCTGGCGCAATCTCAACGAGCTCGTATTTTAGGTATGCTCCTGATTGAATGTAATGCCGATCACCACATTCATTTGAGGCGGGCGCCCGATATTGCCCAGGCTTGCCAAGAGGCTTATGGCAATACTCAGTCTTCTTACTTAGTCTCATTGCGTGAGTTGTTGGGTGTGGTGGGCGCACATGAATGGCGAAAGAAAGGTGTTCTCATTCCTGCCTTGAGCGCAGAGAAAGCGTTTTATATCCATCCTCACTATGGTGTGTTTTCACCAATACGGGGTGAATATATTGATTTAGTAAACCAGGCACCTTTACCTAAAGCGCTGAGTAAAAACGCGATTGCCTTCGATATTGGCGTGGGAACCGGGATCTTATCCATCATACTAGCAAGCAGAGGTGTAGTAAAGATCATTGCGACAGATTTGGATCCAAGAGCACTGGATTGCGCAAAAGATAATATCGATCGATCAGAGTTTGCTGGGCAGATTGAGTTACTCAAGACGGGCGTATTCCCCCCCAGTAAGGCGGCGCTGATTGTTTGTAATCCTCCTTGGCTGCCCGCTAGGCCGAGTTCATCAATAGAGGGCGCGGTCTACGATCCCAACAGTCAAATGCTCAAAGGATTCTTATCGCAACTCAAAGATCATTTGTTGCCTGAAGGGGAGGCTTGGTTAGTCTTGTCTGATCTAGCCGAACATTTAGGATTACGTAGTCGGAGAGAGTTAGAGCTTTGGTTTGATGAGGCCGGAATGAAAGTCATCCATCGAATAGATACAAGGCCGCATCATCAAAAAGTGTTTGATCAAGCAGATGCATTGCATACTGCTCGCAGCAAAGAAGTGACATCGCTGTGGCGACTCTCTTTAAAGTAAAGCGTAAACTAAAAAAGATCGAGAGCAAAAGACAAACCCCTCTAGCTTCAGAGGGGTTTGCTTTAAATGGTGGAGTCGGCGGGAATCGAACCCGCGTCCGCAAATCCTCCACAACAAGTTCTACATACTTAGTCATATCATTTAATTTAACCAACTAGGCACGGACTGACACGTTCCTCGTTGACGATTCACTAAGTTTTCGTACTATCCCACGTGACACGAGATAGTCTTATCTCTTGTAAATGACCCTGATCTAGCTTTCGCTAGCTGACCCAAGAGAGAATCAGTTCAGGGGCAACCGCAATTAAGCGGCTAGTGCGTAACGTTCGTCGTTAGCAGTTATTACATTCCCATTGATTTACGAGATAACGGGTCCTCGGTATGCCCTTGATGCTTTGTAATCCACGTCGAAACCATGTCGACCCCGGAGTTAATGCATAAGAGGGTCTATTTTAAGGCGGACCGCCTAAAAAAGCTCGTTACTTTTACTAAAGTCCTATGAGTGAGCTGGAAAGATGATTTCAAATAATTCATGTGGGGTTTTAACTAAAAAGTCTGCTCCCCAAGTTTCGGGGGGTTCTGCGCAGCCGCAGTAACCATAGGCTGCAGCTACAGTCTTCATGCCGGCTGCCTTGCCTGCCACAACATCCCGAATATCATCGCCGACATAGAGTCCTTTAGTCGGATCAATCTTGGCTAGCTTGGCAGCATGCAGGATGGGGGCGGGATGGGGTTTGGCATGAGGAGTAGTGTCGCCTGATACCGTTGACGCTGCTCGCTGACGCAAGCCCATCTGTTCAGTCAGGGGATGCGTAAAGCGTTCCGACTTATTGGTCACAATGCCCCACGGTAGATTAGCTTGATCAAGTTGGTTGAGTAACTCATCAATGCCTTCGAATAAAACACTATTTACTAGTAGGGCATTTTCATAGTTGGTAAAAAATTCATCTCGCAAGAGATTGAAGTCGGGATGCTCCGGGTCTATCCCAAAAGCACCTGCGATGAGACCGCGGGCGCCTGCAGAGGCTCGAGGGCGTAATAGTTCATATGGCAGTGCAGCCTGCTTGCGGGCAATGAGTAATTGATTTGCGGCGGCAACTAAATCAGGTGCGGTATCTGCTAGGGTGCCATCCAAGTCAAAAAAGACCCCCTGATAAGGGCTTTGCATCAATTGCATTTGCGAACAGCAATCATGTAATTGACATCCATATCGCTCCCTAGCGAATAGACTTGGGTAAGTGGGTTGTAGCTCATCCCTTTCATTCCGAGCAGTTCTAATTCTGCCTCACGAGTAAAGGCAATCAACTCAGATGGCTTGATGAATTTAGCGTATTCGTGAGTCCCTTTGGGGAGCAAGCGAAGTAGGTATTCCGCCCCGAGGATGGCAAATAAATAGGATTTGGGATTGCGATTCAAGGTGCTGAAGAAAAGGGTGCCGCCAGGCTTGGCTAGTGTGGCGCAGGCCCTGACGACCGATGCGGGATCCGGCACATGCTCAAGCATCTCCATGCAGGTCACAACATCATATTGACCAGCATTTTCACTGGACAGCGCCTCTGCTGAGATGGCGCGATAGCTGAGTTTGGCGCCAACCTCGAGGGCATGTAATTCAGCAACTTTGAGCGCTTTTTCAGAGAGGTCAATGCCGGTGGTATCAGCCCCAGACTGCGCCATAGATTCCGCCAGGATTCCGCCGCCACAGCCAACATCTAACACTTTCTTTCCCGCCAAACTGCCGAAGGATTGAATCCAATCCAGGCGCAACGGATTAATTGCATGCAAGGGCTTAAATTCACTATTGGGGTCCCACCAGCGATGGGCTAGGGCGCTAAATTTAGCGATTTCAGATTGATCAACGTTCATGTTACGAATATAGCGGAAATAAAAAAGCCCGGCAGAACCGGGCTTTTTTAGGTTTGAAGCAGATTACTTAGCTGTACCAACAACTTCGATGTCGGTGCGGCGGTTCTTAGCGCGGCCTTCAGCAGTTGCATTGCTTGCAACTGGATTGCTCTTGCCTTTGGATTCTGTGTAGATGCGGCTTGCGTCAACACCCTTGCTTACGAGGTAAGTCTTAACAGACTGCGCACGACGCTGACCGAGGGCCATGTTGTATGCATCTGTACCAACGCTATCTGTGTTACCAACAGCGATGATGACTTCCAACTTAATCTTGGAGAGATCAGCAGCGATCTTGTCCAAAGTAGCCTTACCTTCAGGTTTCAAGTCAGACTTGTTGAAATCATAGAGGGTATCAGCTTGCAAAGTGATCTTGCTTTGGCTAACGCCAGCAGCGGAATGGCCTTCTTGCAATGCGCCATCGCAACCTTTAGCTGCAGTTGCAGGTGTCCAGTTGTTATCACGCCAGCACAATGTACCGTCGCCGTTTTTCCAGTTCAGGGAGCCGTCGCCGTTTTGCCAGTTATCAGATGCCATTGCTGCGGTTGCAGAAACGGTAATAACAGAAGCGAGCAACAGTTTTAGGGTTTTGTTCATTTTTAGTCCTCAAAAATCTCTTTTTAATTAAAGTCAAACTTAAATGTAATTCGCCCTACTTTGAAGCAAAAACACCGCAAAGCGACACATCTCAATTTCGTACAAACTGACAGAATCTTAGCATAGGGGTCTTCCGTCATCAAAATGATATTATTTCTAAATGGAACAAGCCGCTAAAGAAACACTACCAATATCCCTAGAAGACGAAATGCGGCGGTCCTATTTGGACTACGCTATGAGCGTCATTGTCGGCAGAGCCTTGCCAGACGTGCGTGATGGCCTCAAGCCAGTACACCGCCGGGTCTTATTTGCGATGTATGAATTAAACAACGATTGGAACCGTGCTTACAAAAAATCTGCCCGTATAGTTGGCGATGTAATCGGTAAATACCATCCCCATGGCGATTCTGCGGTGTATGACACCATTGTCCGGATGGCCCAAGATTTCTCTCTACGCTATATGTTAGTTGACGGCCAGGGTAACTTTGGCTCCGTGGACGGGGATAACGCTGCTGCGATGCGGTATACCGAGATCCGCTTGCGCAAAATCGCCCATGACCTATTGGCTGATTTGGATAAGGAAACGGTCGATTTTGGGCCAAATTACGACGGTAGCGAGCGCGAGCCCCTGATTCTGCCGGCCAAAGTGCCCAATTTGCTCATTAACGGCAGCTCAGGCATTGCGGTAGGTATGGCAACCAATATCCCCCCTCATAACTTGGATGAGGTGGTTCAGGCCTGTTTACACGTCTTGCACAACCCGGATTGCACCATTGATGAGTTGATTGAGATCATCCCAGCGCCAGATTTCCCTACTGCCGGAATTATTTATGGTGTTCAAGGTGTACGTGAGGGTTATCGCACCGGTCGCGGGCGCGTTGTCATGCGTGCGAAGACCCACTTTGAAGATATTGATAAGGGTTCGCGTCAAGCCATCATCGTTGATGAGTTGCCTTATCAAGTCAATAAGAAGAACTTGCTCGAGCGCATTGCTGAGTTAGTGAATGAGAAAAAAGTCGAAGGTATTTCTGATTTGCGGGATGAGTCCGACAAATCTGGAATGCGCGTTGTGATTGAGCTCAAGCGTGGCGAAGTACCTGAAGTTGTTCTGAATAATTTATATAAGAGTACGCAGTTACAAGATAACTTCGGTATGAACATGGTGGCCTTGGTTGATAACCAGCCACGCCTGTTGAACTTGAAGCAGATGTTGGAGTATTTCTTGCAGCATCGTCGTGAAGTCGTTACCCGTCGCACGATTTTTGAACTTCGTAAAGCGCGAGAGCGTGGTCATGTGCTCGAGGGCTTAGCTGTCGCATTAGCAAACATTGATGAATTCATTGCGATCATCAAGGCTGCTGCCAACCCGGTGGAAGCAAAGACAGAGTTGATGGGCAAGAATTGGGATTCCTCGATGGTGCGTGAGATGTTGGCGCGTGCAGAGACAGATACCCCAGGCGGTCGTAATGCTTATCGGCCTGATGGCCTCTTGCCTGAATACGGCATGCAGAGCAGTGGCCTCTATCGCTTATCTGATAGCCAAGCACAAGAAATTCTGCAAATGCGTTTGCAACGTTTGACTGGCTTAGAGCAAGACAAGATTGTTTCTGAGTACAAAGACGTCATGTCTGAGATTGCTGACTTGCTCGACTTATTGGCTAAATCAGAGCGAGTCACTCAGGTCATCGAAAGCGAATTGAAAGAAGTGCAAGCCGAGTTCGGCATCGCGGGTAGTGACAACGGTCGTCGCTCATTTATTGAGATGAATGCAACTGAGCTCTTCACTGAAGATCTCATTACACCGCAAGATATGGTTGTCACTCTTTCACACACTGGATATATGAAGAGTCAGCCGCTCAGTGAGTATCGTGCGCAGAAGCGCGGTGGTCGCGGTAAGCAAGCTGCAGCAACCAAAGATGAAGACTGGATCGATACTTTATTCGTAGCAAATACACACGACACAATTTTGTGTTTTTCTGATCGCGGTCGCATGTATTGGCTCAAAGTCTGGGAAGTACCTCAAGGTAGTCGCACCTCAAGAGGTAAGCCCATCGTCAATATGTTCCCGCTGATTGAAGGCGAGAAGATCACTGTGATTCTGCCAATTAAAGGCTATCAGGATGATCAGTACGTCTTTATGGCAACCAGCTTAGGTACCGTTAAGAAGACCCGTTTATCTGACTTCTCTAACCCACGCAAGGCCGGCATTATTGCGGTTGATTTGAATGAGGGCGATTTCTTGGTGGGCGCAGCAATTACTGATGGCCAACACGATGTCATGTTGTTCTCTGATGCTGGTAAGGCGGTGCGCTTTGATGAGAATGACGTTCGTCCAATGGGTCGGACTGCTCGAGGCGTGCGCGGTATGAACTTAGGTGAAGGTCAGCAAGTGATTGCAATGCTAGTAGCTCCTGCGGAAGTGGCAGAGGGCGCGCAGATTAGCGTGGCAGATGCTGAAGCCATTGCGACTCCTGGAAGCGTCTTGACTGCAACTGAAAATGGTTATGGCAAGCGGACGCCAATCGCTGAATATACCCGTCATGGTCGCGGTACTAAGGGCATGATCGCCATTCAGACATCAGAGCGTAACGGCAAAGTTGTTGCTGCTGCTCTCGTTTCTCCTGAAGATCAAATCATGTTGATTACTACGGGTGGTGTCTTAGTGCGGACGCGTGTCTCTGAAATCAGAGAGATGGGTCGCTCAACGCAAGGTGTCACACTCATCAACGTAGATGAGGGGACTCGTTTATCTGGCTTGCAGAGGATTGCTGAAAGCGATTCAGATGACGAGGATGATCTCGCGGAAGATGATTCGATTGATGCTGGCGATGTCGGTGATGCTGCTAGCGATACTGCTAGTGATGCCTAAGCTGGCATCGAATACAGACTAGTCGACACCATCATGACGTTTGACCGCCGCATTTTTAATTTCGCTGCGGGCCCCGCCACTCTTCCCGAAGAGATTCTGAAGCAGGCTGCAGATGAAATGCTCAACTGGCATGGTCTTGGAACTAGTGTCATGGAGATCAGCCACCGCAGTAAAGAGTTTATGGCGGTGTATGAAGAGACATTGCACGATCTGCGTACTTTGATGAGTATTCCAGATCAATATGAGATCTTGCTTTTGCAAGGTGGTGGTATTGGACAAAATGCTGCGATCCCAATGAATCTCATGGGTCTGAGCAAGAGTGGGCCTAAAGCAGATTTCATCGTTACCGGTATTTGGTCTGAGAAGTCCTTGAAAGAGGCTCAGAAATACGGAGCAGCTCATCTAGCCGCTTCTTCAGAGGCAGAGCACTTCACCACGATTCCACCGCGCTCATCCTGGAATCTTTCGAGTGATGCCGCATACGTGCATATCTGCGCTAACGAAACCATTGGTGGCGTGGAATTTGACCAGGTGCCAGATGTTGGTAATGTGCCTTTAGTCGCGGACGTATCAAGCAATATCTTATCCAAAGAGATGGATGTAAGCCAATACGGAGTGCTATTTGCGGGTGCGCAAAAGAATATTGGGCCCTCAGGTGTCACGATTGTGATCGTCCGTAAAGATCTTTTGGGTCACAGCATGCCAATCACGCCATCGGTTTGGGATTGGGCAAAAGAAGCCGCCAATCAATCGATGTTAAATACGCCCCCCACGTTTGCGATTTATATGGCGGGTCTGAGCTTTAAGTGGTTGCTGAAGCAGGGCGGTGTTAAAGCGATTGCCAAACAGAATCAAGCAAAGGCAGATGTACTTTATCAATGCATTGATCAAAGCGCTCTGTACGAGAATCGCATTGCAAAACCTTATCGCTCTAGAATGAATGTCACCTTCTTCTTGAAAGATGAGGCCCTGAACGCTGAATTTCTGGCGCAATCTCATGCTGCTGGTTTGGTAGCGCTGAGAGGTCATAAAGCAGTTGGTGGAATGCGAGCAAGTATCTACAATGCAATGCCTATAGAGGGTGTAAAAGCCTTGGTTGAATTTATGCAGGATTTTGAAAGGCGGGCTTAATGAGTACTGAAGAACAGCGACTTGCGCCCTTGCGTGACAAGATCGATGATTTAGATGCCAAGATTTTGGATCTTCTCTCACAGCGTGCTCAAGCTGCACAAGAAGTGGGTCATATCAAAGGTGGATTTGCCTCTCCAGTATTTCGGCCTGAGCGTGAGCGCCAAGTCGTAGCAAAACTGCAAGAGATCAATCAGGGTCCTTTATTGCCTGATGGTATTGCTGCGATCTGGCGTGAGGTGATGTCCGCTTGCCGCGCTTTAGAGGCTCGACAAACGATTGCTTACCTTGGTCCGGTTGGTACTTTTTCTGAGCAGGCCGCACAAACTTATTTCGGTCATTCTGTTGCCGGTTTGCCTTGCGTCAGCATTGATGAGGTTTTTAAGGCGGTAGAGAAGGGTGCTGCTCAATTTGGCGTTGTACCAGTGGAAAACTCTAGCGAAGGTGCCGTTTCTCGTACGCTCGATTTGTTACTCGATGCCCCTCTGCAAATCAGCGGTGAAGTCGTTTTGCCTATTCGTCATCATTTGTTAACGAAGAGTGGAAGCTTGGATGGGGTTACTACTGTCTGTGCCCATGCTCAAGCGCTTGCACAATGTCAACAGTGGTTGAGTGAGCACGCCCCTCAGTTAAAACGCCAAGCAGTGAGTAGTAATGCTGAAGCTGCGCGCATGGCTGCAGCAGATCCCACTTTGGCAGCCATTGCCGGTGAGCCTGCGCAAATTGCATACAGCTTACAAGCCGTGGCATCACAAATTCAGGATGACCCTCACAATCGCACTCGCTTTGTAGTAATTGGCAACTACGTATGTCAAGCAACAGGTAATGATCAAACTTCGCTCGTGCTATCTGTTGATAACCAGCCTGGTGCCGTCCATCGTTTGCTTGCTCCCTTGGCAAAGCACGGTGTTTCGATGAATCGTTTTGAGTCCCGTCCTGCGCGCAAGGGAACTTGGGAGTATCACTTCTTTATTGATGTGGCTGGCCATGCAGATGAAGACAAAGTTGCTAAGGCTCTAATTGAGCTTCAAGACACGGCTGCGTTCTATAAAAAACTCGGCTCCTATCCCCGCTCAGCCATTTGATTATGAGTTCTTTCGGTTTAAAACACATTCAGGCAATTGCGCCTTATGTCGGTGGTAGACCGATTAGTGAGGTTGCGCGCGAATATGGTTTAGACGAGAGCAAGATTATTAAGCTTGCATCCAATGAAAATCCTCTAGGCATGCCTCAGTCGGCTCACGATGCGATGCTTAAGGCAGCTAGTGACTTAGGTCGTTATCCCGACTCCAACGGTTTTGAGCTTAAGAACGTTTTATCGAAGCGACTAGGTATTCCAACAAACTGGATCACACTCGGCAATGGTAGTAATGACATTCTTGAGCTCACTGCGCGAGCAGTTGCGGATACCGATGATGAAATTATTTTCTCTAAGCATGCCTTTGCAGTTTATCCATTGGCTACTCAGGCAGTTGGGGCGCGCGCAATAGAAGTTGCTGCAACTCCGTACTATGGCCATAATCTAGAGGCAATGCTCAAAGCCATTCAGACTTCAGGTGCAAAAGCAAAATTGGTATTTATGGCTAATCCCAATAATCCAACTGGCAGCTACTTAAGCGCGCAAGAGATTGAGGCATTTCTGGAGCAGGTTCCTGATAATGTCATTGTCGTGCTTGACGAAGCTTACAACGAGTATCTGTTGCCTGAGCAGCAGTACGATGCAATCGCTTGGGTTAAACGTTTTCCGAACTTAATCGTCTCACGCAGTTTTTCTAAGGCCTATGGTTTGGCAGGACTGCGGATTGGTTACGGCATTGCTCAACCTGCCCTCACCGATTTGCTGAACCGCATTCGCCAACCTTTTAATGTAAATAGTTTGGCGCAAGCCGCTGCAATTGCAGCATTGCAAGATACTACGTTCTTGCAAAAGGGCTATGACCTTAATCGTGCAGGTTACCTGCAATTAACTGATGCTTTCGAGGAAATGGGATTGAGCTACTTACCTTCTGCAGGTAATTTTGTTTTGGTGAAAGTGGGTAACGAGGCAGATGCTGGAGCGAAGGTGAATTTGGCTCTGCTCAAGCGCGGCATTATTGTGCGTCCAGTCGCCAATTATGGTTTGCCTCAGTGGCTCAGAATTTCCATAGGCCTGCCCGAAGAAAATGCAGCCTTCATCGATGCCATGAAGGCCATTCTGGGTTAAGTGATGACAAAACCAAATTACGGCGTGGTATCGATTGTTGGCGTAGGCCTGATTGGGGCTTCACTTGGCTTAGCGCTTAAGCAAGCAGGCGTTGTGTCAAAAATCCTTGGGGTTGGTCGAAGCCAGTCAAATTTAGATCACGCATTAAAGATGGGTGCGATTGATGCCGTCGTAGATTTAGTTGATGCTGCTAAGCAATCGGATCTTCTGGTCTTGTGTGTGCCAGTTGCCCAAATGCGCGCCACCTTCCTAACGATTGAGCCTCATCTTGCCTCTAAGACTTTAATTACTGATGCTGGCAGCACCAAGGGCGATGTGATCTTGTCCGCCAAAGAGGTCTTGGGTAAAAAAGCATGTCAGTTTGTACCAGCGCATCCGATTGCCGGCGGCGCTCAGCATGGTGCAAGTGCTGCTAAAGCGGATTTGTTCTTTGGTAAGCAAGTGATTATTTGCCCCTTACAAGAAAATTCTCCGCAAGATATCGCGCTAGTCGAGAAGTTTTGGCAGTCAGTTGGCGCACTAGTGAAGATGCTTTCGAATGTGCAACACGATGCTATTTATGCGGCTGTCTCTCATCTGCCTCACATTCTTGCTTATGCATTAATGACCAGCGTCATCAATTCTGAAGATGCTGCAGATAAATTAAGTCATATTGGCGCAGGCTTTAAAGACTTCACTCGCATTGCAGCTTCTAGTCCTGAAATGTGGCGTGATATTAGCTTGGCTAACCGCAGTTCTATTCTGAAAGAGTTAGATCAGTATTTAGCGATCCTTCAACATCTTCGTAAATTGATTGCCGAGAATGATGGAGCGGGGATTGAAAAGCTATTTACAAAGGCGAGTAAAGCACGTCAAGACCTGGACGGACTTGAATGAGCGCTTTAGCGAGTATTGATGTTGGCCCATATACTCAGGCAGCAGGTACGATCGTTTTGCCTGGGTCAAAGAGTATTTCAAATCGAGCCTTACTATTAGCGGCCCTCTCCACTGGAAAAACCACGCTCAAGAATTTGCTTGATGCGGATGACACTCAAGTCATGCGTAATGCTTTGCGTAAATTGGGTGTATCCGTTACCGACCAACCTAATCAAGTCTGTGTGATCGAAGGTTGTGGCGGACAGTTCCCAGTTAGAGATGCAGACTTATTTATGGGCAATGCTGGTACTGCTATTCGCCCACTCACTGCTGCACTTGCGATGCAAGGTGGTGATTACCGATTATCTGGCGTGGCTCGCATGCATGAGCGGCCGATTGGGGACTTGGTTGACGGCCTGCGTCAAGTCGGTGCAGAGATTGCTTATGAGCAACAAGAAGGCTACCCACCGATTCAAATTAGTGCCGCGACGATTCAGATTAGAGATGTTGTGAGGATCCGGGGTGATGTGTCAAGTCAGTTTTTAACTGCGCTATTGATGGCATTACCTCTGGTAGCCAAAGAGCCGATTCGAATCGATGTAATCGGAGAGCTGATTTCTCGACCTTATATCGACATCACACTCAAGCTGATGGCACGGTTTGGTGTCAAAGTGACTTGCCCGGATGGGCAAACCTTTGTCATCCCCGCAAAAAAGAGTGAGCAGGTTTATTCCAGTCCAGGCGAGTTACTCGTCGAAGGTGATGCTTCATCTGCCTCTTATTTCTTAGCGCTTGGTGCCATTGGTGCTGGCCCCTTGAAAGTCTTGGGTGTAGGATCCAATAGTATTCAGGGTGATGTGGCTTTTGCAGATGCCTTAGCAAAGATGGGTGCCAAGATTACTGCAACAGATGAATCGATCGAAGTTGCTGGGGTCAGTAATGCAAGCGGTAAGCTCAAAGGGATTACTCTAGATTGCACTGAGATTCCCGATGCAGCAATGACCTTAGCAGTGGCTGCTTTATTTGCTGAAGGACAAACGCGTCTGAATAATATTGCCAGTTGGCGCGTTAAGGAAACCGATCGTATTGCAGCAATGGCAACCGAACTGCGTAAGCTTGGCGCCATCGTGGAAGAGGGTGCAGATTACATTACGGTAGAAGCACCTGCCAAACCGACCGATTGGAAATCTCCTGCAGCAGGAATTGATACTTATGACGATCACCGGATGGCAATGTGTTTTTCACTGGCCGCTTTTGGTCCCAACACTCTCAAGATCAACGATCCCAATTGCGTAGCAAAAACTTTCCCTACGTACTTTGCTGAATTTGCCAAGATTGTTTCCTAGTTTGCTATGAATTTGCCCCCCGTTATCGCCATCGATGGACCCACAGCCTCTGGTAAAGGGACGGTTGCATCTTTGGTAGCTCAGGAGTTGGGCTTTCATTATTTGGATAGTGGCGCCCTATATCGTCTAGTTGCACTGGCCAGTGAAAAGCAGGGCATTGATGTCAACAATGCCCCTGCTTTGGGTCAATTGGCAGAAAAACTTCAAATTAGCTTTAGAGATGGCCAAATTTTCCTCGGGGACGAGAAGGTAACTGAAGCCATCCGGACTGAGGCTAATGGGCTGCGAGCCTCAAACATAGCTACTCAGCCAGCCGTTCGGGGTGCTTTAGTGGGTCTTCAGCGTAGTTTTAGGCAAAAACCAGGTTTAGTCGCAGACGGCCGGGATATGGCCAGCATCATCTTTCCAGACGCTAAATTGAAGGTTTTTCTGACTGCCAGTGCCTCAGCTAGGGCCGAGCGTCGTTATAAGCAATTGATAGCTAAGGGAATTTCTGCTAGACTAGAGGACTTGCTGCAAGATTTACAGGAGCGCGATGCCAGAGACAGTAGTCGAGGCACCGCTCCATTAGTTCTTGCACAAGGTGCGCAAGTGCTTGAAACATCCAATTTATCGATCGATCAAGCAGTTCAAACGGTGTTGGCTTGGTATCAATCGGCATCCGCGTAAGTAGTTGAATGCAGTAGTTTTTTGGCGTCTTCGGAAACTCCACAACGCGATTTCTTAATAAGCGTGTTTCTTGAGACTTTTACAACCTAACCCGTCAGGCCTTCTGGCGGCACAAAGTGAACATACATGTCTGAATCATTTGCAGAACTATTTGAAGAATCATTAACCCGATCGAATATGAAGACCGGCCAAGTTATTTCGGCTGAAGTCCTCCGCATCGACCATAACTTCGTTGTTGTTAACGCTGGTTTGAAGTCTGAAGCGTTTATTCCTGTTGAAGAATTCCATAACGACGCTGGCGAAATTGAAGTAAGCCCCGGCGATTTCGTTTCTGTTGCGATCGATGCCCTTGAAAACGGCTACGGCGACACCATCCTCTCCCGCGATAAAGCAAAACGCTTAGCGTCATGGATGAATCTAGAAAAAGCACTCGAGCAAGCTGAGATTGTCACTGGTACGGTTACCGGTAAGGTTAAAGGCGGCTTGACGGTGATGGTGAACGGTATCCGCGCATTCTTGCCTGGCTCACTCGTTGACACTCGTCCCATTAAAGACACCAGCCCTTATGAGGGCAAAACCATGGAGTTCAAGGTTATCAAGTTAGACCGTAAGCGTAACAACGTCGTGTTGTCACGTCGTGCGGTTGTTGAAGCCAGCCAAGGTAAAGAGCGTGCTGAGTTGATGTCTAACCTAAAAGAAGGCGCAGTAGTGACTGGCCTGGTTAAGAACATTACTGACTACGGCGCATTCGTTGACCTCGGCGGTATCGATGGCCTCTTGCACATTACCGATTTGGCATGGCGTCGTGTGCGTCACCCAAGCGAAATGTTGACTGTTGGTCAAGAAGTGACCGCTAAGATTTTGAAGTTCGATCAAGAGAAGAATCGTGTGTCTCTTGGTGTGAAACAGCTTGGCGATGATCCATGGGTAGGTATCGCTCGTCGTTATCCACCAAACACCCGTTTATTCGGCAAGGTAACCAACTTGACTGATTACGGTGCATTCGTTGAAATCGAATCTGGTATCGAAGGCTTGGTACACGTTTCTGAAATGGATTGGACCAATAAGAACGTTGCTCCAAGTAAAGCAACGGCCTTGGGTACTGAAGTTGAAGTCATGGTGTTGGATATTGATGAAGATAAGCGTCGTATTAGCTTAGGCATCAAGCAGTGCAAAGCCAATCCATGGGAAGAATTCTCACGCGCCCATCAAAAGGGTGACAAGTTAAGCGGTGCAATCAAGTCAATTACTGACTTTGGTGTATTCATTGGCTTGCCTGGCGGCATCGATGGTTTGGTTCATCTTTCCGATATTTCTTGGAATGAGCCTGGCGAAGAAGCTGTTAAGAAATACAAAAAAGGTGATGAAGTGGAAGCTACCGTATTGGCCATTGATGTTGAGAAAGAGCGTATCTCTCTCGGTATCAAGCAATTGTCTGGTGACCCATTCAATAACTACACATCCGTTAGCGACAAGGGTAGTCTTGTTACTGGCACTGTGAAGGCTGTTGATGCTAAAGGTGCAACCATTCATTTGGCTGACGAAGTTGAAGCTTACTTACGTGCTTCAGAAATCTCAACCGATCGCGTTGAA
Organism: Polynucleobacter paludilacus; assembly: GCF_018687595.1. NCBI lineage: Bacteria > Pseudomonadati > Pseudomonadota > Betaproteobacteria > Burkholderiales > Burkholderiaceae > Polynucleobacter > Polynucleobacter paludilacus. The sequence continues at coordinate 1,239,807 of NZ_CP061298.1, read as the reverse complement.
GATGCACGCAATGTATTGAAAGAAGGCGATAGCGTGACTGCCATGATCATTAATATTGATCGTAAGTCTCGCGTAATCAATCTTTCGATTAAGGCAAAAGACAGCTCTGATCAACAAGATGCAATGAGCAAACTCCAAGGTGATGCGCAGTCTGGCACAACCAACTTGGGCGCCTTGCTTAAAGCAAAAATGGACAATCAAGGCTAAATCAATATCGCCGCCTCCAGTCTTGGGGGCGGCGGTTTTTTATTGATAGATCATGTCAGATCAAGAGCAACAAGCAATCACTCGCTCCGAACTTGTGGAGAGCCTGGCGGAACAGTTTCCGCAGCTCCTGCCGCGGGATGTGGAGTTGGCGGTTAAAACGCTGTTAGACACCATGACTCACGCGTTAGCTGAGGGCAAGCGCATTGAGTTGCGTGGCGTCGGAAGCTTTGTTTTACACAGTCGCCCTGCAAGAACTGGACGCAATCCTAAGTCTGGCGAGAAAGTGCTTATTCCAGAAAAACGGGTGCCACACTTTAAGCCTGGTAAAGAATTACGTGAACGGGTTGATTACAAGCCACTGAAGCAGTCAGGACCCAAAGAGGGTTCTGGTGCCTAATCATTCGGCAAACCACCAGTGGTCCATTCGGACCATTTTTTTATTCAAGAGCCCAGGGCTATGATTCATATCGCAACTGCTTGGCTATTGTTGATTCCCATCCTATTCGGATTGGGTTGGATGGCCGCACGCTGGGATCTTCGGCTTGAGCATCGAATGGATGAGCTGGAGCGTTTGCGCCAACAGCGTTCTACCTTTAAGGGCTTGAGCCTATTACTAAATGAGCAACCTGATCAGGCGATTGAAACCCTAGTCAAAATTGCGCAGCTCGATCCTGAAACGATTGAACTGCATTTTTCTTTGGGTAATTTATTTCGTCGTCGTGGTGAAACTGAGCGTGCGATTCGGGTTCATCAGCATTTAGCCAATCGAGATGATTTAAAGCCTCGCGATCGCGATCATGCGGCTTATGAGTTGGGCAGAGACTTTCTGCGTGCGGGATTATTGGATCGAGCTGAAGCGTCCTTAAATCGGGTTGGAGAAGGTAAGTACGCTGCACCAGCAAAAGAGAGCTTGCTGGAGATGTACCAAGTCGAGCGCGATTGGCAAAAAGCGATCATTGCCGCACAAGAGCTGGAGTCGCTCCAGGGTAAATCACATCAAACTGAAATCGCCCAGTTTCATTGTGAATTGGGGCAAGAAGCGCTGCGCCGTCAAGATTTGACTGGGGCTGAGCAATCCATAGCCCGCGCACTTCAAGCAGTACCCAATCATGCGCGCGCCCTCATTTTGCAGGGCGACTACTTTATGGCGATGCATCGCCCCGCTCAAGCGATTGAAACTTGGGGCGCCATTGCAAAGCTACATCCTGCTTACATGCACTTGCTGGCAGATCGTTGGATGCTCGCTCATGCCAATCTGGATACAGCAGAGGAGGGCTTGGATCGTTTGGTTGAGTTACTCAAAACTCAAGCCTCTGGCGAGCTGCTGGATATTGTTCATAAGCACCTTACCCAGTTAAGAGGGTCTCATATTGCTGAAGCCATGCTGGTTGAAGTAATGCAAAGTTCACCCAGTTTGAGTGCCTTATCCAAGCTTGCCGAAACCCGCTTGGCTTTAGCTGAAAGCAATGGCTCAGACGATAAGATCGCCGAAATTAAGGCGATTCTGGGTCTATTAAAGCAGCGCACAACCAGCCTCGCCCGTTATACCTGCGGTAATTGCGGCTTTAGGGCCCGTCGTTTTTACTGGCAGTGCCCTGGGTGCAATCATTGGGAGGCGTATTCTCCTAGAAGAAGCGAAGGGGTCGCTCCTAGTGGCCCATCAATGTAATTGGTAGATATAGTAGATTAACTAAATCGTCATTAAATTACAGTTTAATGACGGTTAAATTATTAAGTCAGTCGGAGGCGTTTTGAAAGTTACGATTATTGGTAGTGGTTACGTCGGTTTAGTTACTGGCGCATGCTTGGCGGAACAAGGTAACAACGTTTTTTGCTTAGATCTCGATCCCAAGAAAATTGACATTCTCAATTCTGGCGGCGTTCCAATCTACGAGCCTGGCTTAAAAGAAATGATCGAGCGTAATCGCGCTGCCGGTCGTATTCAGTTTTCAACCGACATCAAAGCATCGGTTGAGCATGGTGAGATTCAGTTCATTGCCGTTGGTACCCCTCCTGATGAAGATGGCTCAGCAGATTTGCAATACGTCGTTGCTGCCGCTCGCAATATTGGTAAGCATATGAGCACACCCAAGGTCATTGTGGATAAATCCACTGTGCCAGTTGGTACGGCTGATAAGGTTACTGCAGCCATTACTGAAGAATTGGCAAAAAGGAATTTATCTCCAGAACTCTGTTCAGTAGTTTCTAATCCCGAGTTCTTAAAAGAGGGTGCTGCAGTAGAGGACTTTATGCGCCCTGATCGGATTGTGATCGGCACTTCTAGCGATGCTGCAGGCCTGCGCGCTAAAGAGCAGATGCGCAAACTCTATGCTCCCTTTAATCGTCACCACGAACGCACCTATTACATGGATGTGAAGAGTGCAGAGTTGACGAAGTATGCTGCAAATGCGATGTTGGCTACCCGCATCTCATTCATGAATGAATTGGCTAACTTAGCTGATCTAGTGGGCGCCGATATCGAAGCGGTTCGCCAAGGTATTGGTTCAGATTCTCGGATTGGTTATGGCTTCTTGTATTCAGGAACTGGTTATGGAGGCTCATGCTTTCCAAAGGACGTCTCAGCACTAAGCAAAACAGCGATTGAGCATGGTAAAGATCTGAAGATTTTGGTAGCTGTTGAGGCCGTCAATGAAGCTCAAAAAACCATCTTGGTTGAAAAGATTGAAAAACGCTTTGGTAAAAACTTACAAGGCAAAAAGTTTGCTCTGTGGGGATTAGCATTTAAGCCCAATACAGACGATATGCGTGAAGCCCCAAGTCGCGTCATTATTGGCGAGTTGGTTAAGCGCGGTGCCGAGGTTGTAGCATTTGATCCAGTTGCGATGCCCGAAGCGAAGCACGCACTTGAGTTAGACTTCAAAGGCAATCCTGAGGGCTTGAAAAAAGTGGCGATGGTAGATGATCCCACTACTGCTTTAGACGGCTGTGATGCACTAGTTATCGTGACTGAGTGGAAGGCCTTCCGTAGCCCCGACTTTGATCTGGTAAAACAAAAACTCAAGCATCCAGTCATTTTTGATGGCCGCAATCTCTATGAGCCTCAAGCCATGCAAGAATTAGGAATTGAGTATCAAGGTATTGGTCGTCATAACTAATATTATTTAAAACACATTTAGAAACTCGTCTGCCCGTGGAAAAAGCTAACCCAGAACAATTTTCTAGAACTCGCTTGCTAGTTGTAGGTGATGTGATGCTGGATCGTTACTGGTTTGGTGATACTAATCGCATTTCTCCAGAGGCTCCTGTGCCAGTAGTTCAGGTTGGCAAGGTTGATGAGCGTTTGGGTGGTGCTGCTAACGTAGCGCGCAACGTTGCTGCTTTGGGTGCTAATGCAACGATTTTGGGCGTGATTGGTGATGATGAGCCTGGGCAACGCGTTACTCAGCTTCTAAAAACTAGTGGCGTGGATAGTCAGCTCGAAGTAGATAGTAAGGTACCGACGATTGTGAAGCTGCGCGTGATCGCACGTCAACAACAATTGATTCGCCTGGATTTTGAAGAAGCTCCTAGTGATACTGCATTAGCCAGAAAGCTGGAGCGTTTTGAGAAGTCTCTATCAGATGCTGACGTGGTAATTTTGTCTGATTACGGTAAAGGCGCTCTAGATCAAGTGACTCTCATGATTGAGCAAGCTCGCAACCAAAATAAAATGATCCTCGTAGACCCTAAAGGCGAAGATTATGAAAAGTATCGGGGCGCTACTGTATTGACGCCTAACCGCAGCGAGCTTCGTCAGGTAGTTGGTCGCTGGAGTAGTGAGGAAGACCTCGCCAAAAAAGCGCAAGATCTGCGTCACTCTTTGAATCTACGAGCACTCCTTCTGACTCGCTCGGAAGAGGGTATGAGCTTATTTACTGATACTGGTGTGAGTCATGTTCATGCTCAAGCGCGCGAAGTCTTTGACGTCTCAGGTGCTGGTGATACTGTAATTGCCACGTTAGCCGTTGCTTTGGCGGCAAAATGGCCTCTAGAGAAAGCGATGGCATTAGCTAATCGTGCTGGAGGTATTGTGGTTGGTAAGTTGGGTACCGCAACCGTTACTTCTGAGGAATTACAGTGACTATTATCGTAACTGGAGCTGCTGGGTTTATCGGCGCCAATATTGTTCAGGGCCTCAATGCTCGTGGTGAGAAAAATATCATTGCAGTCGACGACTTGCGTCCTGCCGATAAATATCGCAATTTAGCTGATCTCGACATTATTGATTATCTTGATAAAGATGAATTTTTAGAGGCATTTAGAAGTGGTCGCTTTGGCAAGGTCAGGGCGGTCTTTCATGAAGGGGCTTGCTCCGATACGATGGAAACCGATGGCATCTTCATGATGGCGAATAACTATCGCTACACCATGGATTTGCTCGATATCTGCACCGAGCAAAAAGTGCAATTACTCTATGCCTCCTCTGCAGCAACCTATGGCGGTTCAGATGTGTTTGTTGAAAGCCGTGAGCACGAGAAGCCGCTCAATATTTATGGCTATTCCAAATTCTTATTTGACCAAGTGATGCGCAAGCGTTTTGCTGAAAAAGCCAATACCGCCCAAGTAGTTGGTTTTAGATATTTCAATGTGTATGGCCCACGTGAATCCCACAAAGGTCGTATGGCATCAGTAGCCTTCCATCAATACCACCAATACAAGAAAGACGGGCTGGTTAAGCTCTTTGGTGAATATGGTGGCTATGCACAAGGACAGCAAAGCCGTGACTTTGTCTCGGTAGAGGATGTAGTGAAGGTCAACCTCTTCTTCTTTGATCATCCAGAAATCAGCGGCATCTTTAATTTGGGAAGTGGCCGTGCCCAACCCTTTAATGATGTAGCCCATGCCGTAGTGAATTCACTCAGAAAGCGAGATGGGGCTAATTCAGAATCATTAGAACAACTTGTCAAGATGAAGGCGATTGAGTACATTCCATTTCCAGAAGCACTCAAAGGTAAGTATCAGTGCTTTACACAGGCAGACCTCACCAAACTCAGAGCCGCCGGTTACACCGAGCCCTTCCTCAATGTTGAGCAAGGTGTCAGTCGTTATATCGACTGGTTAACTGCCAATGCGGATTTCTTAGCCAATCCCTTATAGGAATTAATTGATCTCTTTGTAGTTGTCGGTATAGAAGTCAACCGAGCATCTTTAGCCCCGTTGTAAATGATCCATGTCCTTTCGGCATGGATTTTTTTATTTACTCCTGGAGAAAAGATGATTAAATATTTTGCATTGAATAATTTTATTGTTCCTGTCGCTGCTGTATTGCTGTCAGCTTGGTTAGCAATATCAGGAGTTAGTCATGCACTGGCATCACCGGTTAATGTGAATACGGCTTCGCAGACTGAGTTAGAAACCATTAAAGGCATTGGCCCAGCCAAGGCAAGAACCATCATTGCTGAGCGTGAGGATGGTGGCCATTTTCAGGATGCCAATGATTTACAAAAGCGGGTGCGGGGGATTGGGATGAAGTCTGTTGAAAAAATGGTAGACAACGGCTTGACGATTGAAAGCCCTAGTTCTTTTCGGGAGCCTAATGGACGCACGAAAAAAGAGGGCTCGGTATCCAGCCGTCGTAGTTCCCGCAATCAAGGCAATACTCGCAATCATCAGGATCGCCCAAGCAACACTCGGAGAAATTAAGCCTTTCCATGCTTAAGTGGTCTTATGGCTAAAATGGTCTTATGGCTACTCCTAACTACCTCACGATTTCGCAGACTATTGGCAATACCCCTTTAGTTCGATTGCAACGTATTCCAGGCGCTGAAAATGCTGCTCGTAATAATGTAATTTTGGGTAAGTTGGAAGGTAATAATCCAGCCGGGTCGGTCAAAGATCGGCCCGCGCTGTCGATGATTCTGCACGCTCAAGAGCGTGGTGAAATCAAGCCAGGCGATACGCTTGTAGAGGCAACCAGTGGCAATACTGGCATTGCTTTAGCAATGGCTGCCGCCATGTTGGGCTACAAGATGGTTTTGGTGATGCCAGAAAATCAAAGTATTGAGCGCCGGCAGAGCATGGCTGCTTACGGCGCAGAACTCATTCTGACAGCAGCTTCAGGTGGTATGGAGTTCGCCCGAGATTACGCGCTACAGTTACAAAAAGAAGGGCGTGGCAAATTACTTGATCAGTTTGCCAATCCCGATAACCCACGTGCCCATATTGAAACTACTGGCCCTGAAATCTGGCGGGATACCGATGGTCAAGTGACACATTTTGTCTCTTCGATGGGAACCACGGGAACCATCACCGGTGTATCTACTTACCTCAAATCTAAGAATCCCAATATCGTGATCATTGGTGCTCAACCTGAAGAGGGCTCTCAAATTCCAGGTATTCGTAAATGGGCTCCAGAGTATTTGCCAAAGATTTATGAAGGCAATCGAGTTGATCGCATTGAGTATGTCAGTCAAGCTGATGCAGAAGAAATGGCTAGACGCTTAGCTGCAGAGGAGGGCATCTTTTGTGGCATCTCTGCTGGTGGTGCTTTGGTTGTAGCACTCCGAATTGCCCGACAGCTTGAAAATGCCACGATAGTCTTTATTGTTTGCGACCGTGGCGACCGCTACCTCTCTACAGGGGTATTCCCGGCCTAATTAGCTGAGGCTCTAGTCGCTTTCTTGTGAGGCACTTTCTTCTTTTTAGAGTTAGTACTTTGTTTGGCTGATGGCAGGGCAGGTAAGTCAGCGGTAATCACACTCTGGTTCTTATAGCCTAATGCTTCAGCAAACTCGGCAACACTTTGGGCATAAAAATAACTGCGGTTGTATTGCACGATTGTTAAAAAGTTATTGAGACCAACCACATATCGAACCTTATCTGCCCCATCTTGATCTGCATAAGGTAAGTCAACAATGAGGGCCTTGCTTTGTGGTGAGACGCCGCCGCCTTGGAGGTCGCCCTGTTGTGGCGTCAAAATCCCTTTCTCGATTAACTCTTGAACCGAATATTTCAGTTGAGGCTCCCCATCAGCTAAAATACTTGCTTGCGCAAAAGCACTCTGTGGAATTGCAAAGTAGATGGGCATGCCAGGTTGCCAGCCTTGCTGTTTCAAAAAATTGGCAACACTTGCAATAGCGTCTCGTGAACTTTGTCTCAGATCAATTTGCCCATCGCCATCGCCATCCACTGCATAAGCGCGAATACTGCTGGGCATAAATTGAGGCAAACCTATTGCGCCTGCATATGAGCTATTTTGATTAACACACTGCTTAAAAAGCTCTGGATTGACATTTTGAGAGGCGTTGTTGGCGGGCAACTTTCCACCGGCTTGAGTCCAGCAAAGCAAAATCAGGGATTTGATCTCATCCTTAAATAACTGCTCTCGAATGATTTTATTGGGGGTATCAGGATAATCAAAAGCGAGGGTCGATAAAACATCTTTCACCCTGAAATTACCGGTTTGGCGACCATAGATCGTCTCAATGCCAATGATGGCCACAATGACCTCTGCTGGCACCCCAGAGTCCTGCTCAATCTGGCTTAAATAGGCTTGATTCTGCTCCCAAAAGACTTTTCCAGCCTTGAGCCTAATAGGCTCCACAAAGCGTTGTCGATAGACTGCCCAATTTTTCTTAAAGGCCCCAGATGGCGGTAATACCAATTTGCGGATAGAGGGGATGGTCTTGGTGTCAGAAAATCCGGATTCTATAAAGGCTGGAGGGATGCCCTGGGATTGACTCACTTGGCCAATCAACAGATGGAGATTTTGGGCCAGAATCGCCTGGGAGGCCACATCGGAGCTCCCGGCATCTGATGAATCGTTCACCCGAGGGGATGGCGTAGAGCAAGCTGCCAATAAAAAAGTTAAAGTAAGCAGAAATGGCTTAAGAAAACAGTTTGGGAATAACTTCATTCTGAGGTGGAGAGTTTCTCGATTTGTGAGCACAATGCATTAGATTACAAAAAAGATCATTTGGCTATGAAGGAATACTCTTAATGACTACTGGATATATTACGCATCCCGATTTTCTGAAACATGAAATGGGAAGTCATCATCCCGAGTGCCCGGAACGCATTCAGGCAATTAATGATCAATTGATTCGAAGCGGAGTTGATCAATTCTTGACGCATCTTGAAGCGCCTTTGGCTTCTGAAGATCAATTAGAGTTAGTGCATAGCCCAGATCATGTTGCTTTTGTAAAGGAGAGCGCCCCTGCGAGTGGTTATTTTATGTTGGATGGCGACACGATCATGAACCCCCATACTTGGCAGACATCTTTGCGTGCAGCTGGTGCCGCTATTGCAGGCGTTGATGCCGTTATGAAAGGCCAAGTGGAGAATGTTTTCTGCGCGGTGCGTCCACCGGGGCATCATGCCGAGCCCACTCGTTCAATGGGTTTTTGTGTATTTGATAATGTCGCGATTGCTGCCCGTTATGCCATTGAGCAGTATGGTATCGAACGTGTCGCATTAATTGATTTTGATGTCCATCATGGTAATGGAACGGAAGCGGCTTTTATCAACGACCCTCATGTGTTGATGTGCAGTTTTTTCCAACATCCTTTTTATCCATATAGCGGCCTAGATCACGCGAAGAATATGGTCAATATTCCTCTGCCAGCGACTACTCGTGGGGATGTGGTGCGCTCGATCGTAGAGCAGGAGTGGTTACCTCGTCTACGCGCTTTTGAGCCTGAGCTCATCATTATTTCTGCAGGTTTTGATGCGCATCGCGAAGATGATTTGGGGCAGATGGGCCTAGTAGAGGATGACTATGTCTGGATGACGAAAAAGCTTAAAGAAATTGCTGATCAATACGCCGGTGGCCGCATTGTTAGTTGCCTAGAAGGTGGATATAACCTTTCTGCCTTGGGGCGCAGTGTTGTAGCCCATGTGAAGGCGCTAGCCGATCTTTAGTCAATCTCCAGAGCTTTATAGGGATAAAGATAGAATAAAGGTTTTGTCCCTATTTACATCGTTATAGACAGATTGTGAAAGCAGCATGAAGATCTTGGTGGCAGTTAAGCGCGTTGTGGATTACAACGTCAAAGTTCGAGTCAAATCCGATCACTCTGGAGTTGATATTGCAAACGTCAAAATGAGCATGAATCCTTTTGACGAGATTGCGATTGAAGAAGCGGTACGATTAAAAGAGGCGGGTGTGGCGAGCGAGATCGTAGTCGTTTCTGCGGGACCAACCCCATGTCAAGAAACATTACGCACTGCTTTGGCAATTGGTGCTGATAAAGCCATCCTAGTCGAGACTGATATTGAACTACAGCCTTTGGCAGTTGCCAAATTACTCAAAGCGATTTGCGATAAAGAGCAAGCCCAATTAATCTTATTGGGTAAACAAGCGATTGATGATGATAGCAATCAGACTGGCCAAATGTTGGCAAGCCTCATGGATGCTCCACAAGGCACCTTTGCATCAAAAGTGTTGGTAGAGAATGGCAAAGTCAATGTGACCCGTGAAGTAGATGGTGGTCTTGAAACCATTTGCCTCACCTTGCCTGCAGTGATTACTACCGACTTACGCTTGAATGAGCCTCGTTACGTCACCCTGCCCAACATCATGAAGGCCAAGAAGAAGCCGCTCGAGATTGTGAAGCCAGAAGACTTGGGGATAGATATTGCTCCTCGCCTTAAAACGCTTCGAGTGGATGAGCCCCCTAAGCGTGTGGCTGGGATCATGGTGGCTAACGTAGCAGAGCTAGTTGAGAAGCTTAAGAATGAAGCGAAGGTGATTTAAATGAGTGCGCTTGTTATTGCAGAACACAACAATCTATCTTTAAACGCGGCGACTTTACATACCATTACCGCTGCGGTGCAGTGTGGTGGTGATGTGGATGTGCTGATTGCGGGAAATGCCGCAGATGCAGTGGCGACTGAGGCATCCAAAATTGTTGGAGTGCACAAAGTGATTCACATTGATGCGTCTGATTTAGGCGACCAATTGGCGGAACCATTGGCTGCGCAGATACTTGCGATTGCAAATCACTATAGCCATATTCTTGCTCCAGCAACTGCTAGTGGTAAAAATGTCATGCCCCGTGTTGCAGCCAAGTTAGATGTGGCTCAGATATCAGACATCACCAAGGTAGTCAGTAGCGATACGTTTGAACGACCAATCTACGCCGGTAATGCAATTGCAACAGTTCAATCGATCGACCCCATCAAAGTCATTACGGTTCGTACCACTAGCTTTGATCCTGTGCGAGTCAATGGCGGGTCAGCTGAGATTACAAAGTCAGCTCCTGTAAGCAGCCTTGGGAAATCGGTTTTTATTAGCCGTGATCTGAATCAGTCTGAGCGCCCAGAATTGGCTGGTGCAAAGATCATTGTTTCGGGTGGGCGCGGCTTAGGGTCTAGCGAAGCCTATCAAGAATTGGTGCTTCCTTTGGCCGATAAACTGGGGGCGGCATTAGGTGCATCACGAGCCGCAGTAGATGCGGGGTATGTGCCTAATGATTATCAAGTTGGTCAAACCGGCAAGATCGTTGCACCAGATTTGTATATCGCAATTGGAATTTCAGGGGCGATTCAGCACTTGGCAGGGATGAAGGGTTCGAAAGTCATTGTGGCAATCAACAAGGATCCTGATGCGCCGATATTTAGCGTTGCTGACTATGGTCTAGTAGCCGATCTCTTTACTGCCGTACCAGAGCTTACTAAGGCAATCACCTAGCTCTTCAATGCCTTACTGGGAGATTTTTCTCGCCTCGGTAATTTGGGAGACGAAGTATTGCTCAAATGAAATCGCTAAGAAGGTCATCATCACGCCTGCACCAAGAATCAGCGAGAAGATCACGGTCAATATCGTCGGCCAACGTGATTGAGTTGCTTGGCTTATGTCCATCTTTGGATTAAATTGTGCATCCCATTTTTCATCTGGACGTAAGCCAAAGGTAATGGTGGTAAGCCAACTGGCCTCCATTGCAATAAACCCTAGCGTAATTAAGACCCAGCCCGGCGCAGATTGAAAACGATACTCTTTTAATAGGAACCAACCCGCTATGCCGCCGATCAGAGCAAGCAACTGTATCCAGGACCAAAAGAATTTTGGACCTTTGAGATAAAAACCATTGAGACCTGTGCCGGGCAGTAATAAGCCTAATGCACAAAATAAGAATTTATATTTTTTCATTTGAATGTCGATTTACTTTGGGGAATGTCGCGTTGTGCAAAAGTGAGCACTTCACGATCGCGGCCAATGAAGAGCAAGCGATCACCATCCCTCACAATATTGCGATAGTCATTGAGCTCGTACAGAAAATCATTTTCTAATTCAGTGCGCTGAGGATTGCATGCCATTTTGGTGGTCGTGATTTTCTCAAAGGTGAAGCCTCTTGAATCTTCGCTCAGGGTGGCGGTAAAACGATTGCACCCTGTAAAACCACTCACGCGTTCACCGCTAGCATCAAAAGCCAACTGGACTGGGTTACTGTTTTCACCTATCGGAATTTGTCGACCGCGTACTTCACCATTGGCGTTAGGAGTCAGATTCCAGCGAATCAATTCCCATTTGGTATTGCGTAACTCGCTACTCGGCGGACTGATTTTTGCGCCACAGGGTGGGATTACTCCAGAACAGGCCGTTAAGAAACCCAATCCGATGCCATAAACAACACTTCGGAGCCATCTGCTAGGCTCTTGGCAGGCATTTAAGGTGCACTTTTGGGTAGTCATAAATAGTTAAGTTATTGTTTTTAATGTATTTTTTATTGTGACAGCGTATCTATTCTAATGACTAAAGTGCTTAAATAGGTGGAACAAATAGGGCTTTTCGTCTAGAATATGAGGTTTTCCGCTTTGCATTGCATCTGTTTTCAGCATTTGCCTTCATAGTTGGAGCCTGAGGTTTCGCAAGAAATTACTTTGGCTTGTATTCAACCCGTTTTCATTTTAGATTTTAAGGAATAAATATGGTCGTCATTCGACTGGCACGCGGCGGTTCTAAGAAGCGCCCTTTTTACAGCATCGTTGCTACTGATAAGCGCAACCGCCGTGACTCGAACTTTATCGAGCGCATTGGCTATTTCAATCCAAAAGCAGCAGAGACTGAGCAAGCCATGCGCGTTGCTCAAGATCGTTTGAGCTATTGGACTGGCGTTGGAGCGCAGATTTCTCCAACCGTTAAGCGTTTGATCAAAGATCATCCTGCAGTCTAAAACTGTTTTGCTAAGGGCTTGGTCATGATGATCGGGCTCTTAGTAGCAGGACTATTTAGGGGTGATGGGGTAACTTGTAAATGAGCACGCCTTCCCTAGAAGATTTAATTGAGCTGGGTTCTATTCAAGATGCCCAAGGCCTGCGAGGCCAACTCAAGGTTCGCCCACATTCATCTGATCCCGTAGCATTACTTTCCAGCAAAGCCGTTTGGCTATCTCTGCTGCCACGCGGAGTAGCTGTTGCGCAAGTTAAAACCAAGCCAACGCTAGAGTTGTATGAGCTTAAGCAAGCTAAGATGCACAGCGGAACCGTTGTCATTACTTTAGGTGGTGTGACGAATCGGGACCAAGCTCTGGCCTTAAAAGGTGCGCGCATACTTGTAGCGCGCGATACTTTCCCAAACGCAGAAGCGGACAGTTATTACTGGGTCGATTTAATTGGTTGTGATGCTGTCAATTTAGAAGGGATCCATTTGGGTCAAGTTTTAGATGTGACCGAGAATGGTGCTCACGGTGTGATTGCTTTGGGTAATCTTGCTGATGGCATGACTAAGCAGTTAGTTCCTTTTGTCAAAGACGTCGTGCAAAGCGTAGACCTGTCTAAAAAATGCATTACGCTTGATTGGCAAGCGGATTGGTAAAGTAGATCAACATGCGCTTTGATGTCCTGACTATCTTTCCAGAAATGTTCACTGCATTAACGCAATGGGGCATCACTGGCCGTGCATGTGAGCACAATTTAGCCCAAGTCAAACTCTGGAACCCCAGAGACTACTCAAGTGATCCCCGTAAAACTGTTGATGATCGTGCTTATGGTGGCGGCCCTGGCATGGTGATGATGGTTAAGCCATTAGAAGACACCGTAAATGCGATCAAGGTAGAGCATCAGACGCAGAGCATCTCCAGTGGCCCCATTTGTTTATTAGCACCTCAGGGGGAGCGGTTTTCTCAAAAAATGGCTTCGGAGCTACTGGCTCAGGGCAATTTGACCCTGATTTGTGGCAGATATGAGGCAATTGACCAACGTTTTGTAGATCGCAATGTCGATCTTCAAATCTCCTTAGGGGACTTTGTCCTTTCCGGGGGTGAAATCCCTGCTATGGCCATCATGGACGCCCTGATGAGGCTCATTCCAGGGGTTTTGGGGGATGAGGACTCGGCCCTCCAGGATAGCTTTATGAACGGTCTTTTGGACTATCCACACTACACCCGACCTGAGATCTATGAAAATTTATCAGTGCCGGACGTGCTTTTAGGCGGACATCACGCTAAAATAGCGGATTGGCGTCGGCACAAGTCTCTTGAGCTGACGTTCAGGATCAGGCCAGATCTGATTGAATTGGCCAGAACCAATGGGTTGCTAAGTCGAGAAGATGAGCGGTTTCTTCAAAATTTAGTGAAATGATTTAACTACATCCTCTATCAGGTCCGTTGATCAAAGTCTCGGGATTGAACTCTGACAAGATGTTTAAGGATTTAAAATGAACTTAATTGAAAAAATTGAGCAAGAAGAAATTGCTCGCCTCACTGCCAACAAAACTCTTCCAAGTTTTGCTCCTGGCGATACGATTGTTGTTAGCGTTAACGTTGTTGAAGGTACTCGTAAACGTACCCAGGCTTTTGAGGGTGTTGTGATTGCGAAACGCAATCGCGGTCTGAACTCGAATTTCATTGTGCGCAAGATCTCTTCTGGAGAAGGTGTTGAGCGTACATTCCAAACTTACTCACCATTGATCGCTAGCATTGAAGTGAAGCGTCGTGGCGATGTTCGTCGCGCTAAGCTCTACTATCTGCGTGATCGCTCTGGTAAGTCTGCACGTATTAAAGAAAAGCTTCAAGCTCGCGTTAAAGCAGTGGCTGCTCCAGCTGCTGAATAATTCGAGCCCTTGGCTTGTTACAAAAAGGCGACTTCGGTCGCCTTTTTATTGTCCTAAAATAAACGAATGTCTAAAGCATCTTCTCCTGCCCCTGCGGAACATTCAAAGCTGAATGTTGCAGCCCCTCTGGGGTTTGATGCAGAGGCAATTCCGATTCATATGCAGTGCAGTCAAGATCCCAAGGTATCACCTCGAGTCTTGGATCCAGATCAATTACGGCACCGTCTTCAACATCCTCCGCAATGGCAGCCTGAGATCACAGATGAGAACCGCCACGTTATTGCGGCTGACATTATTGCTAGGCGCCAAGCTGCTGGAAAAATCACTCAGGCAGCGGTGCTCATTCCTCTGTTATTACATGAGGGCGGATTATCGGTATTGCTTACTCAGAGAACGCAGCATCTTCATGATCATGCTGGGCAAATTAGCTTTCCAGGTGGGCGCATGGATCCCGATGACCTCACCCCTGAAAAGACCGCCTTGCGTGAGAGTCAGGAAGAGATTGGCCTAAATCCTGCTAATGTCGAAATCATTGGACATTTACCCGAGTATCTAACAGTATCTGGATACAGCGTCACCCCGGTTGTAGGACTGGTTCAGGCTCAGGCAGAATATGTGCATGACGAGTTTGAAGTAGCAGACATCTTCGAGGTGCCTCTGAGTTTTCTGATGGATCCCGCCAATCATCAAGTTCGCATCTGGCAAAGTGAGCAAGGAATGCGTCGGTTTTATGCCATGCCCTATGGGAATCGGTTTATCTGGGGAGCTACTGCTGGTATGTTGCGCAACCTGTATCATTTATTAAAAGTATGACTTTCTTCTCTATCCTCATCGCCCTGATTGCTGAGCAATATCGCCCAGTCAACGCTAATCATTGGATTCGGCGGATGAGCGATCGTTGGTTAGATTGGATTGCCAAAGAGTTCGGCGGTAAGAGTCAAGAGGGAGCGACGCCAGTGGGCGCTCGCATTGCTTGCACCATTGCTTTTATTCTCCCAACAGTGATTGTTTTTGCGATCTATGTTGCTTGCATGCTCAAGTACAAGATTCTGGGTTTTATCTGGAACGTCATCATTGCCTACCTCTTTTTTGGATTTCGCCAATTTAGTCACTCCTATACCAAAGTTCATGAAGCCATTGAAATTCATGATCTGCCTGCGGCTCGTGCAGCTTTGGCAGAGTGGTATGGCCCAGATTTAGATGTGAGCAACCTGAATGAAACTGAAGTCATCTCTTTAGCCCTAGAACGAGCCATTGTGGGCGCACATCGCCACGTCTTTGGTGTGCTGTTTTGGTTCTTGATGCCGCTTGGCCCCGCCGGAATTGTGATGTATCGCTTGGCAGATACCGCTATTACCCGTTGGACTGCTAAGGGTGATTTCAACCTCAGTGAAGCCGCTCGCTACTTCTTCTATGTGATTGATTGGATTCCCTCACGCATCACAGCGATGGGCTTTGCTATCGTTGGTAACTTTGAAGACGCCGCCTATGCATGGCGACATTTAACTCATAAATGGTCTGACTCTATTAATGCCGTGATCCTGTCGGCTGGTAGTGGTGCGCTTGGCGTGCGTTTAGGTGAGCCCTTAGTCGAGCCCGATAGCGATCAAGCTTTACTGATGGCTGAAGCAGGTGAGCCTCAGATTTATGAGATTGGTATTGAGCCGAGCGAGAGAACCATGCGTTCAGCAGTGGGTTTGGTATGGCGCTTAGTTATCGTTTGGTTGGCTTTGTTGTTAATGCTGACCATCGCTCTTTGGCTTGGGTGATTCCCTGTAGCTGCGTATCTGCCGTTTTTGAATCCGAATATAGTTGTCTAAATAGCGCTAGTCTTTCTGGTGCGATCTCATTCTTCTCGACTGCCTCCCGAATTACACAGCCTGGCTCTGATTGATGGGCGCAGTTATGAAAGTGGCACTTTCCTAATAAGGGCTGGAATTCTCTAAAGGCGTGTTGCAACTCGCTAACCGACATGTGGGCAAGTCCAAACTCCTGAAAGCCTGGGGAATCAATTAATGCACCAAGCTTGCCTGTTGCATTCTTGCCCCAAGACTCAGGGAGTTCAAAGTAGCGACAGGCTGTCGTCGTGTGTTTGCCAGTGTCTAGCCTAACGGAATACTCTTGGGTAATCGCTGCAGCATTGGGTACCCAAGCATTCAGTAAGCTAGATTTACCCATGCCCGACTGACCCACAAAGACAGAGACCTTCCCTTGAAGAGCAGGGCGCAGAGCCTCAATTGAGGCGCTATCAAACTTGGCTGAGACTTCGCTCACGGGGTAGCCCATGCGTGCATAGGGCTCAATCAGTTTGCGGGCATGCGCTAAGTTTGCGGGCAGATCAGACTTATTAAGCAGAATATGCAAATCAATTTGATTGGCTTCAGCGGCAACCACTGCTCTACCTAAAAGATCGGGCGAGAAGGCCGGTTGGGTGGCGAGGACTACCAAAATTTGATCCACATTAGAGGCAATTAATTTGCTCTTGAAGGCATCCGAGCGATAAAGTAAATTGCGGCGTGGCTCGATCTCAACTAGGCGAGCTTGATCTACTGATGTGCTCTCAAGCAACATGCGATCTCCCACGGCACCAATATGTTGTTTGGCAGGAGTACTCACTTGAATCAGGGGTCCATCGGGCGACTCATTGCCAGATGAGTCTTGTGCCAAACGCTGCGCTAAATAATGTCGACCATAAGAAGCCGTCAGTAGCGCGCGAAACTGTGCCATCAGTTTGCTGAACTCTTTTGCAGATTCGCGATCCGTAATGGAGCGGGTGGATGAGAACTATAGAAAGCGGTATAGATTGGATCAGGTGTTAGCGTAGAGGCATTGTCTTGATATAACTTCACTAGTGCTGCAATAAGATCACTCGCAGAGGATTTGCTAGCAGCAAAGTTATCAGCCTCGTATTCATGTTTACGAGAGGCGAGGCTACCTAGTGGTGTGAAGAAGAAGGTAAATATAGGCGAGACCAGCATAAACAGTGCCAGAGCTAAGCCTCCGTTGTAGCCATCCATGCTCGGCATCACGCCGAGATCCTCGTAGAACCAGACTTGCGTGCTAATCCAGCCTAGCAAGGCAAAGACGCCAAAGCTCAAGAGGAAAGAGATGAGTAAACGTTTGCGAATGTGATTGCACTTAAAGTGACCGAGTTCATGGGCGAGCACAGCCTCTACTTCATTGGGGTTGAGTTTTTCAATCAAGGTATCGAAGAAAACAATTCGTTTGGCTTTACCCATCCCGGCAAAGAAAGCATTGCCGTGGGCGCTGCGTTTGCTGCCGTCCATGACAAAAAGACCTTGGCTAGCAAAATCACAACGCTTTAGTAGCGCTTCAATTTGTGTCTTGAGTGCGCCATCTTCTAGAGCTTGGAATTGATTAAATAGAGGTGCAATCACGCTCGGGAAAATCCATTGCATTAATAGACTGAACACAGTGAGGACAGCCCAAGCCCAAAGCCACCAGAGGCTGCCTGCTTGGGCCATCAAGCTTAAGATGATCCACAGCAAGGGAATACCAATCACTCCACCTAAGAGGGCGCCTTTAAGCAAATCGATAAAAAAGAGTTTCTTTGACATGCGATTAAAGTCAAACCGCTCTTCTAGGTGGAACTGTTTGTACCAAGAGAAGGGCAGATCAATCGCACTTGAGATCAGCACAATCGAAACAAGCAAAGCGATCTGCTGAATAATGCCCTGACCAAGACTGCCAATCAGAATGAGGTTGAGGATTTGGAGTCCGCCTAGTAAAGTGAAGCCAATCAGCACAATCGCGCTGACGCTATTCTCTAAAATACCCAGGCGTAATTTAGCAATCGTATAGTCAGCCGCTTTTTGGTGCTCTGCTAAAGAAACCTTTTGGGCAAATTCAGCGGGCACCTGAGCACGGTGTTTTGCAACATAGCGAATTTGGCGTTGGGATAGCCAGTAGCGCAGGCCGAAACTCGCAACAAAGGCGATTAAAAAAACAATTGTGAATGTCATGAGATGATTATAGATATGAGTGAACAAAACCAGTCCCAAGCCCCTAAAAATGTGCCAAGCACTGCCCCAGCCAGTGAAAACCTGATTTGGATTGATATGGAGATGTCCGGCTTAAATCCAGAGACTGAGCGCATTCTGGAGATCGCCATCATTGTTACCGATGCTCACTTAAATACGATTGCGACCGCTCCGGTTTGGGTAGTTCATCAGGAAGATGCAGTATTAGATGCAATGGACGCATGGAATAAGGGTACTCACGGCCGATCGGGTTTGATTGATAAAGTGAAAGCATCCACGCTGGATGAAGCGACCGTCGAGGCGCAATGTATTGCCTTTCTTAAGCAACACATCAAAGCAGGGATTGCGCCAATGTGCGGAAATACCGTTGGACAAGACCGTCGTTTCTTGGCGCGCTATATGCCTAAACTAGAGGCCTACTTTCATTATCGAAATATCGATGTTTCAACACTCAAAGAACTCTGTAAGCGGTGGCACCCTGAACTGCTTAAGGGCTTTACCAAGCAGCAGGCCCATACAGCATTAGCTGATATCGAGGAATCTATCGAAGAGTTAAAGTATTACCGCGAAAAGTTTATCGTGCCACTACCTCAATAGCGGGATAACTATTTCTTGATGGCGCTTTTAGGTCTAAATGCCTTGACGACACTGTCTTGGGTTTCAATATAAGGACCACCAATCAGATCGATGCAATAGGGCACAGCGGCGAAGATTCCAGGAACAAGCGATTTACCCTCTGCATCTTTTAGGCCTTCCAAAGTCTCCTGAATCGACTTGGGTTGTCCTGGCAAATTGATAATTAAGGCAGCGCGATTCTCAAGCTCGCGCAGTACGGCAGTTTGACGCGACAGAATTGCGGTGGGTACAAAGCGCAAACTGATTTGTCGCATCTGCTCTCCAAAACCTGGCATCTCGCGAGTGCCAGCAGCAACGGTTGCTTCAGGTGTGACATCCCGGCGTGATGGCCCTGTGCCACCAGTTGTTAGAACTAAGTCACAGCCAATCTCATCAACCAATTCAATAATGTTCTTTGTGATTTCCTGAGCCTCATCGGCTATCAGACGTTCTGAGAAAGTGCAGGGATTGAGCATGGCTTTTTCTAGCCAATTCTTGAGAGCAGGCAAGCCTTCATCGGTGTAGACACCCTTGCTGGCACGGTCAGAGATCGAGATTAGCCCGATTTTGATCGGATCTAGGGCGGCTTCTGTATGCTTCATGTTTCTATTCTAGCTATTATTGAGATATGTTCACTTATTCATCCCATCAGTTTCAAGAAATAATCGAGTTTATGCTGGCAGAGGCTGGGCGTAGAGGCGCTTCTGATGCCATCGCTGAAGTCTCTGAGGGTCAAGGCTTGGCGGTTACCGTCCGCAAGGGTGAAGTGGAAACGATTGAGCAAAGCCTTGATAAACAAGTTGGGGTCACCGTCTTTCTGGGGCATCGCCGGGGTAATGCTAGTACCAGTGATTTTTCTCAAGCGTCTTTGCGGGCAACTGTAGAAGCTGCGTACCATATTGCTCAACATACCGCAGAAGATGACTGTGCAGGTCCAGCTGAGCCTGAGCTCTTAGAGAAAAAACCGAAAGACTTGGATTTGTTTCATCCTTGGATAATCGATTCGATTGAGGCGGTTGAGATTGCACGTGCTGCCGAGGCTGCTGCCTTTGCGATGAGTAAACAAATTCGCAATAGTGATGGCGCCTCTGTATCTGCTCATCACGGCCATTTCATGATGGGGACCACCAATGGTTTTATGGCGGGCTATCCTTTCTCTCGCCACTACATTTCATGTGCGCCAATTGCGAACGGCCTGACGAAAAAATCGGGTATGCAACGTGATGACTGGTATTCCAGCTCTCGAGTGCCCAAGGAGTTAGCGGAGCCCGCTGCAATTGGAAAATACGCAGCGCAGCGAGCACTCTCTCGTCTGAATGCAAAATCGATTAGTACCCGTCGTTGTCCAGTGATCTTTGAAGCCCCGCTGGCTGCTGGCTTGATGGGTGGGTTGGTCCAAGCAGTTTCAGGTGGAGCTTTATATCGTAAGTCGAGCTTCTTATTGGATAGTTTGGGTAAAGCAGTACTCCCTAGGCATGTCAGCCTGATTGAAGAGCCGCATCATCATGCGATGATGGGTAGTGCACCCTTTGATGAAGAAGGTGTTAAAACTCATGCGCGCACTGTGGTAGATCAAGGAATTTTGCAAGGTTATTTTCTGTCGACCTATTCAGCACGTAAGTTGGGTATGAAAACCACCGGTAATGCGGGCGGCTCACACCATCTCACATTCCAAAGTAAAAAAACGCGCAAGGGTGGATTGCCTGCGCTGTTAAAAGAAATGGGCACCGGTTTATTAGTGACTGAGCTAATGGGCCAGGGTGTGAATTATGTTACTGGTGACTACTCGCGAGGCGCTTTTGGTTACTGGGTGGAGAACGGTGAAATTCAATATCCCGTTGAGGAAGTCACGATTGCTGGCAATCTGCGCGACATGCTAATGGATATCGCGATGATAGGTAGTGATACTTTGGTTCGGGGTAGCAAAGAAACCGGCTCGATCTTGATTGGCTCAATGACCGTGGGCGGAAAATAAGTTTTATTTGCGCTCTAGAGTAACAAAGTCAAAGTGAATGTCGCCCTCGACATTCGGCAGACGTTCTAATTCATGCCAATGAGCAGGATCGGGAATCTCAAAGAAGGTATCTCCGCCCTGTATGTCGAGTTTAATCTCAGTAAGGTAAAGACGATCTGCTAAAGGAAAGGCTTGTGTAAATAATTGCTCACCGCCAATAACAAACACACGTGGAAATTCAGAAAGGCTAGCCAGCGCTTCTTCTAAAGAGTGAACGACTTCACCACCATGAAGTTGTAGGTCATGATTGCGTGTCACAACAATATTGCGACGACCTGGAAGCGGGCGACCAATGGATTCCCAAGTCTTGCGGCCCATGATGACGGGATGACCCATGGTGACGCGTTTGAAGAATTGCAGATCTGCTGAAATTTTCCAAGGCATTTGATTGTCTCGCCCAATCACATGATTCTGTGAGCGGGCGACAATCATTGAAATTGCAGGTTGTGCCATGATTAAATCGCCACCGGTGCTTTGATGTGGGGATGAGATTCATAGCCGACAATCTCAAAGTCTTCGAACTCATAATCGAATAGAGAGTCTGGCTTGCGCAAAATATTGAGCTTAGGCAGAGGGAAGAATTCTCTCGATAATTGGAGTTCTACTTGCTCAAGATGATTGCTATACAAGTGACAGTCGCCACCTGTCCAAATAAAGTCACCCACCTCTAAATTGCATTGTTGGGCAACCATATGGGTTAGCAAAGCATAGCTAGCGATATTGAAGGGAACGCCTAAGAAGATATCTGCACTGCGTTGATAGAGCTGGCATGACAATTTTCCATCTGCAACATAAAACTGAAAGAAGGCATGACATGGTGCTAACGCCATCTTTGGAATGTCTGCTACGTTCCAGGCAGAAACGATAATACGACGAGAATCGGGATTCTTTTGAATGGTTTCGAGCACTTCAGAGATTTGATCAATGTGTTGACCATTGGGTGCCGGCCATGAACGCCATTGATAACCGTAAATTGGGCCTAGATCACCATCGGGTGCAGCCCACTCATTCCAAATTGAAACGCCGCGCTCTTTTAGCCAATTGTTATCGGTACTCCCTTTGAGAAACCAGAGTAACTCGTAGATGATGGATTTGAGATGGAGCTTCTTAGTGGTAACCATCGGAAAACCATCAGCTAAATTAAAGCGCATTTGATGGCCAAATACAGAAAGCGTACCAGTGCCTGTTCTGTCAGATTTGGGGGTTCCCTTAGCGAGAACTTCTTTCATCAGGTCGTGATATTGGCGCATGATTAATAAAGTGTAATGTAAAAGGACTTTACTCTGTATTCCCTACCCCAAGGACTTTGTGGAGCTTGGTTGAGGTGGTGGTGTATTGGAGTTGAATCGTTTTGTCTGGGCTCAGATAGGCTGCAGCAGCAAAGGCTGCCAAGGCTGCTTCATGAAAGCCCGACAGAATCAGTTTCTTCTTGCCAGGGTAGATATTGATGTCGCCTACTGCGAATATTCCTGGGGTGCTGGTTTGGAACTTTTCGGTATCCACCGTAATTTGTTTGTGATCAATATCCAAGCCCCAGTCAGCGACGGGACCTAATTTAGGAGAAAGACCAAAGAATGCCAACATCACGTTACAGGGAACTGCGCTACTAGTTCCATCAATGCCAGTGATGAGGAGTTCGCTGAGTTTGCCATCTTGAACTTCAAAGCCAGCCAGCTGTCCAATTTGCAGATGGATCTTCCCGGCATCACAGAGCTCACGCATCTTGGAAACAGATTTTGGAGCCGCTTTAAAGTCATCACGCCGATGAATCAGCGTCAACTTACTCACCTTGTCCGCAAAATATAAAGCCCAGTCCAGCGCTGAGTCTCCACCGCCGCAGATCACCATATTTTTACCAACATATTGCTCGGGATCTTTTACGCGATAGAACACTTGACTGCCATTAAATACTTCAATGCCATCGAGAGGGACTAGGCGCGGCTGAAATGCACCAACACCTGCGGCAATGAAAACAGTTTTGCTGATGAAATGTTGATCTGCTGAAGTCTGAATATCAAAGCGACCATCTTGTCGCTGGGTCACCATACTGACCTCTTGCCCCAAATGAAATTGAGCTCCAAAAGGTTCGATCTGTTTCAGAAGATTCTCAGTTAATTCTTTACCGGTGCAAACGGGTAGGGCGGGGATATCGTAAATCGGTTTATCAGGATAGAGCTCCATGCATTGGCCCCCAATGATAGGCAAGGCATCGATAACATGGGCTTTGATTTCTAGGAGGCCGAGTTCAAATACCTGAAAGAGTCCCACCGGACCGGCGCCAATGATGACTGCATCGGTTTCAATGGGAGATGACAAGTGATTGCCCTAGGGGATGGGTAAGCAAAACTTACTTGACCAGTTCAGCCAATTTATTTTTGACGTCTTTCCACTCATCAGCATCTGGCAAGGCGCCTTTGGATTTGGTAATAGAAGTCCAAGAGGATGCGAGCTCAGCATTCATCTTGATAAATTCTTGTTGATCTCCGGGGACATCATCTTCTGCATAGATCGCATTGACTGGGCATTCTGGTACGCATACGGCGCAATCGATACACTCATCGGGATCGATTACCAAAAAGTTGGGGCCTTCGCGGAAGCAGTCCACTGGGCAAACGTCTACACAGTCGGTATATTTGCAGCGGATACAGGATTCAGTAACAACGTAAGTCATGGTAATTGCTCAATTTTCTTTTCGGTAGCCCAAGGCTTGCCGTGGGGGGGATAAAAGGTGATTTTAGCTGAATTCACCCTTTTTCTTGAGAAACCCCCCAATTAACTTGAGGTAAAGTCTCTTTTAAGGAGATTTAAATGAGCACACAAAATACCGCTAAAAAACCTAAAATTTTCATCGCTAGAGCAATATTTGCTGATGCACTGCCCCAGCTTGAGGAGTCTTTCGAGGTGACCTCAAATCAGTCTGATGAGGTATTGACCCCAGATGAATTACAAAAAGCCCTCATAGGGATGGATGCCGCCTTGGTTTCGGGCGGTGACCGAATTGACGCCAAGATCCTAGCAACTGCAAAGGATCTCAAAATCGTAGCCAATATTGCAGTGGGCTATAACAACCTAGATATCCCAGCCATGACTGCAGCGGGCGTAATGGGAACAAATACCCCTGACGTGTTGACCGATACTACCGCCGACTTTGGTTTTGCCTTGATGATGGCTGCTGCTCGTCGAGTGACTGAATCAGAGCATTGGCTTAGGGCCGGAAAATGGGAAAAGTGGGCCTTGTTCAATAACCCATTGGGTGTCGATATTCATCACAGCACATTGGGCATCATTGGTATGGGCCGTATTGGTCAAGCAATCGCTAAGCGTGGTTTAGGCTTCGGCATGAAAGTGATCTATTGCAATCGCAAACGCTTGCCAGAAGATATTGAAAAAGAGCTCGGTGCAACCCATGTCTCAAAAGAAGAGTTACTCAAAACAGCAGACCACGTAGTTTTGGTTCTTCCTTACAGCGCCGAGAGTCATCACACCATTGGCGCAAAAGAGCTGTCATTAATGAAGCCGACTGCAACGATCACCAATATTGCGCGTGGCGGTATTGTTGATGACCTGGCGCTGGCGCAAGCCTTGAAGGCAGGCAAGATCTTTGGTGCCGGTCTAGATGTATTTGAAGGTGAGCCAAAGGTGATTCCAGAGTTGCTGGCATGTAGCAATGTAGTGCTTGCGCCGCATGTGGGTAGCTCAACAGAACAAACTCGTAGAGCAATGATGAATCTGGCAATCAAAAATCTGCGCGCAGGACTCGCAGGTCAAAGACCGCCAAACTTAATTAATACGGAGTTGAAGCCGAACTAAAAATTCAGAACTGATTATTCAGCGATCGAAACGGAGTAATTACTCTGTTTCGATTTCGTCTGAGAGTTCGCGCAGAGCTAATTCAATACCACCGAACTTGCTGGCAACCCAGTTGTAGACTTTGCATGCAATCCATAGCAATGCAAAACCAAGTAGCGCATTCAGAATTAATGCAGAGATCACGGTAAATCCAGGTATCGCACCATCCCGAATAAATGCAACAAACAGGGCCAGAAGAACAATCGGCACTGAGAAGCAGAGGTAAACCAAAACAAGGGTTTTGGCGGTGTGCGACGGATCGAGGAATACAACTTCTTTTTTAGTGAGTTTCATAATGCTGCAATCTTAAAGCAGTCCTTCGAAAAGCGCTATATCAACCCAGTCACCTGCAGCAATATTTTCTTGATCATGGCCAAGAATAACAAAGCAGTTCGCTTCACTCATCGAGCGCAAGATCCCCGCACCCTGACTGCCAGTGATCCGAACCACAGGTCGACCAAGTGGGTCGCGGCTCAGGATTGCCCGTTGAAATTCAGTCCGCCCAGGCTTTTTACGAATGGGTTGCTCTGCCATTGCTTGAGTTAGGGGTGGCCTTATGTCTTTGGCGCCATTGAGTTGTAAAAGGGCGGAGCGCACAAATTGATAAAAGGTGACCATCACTGCCACAGGGTTGCCCGGCAGTCCGAAGAATAGCGTCCTGTGGCTTGGAGATTTTCCTGGAACCGCTTTTAGTGTGCCAAATGCCATTGGCCGACCTGGCCGCATAGCAATTTTCCAGAAGCCAACATCGCCCAGTTCTTGCAGAATTTGTTTAGTGAAGTCGGCTTCGCCAACGGATACGCCGCCACTAGAGATCAGTACATCTGCCTTTTTTGCTGCCTCACAAAAGGCAGCTCTCAAAGAATCGGGATCATCTCGGACAATGCCGCAATCAACGACTTCGAGATCTAAGCGATTCAGCATGGCAGTCAAGCTATAGCGATTGCTGTCATAGATGCCACCTTCTGAAAGAGTCTCGCCAATGGGCGTAAGTTCATCGCCCGATGACAAAATCGCTACACGGAGTTTACGTTTGACCATTAAATTCGGGATGCCCAGTGAGGCAGCTAGACCCAAGTCAGAAGGGCGCAGAATTCGGCCAGCAATAATAGCTGGCTTACCCCTCTGCAAATCTTCCCCTTTGAGGCGGCGGTTATCGCCAGCTTTCAAGGCTGATAGGTCGAAGATCATGTCATGTTCAGTAGCGCTAACCAATTCTTGAGGGATGACGGTGTCGCAGGTGTTTGGCATCAAGCCACCTGTCATGATCTTGATGCATTCACCTGCTGCAATTTCACCAATAAACGGTTTGCCCGCATAAGCGGTGCCGACGATTTTTAACTGAGTTTTTCCGCTCCCACTCTTTAGGCAAGTACCATCAAAAGCATAACCATCCATTGCAGAGTTATCAGCTGAGGGCACATCAATCGGCGAGAGGAGATCTTCGGCGAGAACGCGATTGAGCGAATCATTCAGGGGCACTAGCTCGGCGTCGAGTGGTGATTCTCGTAATACCTCGTTTACTAAGCCAGCAATCGCCTCATGCGCTTGATCAACACGTAAAGATGAGCTTAAGAGGATGGGGTTGTTAGGGGAATACTTCATGCTGATACTTTTTCCAGAGCAAGGAGTTCTTCGGGAGTATTTACATTGGCAAATGCAGATTCTGAATCAAAGACTGCTGTACTGACATTTAACTGTTTAAACCAGCGATCAATTTTGAAATCTCCCAAGCTGATAAATTCCTGAAGCGACTTGAGGACAGCGATGCGCATCAGGCAAAAGACTGGCTGAGCCCAAGCTTTACCTGCGAGATCCTTGCTAGATGCATAGACAAGATCAAAAGATCCCTCAGTCATCTTGGCCGCTAGAAGTTCAACCAGGTTTGTCGGCAGTAAAGGAGAGTCGCAAGGAGCGGTGACCAAATATTCGGTGGGGCAGGCTTTTAGGCCAGCAGCAAAGCCAGCCAGAGGGCCTGAGAAACTCAGATCATCGTCACTAAGCACTGGGAATCCATAAGTTGAGTACTGTTCAAGATTGCGATTAGCATTAATCAATATTGAACCCACTTGAGGGCGCAGTCGATGAATAACCGATTCAATGAGTGGTCGATGATGAAAAGGAATAAGGCCCTTATCAACGCCACCCATTCTTTGGGCGCGACCGCCAGCAAGGATGAGTCCGGTAATTTCTGTTCGAGAGATCATTAGCCGCCAATGTAGGACATTTCAACTTTTGGACCTAGTGGCTTTACTTGCTCGCTAATCGAGCCTCGGATCTCAGAATAACGATCATCGCGTTTAGACCAGATCGACATGATGGCATTAGCAATCTCTAAATCACTTTTACCTGAACGCAGCATGGATTTGAAATCAAAACCTTTATTCGCAAAGAGGCAGAGATAAAGCTGACCATCGGTTGAGATGCGCGCCCGTGAGCAATCACTACAGAAGGCTTGGGTCACACTAGAGATCACGCCGATTTCACCGGAGCCATCTTGATAGCGCCAGCGTTTAGCGACTTCACCAGCATAGTTAGCGGAGATGGCCTCTAAAGGATGTGCTGAATGAATCATTGCAATCACTTCCTGAGAGGGAAGCACTTCCGCCATATTCCAACCATTGGAACTCCCCACATCCATATACTCGATAAAACGCAAAACAATGCCAGTCCCTTTGAAGCGTTCTGCCATGGAAATAATTTCGTGCTCGTTGCTTCCTTTTTGAACAACCATGTTGACTTTGATGGATTCAAACCCTGCCTCTTGAGCAGCAGTAATACCATCGAGCACATCTTCAACAGGAAAATCTACATCATTCATCTTTTTGAAGACGGCATCATTCAAGCCATCGAGGCTAACGGTAATGCGTTTGAGGCCAGCTGCCTTGAGAGCAGCAGCTTTTTTGCGCAAGATACTGCCGTTCGTCGTTAAGGTGAGATCCAGTGGCTTACCTTGAGGCGTTTGAATCTTGGCGAGCATCCCAATCAGAATCTCTAGATTTTTACGAAGAAGAGGCTCGCCTCCCGTTAGGCGGATTTTTTCTACGCCGAGCGAAGCAAAGATGGTTGCAAGTCGCGTGATTTCTTCAAAGCTGAGAAGTTCATCATGGGCTAAATAAGGATAGTCTTGATTAAAGACTTCCTTTGGCATGCAGTAGGTACAACGGAAATTGCAACGATCGGTAACAGAAATTCGTAGATCTCTTAATAGTCGACCTCGAGTGTCTAGAGTCGACATGCTGGGCGAATTTAGATGAGAAGGGATAGGGGCAACAAGGCCTTTTCCTTCATCAATTCGAATGGGGATGACTTTTTCAACCATCGTTCAATTATGGCTGTGAAACGGGGTTTCTGCCAAACCGCTCAATACCCCGTTGGGATATTGAGCAGTCTGGAGAAATTCGTTTTAAACCGTTTTTTCTTGACCGCCGGTTTCAACCAGAACCATGGGGCCATCTGGAAGTGTTGCAGCTGCCTTCGGAGCTCTGCCCAAATTAACAGAAATAGGTTCTGTCTGAATTTGTGACTGTACTTCCGAGTGTTTGCTTGAATCAGTTGCAACCCAAATCATTCCGGCGGACTCCACCACATTTTGCAGAGGAGTTTCCTCTAGGGCTTTAAAGGCCACCTTAGGAAGTTCAGCAACAGGTTTGGCAATCACTTCAATTGCAGGAGCGGGGCTTGATGGTTTTGGATTGCTATGGCTTCTTTGAGTGCGCTCAGGTGCAACCGGTGCAGGCTTGTGATTACCAAAGCTCTGTGCCAAGTTCTGAGTAGGCATTGAAGCGGATGTTCCAGCCATACCAACCGGCGGTCCTGAGAAAGCTGGAGCAGATGCTGGAGCTGAGACTGGAGCTGCTGAAGCGGTGCTTGCAGTTTCATCGCCAGCATTGCGTTCGCCACGCTCGCGTTGACCGCGACCACGACCACGACGATTACGTCCGCGACCACGACGCTCTTCACCATCGGCATTTTGAGTTGCATCAGCTTGAGGTGCCGCATCACCGGCGCTGACTGGAGTGGCTGCATTGGCATTGTTTTGCTGACGCTCTGGCTTTGGACCATTCTGGTTACGGTTGTTATTGCGATTGCGGCCCTGACCTTGTCCTTCTGGACGAGGTTTGTTCTCGCCAGCAGCTGCTTCTACGGCAGGTCGTTCAGCGCGTTCACCATTGCGATCATTCCGATCACCGCGGCGGCCACGGTTGCGGTTGTTGCCACCACCACTGTTGCCGTTGCGTTGATTTGGATGACGACCACGACCGCGATTTTCTTCAGGCTTTACTTCAGGCTCAGTCGATGAGAATAGCTTCTTAATAAAGCCAAACAAGCCGCTGGCACTTTCCACCTTCTTGGCTGGCTCACGCTGTGGACGTGGCTGACTGACTGGCGCAGGCTGATTAGGTGTAATGCCTTTAACAGCAGCCTCAGGGCGCACCTTTACCTCGGCGTCTTTACGACTCACGATAGTGTCGGCTTCTAATTCACGAGCAGCTTCTTCGGCCATCACATAGCTGGCTTTTTGGTCATCTAGACGGGGATCGTCGTGACGCAAGCGCTCCAGTTTGTAATGCGGTGTCTCTAAGTGTTTATTAGGCACCATCAAGACATTCACCTTAAAGCGGCTCTCGATCTTGATTACTTCAGCGCGTTTCTCATTGAGCAGGAAGGCAGCCACTTCGACTGGAACCTGCGTATGAATCGCGGCTGTATTTTCTTTCATTGCCTCTTCTTGAATGATGCGCAAGACTTGCAGTGCAGAGGATTCGGTATCACGAATATGACCGGTGCCATTACAACGTGGGCAAGTCACATGGCTGCCCTCAGAAAGAGCAGGGCGTAAACGCTGACGTGACATTTCCATCAAGCCAAACTTGGAAATCTTGCCCATCTGAACGCGAGCGCGGTCGTGACGCAAAGCATCACGTAAGCGATTCTCAACATCCTTTTGCGCTTTACTCGAATCCATATCAATGAAGTCGATCACAATCAAACCACCTAAGTCGCGTAAACGCGCTTGACGAGCGATTTCATCGGCGGCTTCAAGATTGGTACGTGCAGCAGTTTCTTCAATATCCGATCCACGGGTAGCACGAGCCGAGTTCACGTCAACCGATACCAGTGCCTCGGTATGGTCGATCACAATCGCGCCGCCAGATGGCAGAGGCACGGTGCGTGAGTAAGCCGTTTCAATTTGGTGCTCAATTTGGAAACGTGAGAAGAGGGGTACATCATCTTGATAGCGCTTAACCCGTGGCAAGTTGTCTGGCATCACTACCGACATAAATGCTTGCGCTTGCTCAAAGATGTCATCGGTATCAATGAGAATCTCGCCAATATCAGGCTGGAAATAATCACGAATCGCTCGAATGACAAGGCTAGACTCTAAATAAATCAGAAGTGGTCCGGAATTACCTTTGGCAGCCTCATCAATGGCTTTCCATAACTGCATGAGATAGCTTAAATCCCATTGCAATTCAGTAGCATCACGGCCAATACCGGCGGTACGTGCAATGATGCTCATCCCATCCGGAATATCCAATTGGGACATGGCATCACGGAGTTCTTGGCGATCTTCACCCTCAATCCGACGAGATACACCACCTCCACGAGGATTATTAGGCATCAATACCAAGTAACGACCTGCCAGAGAGATAAAAGAGGTTAGGGCGGCGCCTTTTTGGCCCCGCTCCTCTTTTTCAACCTGAACAATGATTTCTTGGCCTTCGCGCAAAGCATCTTTAATCGAGGCGTTGCGAACGTCGATACCTTCTTTGAAATAGGTGCGAGCTACTTCCTTAAATGGCAGGAAGCCATGTCGTTCTTCCCCATAATTGACGAAGCAAGCTTCGAGGGAAGGTTCAATGCGGGTGATAACCCCTTTGTAAATATTGCCTTTGCGTTGTTCACGACCGGCAGCTTCAATATCAATATCAATGAGTTTTTGACCATCGACGATGGCAACTCGCAACTCTTCTTGTTGAGTTGCATTAAACAACATGCGTTTCATAACACTCTCCTTAGGGGGAGGGCGACGTTGCGCGCTGCGTTAGGGGACAGATTTGTACCAAGTGCGGGCAAAGCCCATTGGCGTAAAAGTGTGGATCAAACTATTGCCAGTGAATTTCACTTGGCTCACTGAATTCACTGTTCTGTGATTCAGTGCCACACCTGACGATCGCCGCAGAGACCTCCTTTAGGTCATCAATGCAGGCGCGCGCCTGAAAACTGTCTTCTAATCGCGGGTCGCGGCATACGGCACACCAACCCTGCGCCTCATTAAACAGGGGAGGGGCAACCCTGGGAGTCTTTAAGGGCGACTCCAAGCTCCACAATTCCAGTCTAACTCAGACCGGTCTCGGGCCAATAAATTGGCTAGAGCATTGATTATACGGCACAAGTTGAATGAGAATGGGGTATTGTTGAGTCCCTTGCCAGTCTGGCGAGAGATAACAGTATGAAATCGAACCCCTTTCCCAAGCCCTCAGCCAAGCCTCTCAGCCAGCCCAAGATCAAGGCTGCTAAGACCAAAGTCCCAGTCGCTCCGGCGGTGCGTTTGGAGACAATCGGGCCAGAGGAGGCTGGACAGCGCCTAGATAACTATCTCTTGCGCTGGGCTAAAGGGGTCCCTAAAAGTCACGTTTATCGGATTATTCGTTCTGGCGAAGTGCGGGTCAATAAAAAAAGAGCAGAGCCTACAACCCGTTTAGTTGAGGGCGATGTGATTAGGGTGCCCCCCGTCAGAATTGCGGAACCCGCCCAAATTGCGGCTGCAAATTCTGCTCAAACCAAATCCCGCGCCCAAGGCTTTTCCGACAAAATGCCCATCTTATTTGAAGATGAGGCTTTGCTGATTGTCGATAAGCCAGCTGGTCTTGCGGTTCATGGTGGTTCGGGAATTGCGCTAGGTGTGATCGAGACTCTTCGGATTACAAGACCCGAGTTGAACTTTCTGGAATTAGTGCATCGCTTAGATCGAGATACCTCGGGCGTTTTGATGCTGGCAAAAAAGCGTAGCGCCCTAGTGGAGATGCATCGCCAAATTCGAGAAGGTCACACTGATAAACGGTATTACCTCTTGGCGCATGGCGCTATTGATGCCGGTCCAGGAACGATGCAGCTCAAGTTCCCCTTACATAAATACCTCCTCCCAAATGGTGAGCGTAGGGTCAAAGTCGATCCTGATGGATTGCCGAGCCATACCGCGCTCAGGGTTGTCAAAAAGTTGCAACAAGGAGATGTTGCAATCAGTTTGGCTGAAGCGCAATTAAAGACAGGTCGCACTCACCAAATTCGGGTGCATTTACAAAAATTAGGGCATGCGATTTTGGGTGATGATAAGTATGGCTTCGAGGATGTGGATAAGCGGATTCGATCCAAGCGACTCTATTTGCATGCTCATTTAGCAGGATTTACCCATCCTCGTACCGGAGAAAAAATGCGGATTGAATCCCCACTGCCTGCTGAGTTTGCAGCCATGATGCAAAGCTTTGAGCAATAGCATGACCAAATCTGCGCAATCTAAACGACGCTACGATCTGATTGTTTGGGATTGGGACGGTACGATCATGGACTCTACCCCCACGATTGTGAACTGTATTCAGCAAGCTTGTCGTGACTTGGGATTCAAGGAACCAGACGATACTTTGGCAAGCTCAGTGATTGGTTTGGGAATTCAGGATTCGCTGCGACGTGCCGTACCCTGGATTGAGCCAATGCATTTTCCTAAGCTCACAGATCGTTTTCGTTTTCACTATTTAGCCAAAGATCATGAACTTCATTTGTTCGAGGGTATCCGCGAGCTACTCGAGGATTTACGCAATGAGGGTTACTTGTTAGGCGTTGCTACTGGAAAGTCACGCGCGGGATTGGATCGCTCTTTAGAGTTTCATCAATTGGGTCATGTGTTTCACGAGACGCGTACCGCAGACGAATCTTTTTCCAAACCCCACCCCGGTATGCTCTTAGAACTTTCCGATGTAATGCAAGTACCCACTCGTCGCATGCTAATGATTGGCGATACTACGCATGATTTGGATATGGCCAATAATGCAGGGGTTGATGCCGTTGCAGTCACTTATGGGGCGCATCCTCCAGACACCTTGCGAGAAGCAAAGTCTCTGAGTCATGTGGATAATGTTTCCCAACTATCACAGTGGCTGAAACTGAATTTAATAGAACAATAAAGTCTGAGAAAGTACTCATGGAAAACAATCCGAATCCAAACGCTAACTGGGAGCGTCAAGCGCTCGAGCATTTGCTCTTAGAAAATCTCAAAGAGAGTCGCAGAGGCCGTCGCTGGCGTGTTGCCTTTCGGATCGTTACATTACTGATCTTGATTGGCATCGCCGTATCTTTATTTGATTTTCAGTTGCCAGGTCATGGTATGGGCGTTGAGAAACACACTGCCTTAGTCTCTTTAGAAGGTGAGATTTCTGCTCACTCAATGGCAAATGCTGAAGATATCAATGCATCATTGGATGCAGCCTTTGAGAATGAGCACAGTGCCGGTGTCATTCTGCGGATTAATAGTCCAGGCGGTTCGCCCGTTCAGGCAGGGATGATGAATGATGAGATTCACCGCTTGCGTAAGCTCTACCCCAATAAGCCTTTGGTAGTCGTCGTAGAGGATATTTGTGCCTCAGGTGGTTATTACGTCGCAGTCGCGGGTGATCAGATCTTGGTTGATAAAGCCAGCTTGGTTGGCTCAATCGGCGTCATCATGGAGGGCTTTGGTTTTACGGGCCTGATGGATAAGTTAGGCGTAACTCGTCGCATGATTACTTCTGGCTCTAACAAGGGCATGATGGATCCGTTTACCAAGGAAAATCCTAAACAAGTTGAGATGGTTCAAACCATGATTAATGAGATTCACCAACAGTTTATTAACGTGGTGAAAGAGGGGCGTGGCGATCGCCTAAAAGATGCGCCAGATCTTTTTTCAGGTCGTGTCTGGAATGGCGAACAAGCAGTCAAGCTTGGCTTAGCTGATGGCTATGGCACTGTGAATTCTGTGGCACGCGACACCTTCAAGGCGCCAGATATTTTGGATTACACCGTAAAAGAAAACTTTGCCGAGCGAGTTGCAAAGCGTTTTGGTGCAGAGGCAGGAACGGCTGCTGGTAAAGCAATCGTGAAGGCTTCAGACCTTCACTAGGCCAAAAGTAAAAAGACGGCTGGTCGGTTTTGTAGTGATGCGCAAGCTGCCTCATTTGGGTAGCGCTTGCGCCATTCAGAAACGCTCAGAGTACTAATAGATTCTGTAGGCAAAGTGAGATCAACCCCAATACACAGCTTTGTCTGCGGTAATAAGTTGCTCAAGCAGGCCAAAACCATTGCAGCATTGCGATAGGGCGTTTCAATCCACAATTGGGTTTGCTGTAATTTTCTGGACTCTAGCTCGAGTTGCTTCAGTTTGCTACTGCGCTCTTGATTGTCGTGCGGTAAATAACCTTGAAATGCAAAACGTTGCCCATTTAGACCGCTCGCCATCAAGCCCAACAAGAGAGAGCTTGGGCCAACCAGTGGTTTCACTTTGGCCCCCAGCTGATGTGCGGCTAATACCAATTCGGCGCCAGGGTCAGCAACACCAGGCACACCCGCTTCCGACATTAACCCCATGTCTTTGCCTGCAATTAATGGCTTCAGTAGATCGGCTGCCTTAATGTCTGCACCATATTTGGCATTGCGAGCTGCACCACGCCATTCACTCATTTGCATTTCTTGAATCGGGCAAACCAAAGGCGTCACAGTTTCTATCGCTTTCAGTAAGGCGCGAGCAGTTTTGGCTTCTTCCACAATCCAATATTGAAGTTTGGCCGCTTGACTAATCGTTTCAGATGGCAGCACTGATGCTAATTGTTCTTGACGAGCGTGATCACCCAAAGTATTGGGAACGAGATACAAAGTTCCTAAGGCGGCCTTCATTGAGAGCTGCTCTTCGTGGATGGAATGGAGAAGCCGGCATCGCGCAATAAACCGCTGAGTGCAATCAAAGGTAAACCAATCAATGCAGTTGGGTCATCGCTACGCATGTATTCCAAAAGGCTAATACCCATGCCTTCGGACTTAGCGCTGCCGGCACAATCATAGGGTTCTTCGGCATGCAAATAAGCCTCAAGTACATCATCTTTGAGATTGCGGAATTTCACTTCAGTTGGAATACAAAGGCTCGTTTCATTTGCGCCATTCATTAAGCACAGGGCTGTATAAAAAGTAACGATTGACCCACGCATGAGTTGAAGTTGTGCAAACGCACGTTCAAAGTTTCCCGGCTTGCCAATAGCTGCGCCACATAGATCAGCTACTTGGTCAGAGCCAATCACCCAAGCTTCAGGATGGATTTTGGCAACCGCTGCTGCTTTGGCCTTTGCAAGACGTAGGGCGAGGGTCAGCGTGCTTTCTCCTGAAAGAGGCGTTTCATCCACTTTGGGTGATATCACCTCAAAGGGAATGCCGAGACGGTTCAAAAGCTCTTTGCGATACACCGAAGTCGATGCCAGGATCAACTTGGGGTTTGTAGAATTGCCCATACTAAAACTTACCTTCATTTAGACTGATGTCATGAATCGTAATCAAGTTTTACCTCAAGTGGTCTTATCTGGCGAACCCAATGCTTTGCGCAAGATCGATTTTTGTGCCCCTCAGACCTATCAAGGGTCAGGATTTTTGCCTATTAAAGCCCTAACCCGAGTGGCTAAGGAGGTTTCTCAGGTCGCTGAAGGGGGCGGTTTTGCCTGGTCAGTTCAGAGTCGCTTTACACATTCACCCGGAAGTGAGCCTAATCCGATTTTGGATTTAAGCCTGAATGGGAAGCTGCATTTGATCTGTCAACGTTGTCTAAGGCCTTTTGCTGTTGAGTTGGCTGAAAAGCGTCAATTTCTGCTGCTAGCAAGCGAGGCAGACGCGGATGCCTATCCGATTGAGGATGATGAGCTAGAGCCCTTGGTAGCCTCCCAGCACTTTGACTTACTCGAAACCATTGAGGATGAAATCCTACTTTCCTTGCCTTTAATTCCAAAGCATCCCGAAGGAGTTTGCCAGGCTCATTTGTCTTCTGGTGACGCCAATGAGACAGAAGGAAGCCCTGCTGAAAAGCGAGAAAATCCCTTTAACATATTGAAAAATATGAAGAAAAGCTCCTAAGCAGGGCTCTGGAGTGAAGGGTGTTAGCAAGGCAAATTGCCAATAAATCAAGCATTTAGGGGGTTTTCTATGCTAGAATATTGCCTTGCTTAGGAGTTCAATATGGCCGTCCAACAGAATAAAAAATCACCTTCCAAACGTGGCATGCACCGTGCGCACGATTTCTTGTCCGCACCTGCTACGGCTGTAGAAGCCACTACAGGTGAGGCGCATTTACGTCACCACATTTCGCCAAACGGCTACTACCGTGGTCGTAAGGTTGTTAAAACTAAAAACGACTAATTTTTTAGTCTAAAAAGATCGAAGCGGCTCTCTTTAAAGCCGCTTTTTTCTTGAACATACCCAATTGCAGTATTCAATCAGCTTATGAGTGTCACTCTCGCTATTGATGCCATGGGCGGAGACCATGGGGTCGTAGTCACTATTCCCGCTTGCTGCGACTTCCTTGAAAAACACCCTGATGTCAGAATCTCCTTGGTTGGAGACCCTGAGCAACTGAAGCTCGCCTTAAAACCCTATTCCAAAACGCTTTTAGAGCAAATTCAAATTGTTCCTGCAAGCGAGGTTGTTTTGATGGACGATCCAATCGAGATTGCCTTGCGCCGTAAAAAAGACTCATCAATGCGTGTTGCTATCGAGCAAGTGAAGGAAGGTTTGGCCGACGCTGTGATTTCATCTGGAAACACTGGCGCTTTGATGGCAATCTCTCGTTATGTGCTTAAAACGCTTGATGGAGTTGACCGTCCTGCTATCGCCACTGCAATTCCTAATGAGTTGGGGCGCGGTACGACGATGCTGGATTTAGGTGCGAACGCTGACTGTGAGCCTATGCATTTATTGCAGTTTGCTCAAATGGCGAGCGTAATGGTTCAAGTAGTCGATGGTAAAGATCGCCCTTCCATTGGACTGCTGAATATTGGCGAAGAAGTCATTAAAGGTAATGAAGTAGTTAAGCAAACTGCAGAACTTTTGCGTGCAAGCAAACTGAATTTTTATGGCAATGTTGAAGGTAACGACATCTTTAAAGGCACAACCGACATCGTGGTATGTGATGGCTTTGTTGGTAATGTGGTTCTGAAGGCGAGTGAAGGATTGGCTAAGATGATGAGCGGCTTGATTCGGGAGGAGTTTAATCGCTCACTGATGACCAAAATCATGGCGATCTGCGCCATGGTCCCCTTGTTGAGAGTGCGTAAGCGAGTAGACCATCGCCGGTATAACGGTGCTGTATTGTTGGGTTTGCGGGGTTGCGTGATCAAAAGTCATGGCTCAGCCGACCGGTTTGCCTTTGGTTTTGCTTTAGATCGTGCATATGAGGCAGCTAAGAATAAGATGGTAGAACGAATCGCACAGGACTTTGTGGCGGAGACTAAAGCATGAGTATGTATTCTCGGGTGGCAGGAACCGGCAGTTATCTGCCAGAGCAGCGCCTGACAAATCAAGATCTGGTTGAGCGCTTAGCAAAGAGCGGAGTAGAAACGAGTGATGAATGGATTTTTACCCGCAGTGGAATTTCTGCACGTCACTTCGCTGCTGAAAATGAGCTCACTAGCGATCTTGCAGTCAAAGCAGCTCAGGCTGCTTTAGCCAGTGCCAAGAGCTCCGCTCAAGAAATTGATCTCATTATTTTGGCTACATCTACCCCCGATCATCTGGGTGGTTTCCCAAGTACTGCTTGCGTGGTTCAGGATAAGCTAGGTGCACACAACCAATGTGCTGCCTTCGATGTGCAAGCGGTTTGCGCAGGCTTTTCTTATGCATTGGCGATAGCTGATGCTTTTATTAGGACGGGCACTTACAAAAAAGTGTTAGTCATCGGTGCAGAGACCTTCTCTCGCATTTTGGATTTTAAAGATCGCACGACTTGCGTGCTCTTTGGTGATGGTGCTGGTGCGGTAGTGCTTGAAGCTTCTCCAGAGCCAGGAATTCTATCGAGCGCTTTACATGCAGATGGCAGTCAACGTGACATTCTGTGCGTACCGGGCAGAGCGGTTCGTGGTGGAGTTGAAGGTTCAGCCTTTATGACCATGGATGGCCAGGCGGTGTTCAAATTGGCCGTTAAGGTGCTTGAGCAAGTTGCCATCGAGGCTATCGACAAAGCAGGACTCAAGCCAGAGCAAATCGACTGGTTGGTGCCACATCAAGCCAATATTCGGATCATGGAAGGTACGGCCCGCAAGATGGGTATGTCGATGGACAAAGTGATTGTGACAGTACATGAGCATGGCAATACATCTGCTGCCTCCATACCGCTTGCACTAGATGCAGGTGTACGTTCTGGTCAAATACAGCGAGGCCAACATCTATTATTAGAGGGTGTTGGCGGCGGTTTCGCTTGGGGCGCAGTGGTTCTTAAATACTAAATTTCAATACAACTATTGATCAAATGACTTTTGCATTCATCTTCCCTGGCCAAGGCTCTCAATCGGTAGGTATGTTGAATACCATTGCGCATCGCACTGAAGTGAAGGCCGTTTTGCAAGAGGCTTCAGATGCTTTAGGTGAGGATGTGGCTCAACTGATTGCTGAGGGCCCTGCTGAGACCTTGTCTTTAACTACCAATACCCAGCCCGTCATGTTGACGGCTGGAGTCGCTTTTTATCGTGCTTGGTTAGCAGAGGGCGCTCCTGCGCCCACTATGATGGCGGGCCACAGCCTGGGTGAGTACTCTGCCTTAGTTGCTGCTGGTGTCATCGCATTCAAGGATGCAGTACCTTTAGTGCGCTTCCGTGCCGAAGCAATGCAGACTGCGGTACCAGTGGGTACCGGTGGTATGGCGGCAATTTTGGGTCTGGATGATGAGATCGTAAAGCAGGTTTGTGCTGAAGCTAGTAAAGCCTCTGGCCAGATAGTCGAGGCTGTAAATTTCAATGCCCCTGGGCAAGTGGTGATTGCGGGTTCAAGCGACGCTGTAGCGAAGGCTTGTGAACTCTTGAAGGCGGCTGGTGCTAAACGTGCCTTGCCATTACCTGTTTCTGCCCCATTTCATTCTTCACTACTGCAACCTGCCTCCGAAAAATTACAGACCTATTTGAGCGGTGTTGTTTTCAATACCCCAAGCATCTCTGTTGTGAATAACGTAGATGTTCAAGTCTTAAGCGATCCTGCCGCCATTAAAGATGCCTTAGTGCGGCAAGCGGCCAGACCGGTTCGCTGGCATGAAACCATCAATCTGATGGCCAATCAGGGCGTCACCCAAGTGATTGAATGTGGCCCTGGAAAAGTATTGGCTGGTTTGGCCAAACGGATTAATGATCAGGTTACAGGCCTGCCGATGTTTGATGAAGCCAGTTTGCAAGAAGTATTTAAGAGTGTGAAATAAACCAGCAGTGGACTATTGATTACGGAATATAAAAGAATATGAATCTCGATCTCAACGGAAAAATTGCCTTAGTAACTGGAGCATCGCGTGGAATTGGCCAAGCGATTGCGGATGCCTTAATGCAGTCTGGTGCCAAAGTGATCGGTACGGCCACGACTGAGGCGGGAGCTCAAGCGATTGATGCCCGTCTGAAGTCGAATGGTGGTAAGGGCATGGCTCTGAATGTGACTGATTCAAAGGCTTGTGAAGAGATTATCGATTTGATTGTTAAAGAATTTGGTGGGATCGATATATTGGTTAACAACGCTGGCATTACCAAAGACCAATTAGCGATGCGCATGAAGTCCGAGGAATGGACAGATGTGATTGATACCAATCTGAGCGCGGTTTTCAGATTGTCGCAGGCGGTTTTGCGTCCGATGATGAAAGCGCGTGCTGGCCGAATTATCAATATCACCTCAATCGTGGGGCATATGGGCAACCCAGGACAGGCGAACTATGCTGCTGCTAAGGCAGGGGTCTCTGGAATGACGCGCGCTCTTGCTAGAGAAATTGGCAGCCGTAACATTACGGTGAATTGTGTTGCGCCTGGCTTTATTGATACGGATATGACTCGCGCTCTAAGCGAAGAGCAACAAAATGCACTGAAAGCGAATATTCCATT